>JAFLTD010000017.1 GCA_022510625.1 Lachnospiraceae bacterium
AAAGGCAAATTAAATTACAGGTGTCCCTCCTGCTTCATGAGAGACTTAGACATTGATATGTTCTATGATAAAGATAAAAAGGAGTATCACTGTATCCGCTGCCAGTATGTAGGCACGGAGGAAGATGTGCTTGAGAAGAACGAGATGGTACGCTTCCGTTACAGAGATGCCATGAAGCGCTTTACCAAGTTTGATTTTGATTAAAAAAGCGCTGAGCAAATACGTTTGAGGTAATATGACATGAAATTCTACAAAGGCATGGACATCTCCACTCTTTTGGAAGTGGAAAAATGCGGCGGTAAGTTCTATGACCGCGGTATCAACAAAGATGTCATGGATATATTGTTAAGTTACGGCGTCAACGCTGTGCGTCTTCGTCTGTGGAACGATCCCTATTCGGAGGACGGCAAACCCTACGGGGCGGGCACCAACGATCTGCCTGTCACCATTGCGCTTGCGAAACGTGCCAAGGCGCATGGGATGGATGTGCTCTTGGACCTGCATTACAGTGACTTCTGGGCAGATCCCGGCAAACAGAGAGTACCCAAGGCGTGGCGCGGCATGAATGCAGAGCAGCTTGAAGATGCGGTTTATACCTACACGAAGGACACTTTGCTTGCCCTGAGGGGAGCCGGTGCATATCCGGACCTGATTCAGGTGGGCAACGAGCTGACCAACGGTATGCTGTGGCCGTTGGGACAGATGCCGAACTATGACAATCTCGCACGTTTCATCAGTGCGGGCATCCGCGCTGTGAGGGCGATAGATGCGGATATGCCGGTCATGATCCACCTGGACAACGGCGGCAACAATGCCATGTACAGAGACTGGTTCGATCACTATATCGAGCGGGGCGAAGATTTCCAGATTATCGGATTGTCATATTATCCCTTCTGGCACGGTACACTTGACGATCTTAAGAATAATATGAATGACTTGGCAATGCGCTACGGCAAGGAGCTGGTTGTTGCGGAAGTATCTATGGGATATACCATGGAGGATTACGCGGAGTATGAGAAGCTGTCGCCCGATGAGCGCAAAGGCTACGCGACGAAACAGGAGCTGGTGGAAAAACTGCCTTTCCCTATGACGAAGGCAGGACAGAGCGATTTCATGAATGCGCTCTTTAACGTGATAGATCAGGTTCCGGAGGGCAGATGCAAAGGTTTCTTCTACTGGGAACCGGCATGGATTCCCGTACCCGGTTCGGGTTGGGCAACCGAGGCGGCGCTCCCATATATAGAAGAAAAAGGTCCCTGCGGCAATGAGTGGGCAAATCAGGCGCTGTTTGACTATGACGGAAACGCCTTGCCCGCATTTGAAACGATAAAAGAATATCGGAATACGGGTTCATAGACTTAAGTCTTTACTGATCCGGTAGAACCGCGCACGATCAGTCTTGGACGGAGTAATGTCCGGCTGATGGAGACATTGTTGATCTGTGAATTCAGCGCATAGAATCCGCATTTACCCAGCTCGATGCGATCCTGACGAATGGTGGTGAGCGGCGGGGTGAGTTTGTCCGACATCGGAATATCGTCGAAACCGATGACGCTGACATCTTCGGGAACACGGTAACCGAGTGCGCTGCATTCGTCAATTACGCCGGAGGCAATCAGATCGTTGCCGCACAGGATGGCGGTGATACCCATGGAGAGCAGGTTGCCGACATGAGGTTTGGCAGCTTCCGGGACAAAATAGCCGTAGGGCATGGTTTCTTCGCTGAAAGGAAGATTGTGAGCGGTCATGCTGTCGATGTACGCCTGACGGCGCTGATCGCAGATAAAGGAATGGCGTGAACCGTTGATCAGTCCGATCCGGCGGTGTCCCAGTGAGGTCAGGTGCTCAATGGCATCGTCGATGCCCTCAAAGCTGTCGGTGCCTATATAGCTGACAGCGGGATTCTTTTTAATATTATTGTCAAGAAGAACGGTGGGAATGGCGGTAGACTGAAAATGTGTCATCCAGTCGTCCTGCAGGGCGAGTCCCAGATGGAAAGCTCCCACATATCCGTTTTTTAACATGTAGGTATCGTACTTTTCCGTGGCTTGGAAGACCGGTGTGATCGGTGTAACCGTAACCTCGTAGTCTTCGCGGAAAGCAAACTGACGAAACCCGAGAATGATATCATATCCGAATTGTTCCGGTGTTTCGTATTCCATGTTTTCCACGAAAATACAGAGCTTTTTGCGAGCTTTACCGCGCATTTGCTTTGTGGTATAACCGAGTTCCACAGCAGTGTCCAGTACGGTCTGGCGAAGGGATTCACTTATATCGCTGGCACCGTTTAGTCCTTTGGATACGGTGCTGACAGATATGCCGAGTCGGTCGGCGATGTCTTTGATAGTAGCCATGGTAACCTCCGTGTCAGAACTGTAAAATAACCGATATGTAATTTAAGAATAGAAGAAAAGCAGACGAATTGCAATAGATGAATTGAATAATTGCGAAAATTTTCGCAATTTTGTCGAAAAGTTACAAACAAGCGGGTGAATTCCCTATAAAAACGGGAAAAGGTATCCCCCGTAAATCGATTTTCATATTGACAAAGTGCATGGAAAAGTGGTAAATTTATCTAGAGTACGAAAGTTTTCGAAAAAATTGTGCAGATTTTCGTCGAACAGCGGTAAACACGGCGCTTACGCGCAAGAAAGGACTAGTCCTTTCTTTATATTCTATATCATAGAATATAAAACCTCTGTCCATCATAATTTTGATATAGAACGTGGCGGCACGTTTTATATAGAAATCAAAACAGTAAACCATTGATTCGGCAAGGTGTTTGACGATACCCTGTCCGGATCGGAAAGAGAGAGGAAAAAATTATGAAGAAGAAAGTTTTGGCAACATTACTGGCAACAGCAATGGTAGCCGGCTGTCTTGTAGGATGCGGCGGCGGTTCCGACAGCGGTTCCGGCAGTGCTCCGGCAACAGACAGTGGTTCATCAGCAGACAGTGGTTCATCAGCAGACAGTGGTTCAGCGGCAGACAGCGGTTCAGGCAGCGAAATCACGGATTACGGCTCAGGCACAATCACAATCTGGGTAGCAGAGAACACTGTAGAGTTCACAAAATCCAAAGCGGATGAATTCTTTGCGGCACATCCCGATATGGCAGGTTATTCCGTTACGGTTGAGCCTGTAGGTGAGGGTGATGCGGCAGGCAACATGCTCACGGACGTTGAGGGCGGTGCGGATATTTTCGGTTTCGCACAGGACCAGATCACACGTCTTGTTTCCGCAGGTGCGTTATCTCCTATTGTAGGCGACAATGCCACTTTCGTTTCAACACAGAACGATGCGGGTGCAGCAAGCGCAGCACTTGTCGGCGATGTAGCATACGCTTATCCGATGACATCCGACAACGGTTACTTCTTATACTATGACAAGAGTGTAGTAACAGATCCTACATCTTTAGAGAAGATTGTTGCAGACTGCGAGGCAGCAGGCAAGAATTTCTATTTTGAGATCAACTCCGGTTGGTATCAGACAGCATTCTTCTTTGCTACAGGATGTACATTGACTTACGATACCGACAGCAACGGTAACTTCACCGGATGTAATGTAGACTACGCATCCGATAAGGGTGTGGTTGCTTTCAAAGAAATCATTGAACTTGCATCTTCTTCTGCATTCCAGAATGGTTCTTCCATCTCCGCAGGGTCAAACATCGGTGCAATCGTTGACGGTACATGGGATGCCGATGCAGCAAAGGATATCTTTGGTGATAACTATGGATGTGCAAAGCTTCCTTCCTTCACAGGTTCCGACGGCAACAGCTATCAGTTGAGCGGTTTCGGTGGATTTAAGTTATTAGGTATCAAGCCTCAGGTTGATCCGGGCAAACTTGCAGTGTGCCATGCACTGGCTCAGTACCTGACAGGTACGGAAGTACAGCTTGCACGTTATCAGGCAGTAAGCTGGGGTCCGTCCAACTTGACAGCTCAGCAGGATTCTGCAGTTCAGGCTGACGAAGCTCTTTCCGCTTTGGCAGAGCAGCTGGCATACACCATTCCTCAGGGCAACTACCCGGGTGAGTACTGGGATCTGGCAACAGCTCTCGGTGATGATGTAATCTCCGGTACGATCAGCACATCTACAAGTGATGACGATCTGATGAGTGCACTTCAGAAATTCCAGGATACTTGTATGTCCTATGCAAAGTAATTGATATAAGTATGATGACGATATTCGGCAGAGAGCTTTCTCTCTGCCGTGTATTGTAAGAAAAGCAAAGTCAGGAGGGGTTTCGGATATGGCAAACGATGCAAAATCCGGCAAGAGCAAAGTCGGACAATTTTTCAGCGGGGTTGGGTATGATTTTAAAGAAATCGGTCTGACATTTACGCAGGGAGATTGGAAAACCAAGGTTTCCTATCTGATCATGGGTTTCGGGCCCATTATGCGTAAGCAGTTTTTGAGAGGTATCGCATTTTTGGCGATAGAAGTGCTGTTTATCCTGTATATGGTCGGCTTCGGCTGGGGTTATCTGAAGGACATCGGCACGCTGGGAACGGTTGCGAGAGTGATGAATGCTGACGGAACGTTCAGCTACAATGACAACAGTTTCCTTATTTTGCTTTACAGTCTTTTGACGATTATTCTGATTTTCATGTTTCTATTCATATGGAGAATGAATGTCAGGGAGAACCGCAATGAGGAGCAGCTTCTCGCAGCGGGCAAGTCGCTCGGAACGATAAGAGGTGATCTGCACTCTCTGCTTGATTCCCATTTTGACAAGACATTGTTGGCACTGCCTGTTCTGGGTGTTTTCGTGTTCACGGTATTGCCGATTATTTTCATGATTTTTATCGCATTTACGGATTATGATGCGAACCATCAACCGCCCACGAATCTGTTTGGGTGGGTTGGATTGGAGAACTTCAAGAATCTGTTCTCCTTCGGCACCACAGGACTCGGTTCCACGTTCCTCACGGTGCTTGCATGGACATTGATTTGGGCATTTTTTGCAACATTCCTCACCTATTTCTGCGGTATGGGTGTTGCAATCCTGATAAATAAAAAAGGTATTAAATTCAAGAAACTTTGGAGAACCATTCTGGTCATGACTATTGCGGTTCCTCAGTTCGTTTCACTGCTTTACTTGAACAAGATGTTTGCAAACGACGGTTTGGTCAATACGTATCTGATGAAATGGGGATGGATCAGCAACACGATTCCTTTCTGGTCCAATCCGATACTGGCAAGGGTAATGATCATCGTAATCAACCTCTGGATCGGTATCCCTTATACGATGTTGATTACCACCGGACTTTTGATGAATATTCCGGAGGATCTGTACGAGAGTGCAAGAATTGATGGCGCGACCGGATTCCAGATGTTTAGAAGCATCACGCTCCCTTACATGCTGTTTGTGACGGGACCGTTCCTGCTTACACAGTTTACCGGAAACCTGAACAACTTCAACGTAATCTATCTGTTGACACAGGGTGGTCCTCATTCTATGGAACTTTCCAACAATGCGGGTTACACGGATCTGCTTGTCACCTGGCTGTATAAGATGACGATCAACGATTCGAATTATCGAATGACAGCAGTCCTCGGTATTATGATATTCGTTGTCACAGCGGTTATTTCACTCGTAGTATACGGCATGCTGCCGTCTGTAAGAGATGAGGAGGGATTCCAATAATGGGTTTGAAAGCAAAAAGAACAATAGGCAATACGCTTACTTACATTTTTTTGATTATTATCAGTATTATTTGGCTGTTCCCGTTTTTCTGCCTGTTTTTGCAGAGCCTGCGTTCCTACACGGAAGGCGGCGGCGGTGTAGTAGAGTATTTGATACCGAAACAGTTTTCACTGGATTCCTATAAGTTCCTGTTAAGTACCTCGGATAGCCAGTTTTTACGTTGGTACGGAAATACGCTGATCATCGCTTGTTTTGTAGCTCTGCTTCAGACGATTGTGGTACTTTGTGTCAGCTATGCGTTGTCCCGTATGCGTTTCAAAGGGCGTACGTTCCTGATGAAGTTCTGGCTGATTCTGGGTATGTTCCCCGGATTCCTTACGATGATCTGTCTGTACTTCCTGTTAAAGCAGTTCAATCTGACACAGGCGGGTGCAATTCCGGGTTTGATCTTGATTTCGGTAGCAAGTTCCGGTATGGGATACTATGTCACCAAAGGTTATTTTGACACGATCCCGAAAGCACTTGATGAGGCGGCAAGAATTGATGGAGCGTCCAGAGCGAGAGTGTTCCTGACAATGATTATTCCGATGTCCAAGCCGATCATCATCTATGCGGCACTGGTAGCTTTCATGGCTCCTTGGTGTGATTACATCTTTGCTTCCTATGTGGCATTTGGCTTTTCTGACAGCTATAACGTAGCGGTGGCGATGCAGAGATGGGTATGGACCAACGATTATCAGGGTTACTTCACGAGATTCTGTGCGGGTGGTATGCTGGTAGCCGTGCCGATCACAATTCTCTTCATATGCTTGCAGAAGTACTATGTAGAAGGTGTAACGGGCGGTGCTGTAAAGGGTTAATGCCTCTCGGATATGTTGTTCGTGAAAATACAGTGATTACTAATCAGGTGCAGACCGTCTTATGGCGGCCTGCACTCTTCATATGGAGGTTGGTCAGATGATAAAAAAGGGCAGAATACGCCGCCAAGCTGCTTTACTGACAGCACTTGGCATGCTGTTTGTGTCGTCCTGCGGTGGGTCGGGAGGCACGTCGGACAGCGGTGCGGCGGCAGAGCAGGATACAGAGCAGACATTGATGGCGGAGGATAGCGCTTCCGGCGAGGCGGCAAATATCGAGGAGGATATCACTGATACGATTCCCTTAAATGTGATAGACGATAACTACCGCACTTACTATGAAGTGTTCGTATATTCCTTCTATGACAGTGACGGTGACGGTATCGGGGATCTTCAGGGGTTGACATCCAAACTGGACTATATCAATGACGGTGACGATACGACTGATGCAGACTTGGGTTGTAACGGTATCTGGCTGATGCCGGTTCATCCTTCGCCGACTTATCACAAGTACGATGTGACGGACTATTATGCGATCGACCCCGCATACGGTACGCTGGAGGATTTTCAGGCGTTTCTTGCGGCATGCGGCGAGCGTGACATTAAAGTCATTATGGATCTGGTGCTGAATCACACTTCCTCCGGGCATCCCTGGTTTCAGGAAGCGTGTGCTTATCTGAGGGAACTGGGTGACGGGGAACCGGATACGGCACAGTGTCCGTACTTTGATTACTATCATTTTACCAAGGAACCCGCTTCGGGTTACAGTCAGGTGAGCGGAACCGACTGGTATTATGAGGCACAGTTTTGGAGTGAGATGCCCGACCTGAATTTGGGCTGCGAGGAATTGCGGGAGGAGATTAAGGGTATTACGCAGTACTGGCTCGATATGGGCGTGGGCGGTTTCCGCCTGGATGCGGTAAAAGAGTACTATACTGACAATGTTCCGGACAATATTGAGTTTCTTCGATGGTTGACCAACACGGTCAAGTCACAGAGAGAAGATGCTTATCTGGTAGGGGAGGCATGGGCTAACATCAGTTCCTACTCACAGTATTACGAGAGCGGTATCGACAGTCTCTTTGATTTCTCTTTCGCCGGGGCGGAAGGCGTGATCGCCAAGGTCATGAACGGTTCGCCGGCCGATAAGTACGGCACCGCTGTGGCAGAGCTGGATGAGACTTTCGGACAGTATAACGAGAATTACATTGATGCGCCCTTCTACACCAATCATGATATGGCGAGAAGCGTGGGGTACTATGTTGGTGAAAATTCAGACAGCCGGGTCAAGATGGCGGGTGCAATGAATCTGTTCATGAGCGGTTCCGCGTTCCTGTACTACGGCGAGGAGCTTGGTATGCGGGGTTCCGGCAAGGATGAGAATAAGCGGGCACCGATGTATTGGAGCAAGAATGCGGACGCGGAGGGAATGTGTGACGGCCCGGCGGACATGGACGATTTCGAGATGAAGTACGACAGCCTGGAGGAGCAGGAGCAGGACGAATATTCTATCTATCGGTATTTCAGGAAGGCAATTAAGATCAGGAATCAAAATCCGGAGATCGCCAGAGGAAAGGCGGAGTATCTGGCGGAAGTATCCTCAGACCGGGTGTGCGTGCTGCGCAAAACCTATGAGGATTCCGAGCTTCTACTCGTGTTTGTCACCGGTGCGGACACGGAGAGCGTGGATCTGAGCGGCCTGTCTTTGAACGGACATCCGGTGGATGACTCTACCCAAACGCGGGCGGCACTTGTCACGGGAGAGGAGCAGATCACGGTGGAGAAAGGTATTGCCAAGATGCCCGGATATTCTGTGTTAGTGCTCAAATAGATACCATCAGCTGATCAGAAAGATATCATCGGCACATATGATTCGGCGAAAGAGCGGCAGCTTCATACAAGCAAAAACCTCGAAGGGTTTGCCTTCGAGGTTTTCGCTTGTGTAAAAGGGGAATTCTTCCGGAATTGCTATAACCCGACTTGACTTCCGTGATCAAGCCTATATTTACTATAGTATCTTTTTTCGACATCGTCTACAATTATATTGCAAAAGAATAAAACTATATTAGCGAAAGAAAGTTGCAAAATAGTAAATTTAATTAAATTTTTTCTCAGTTTTAAAAATATTTTGATTTCCGATATCATGTATACGCCGACATAACACCCGAAAAAATTTAACGGTCGAGGTAGTCTCTCTGAGCTTGGATCTCCGCAGGAATCTGTGCACCGATATTCTTGAGCTTCTGGAACAGGTTATCGTAGTGGTGAATGGTCTGTGCCAGCTTGATATCGTAGCGTTCCATCGTCTCCTTGTAGAGCGGGTTTGCCTTCAACTTATCACGAATCTCCTTGGAGAACGGACAGTACTCAAACAGGATTGCACGCGCAATCTTATTCAGACGCGGGGAACCGGTGCCCTCATAGAGAATCCAGGATTCATAATCTCTGATGAACATTTCTTTGAAACTGTTCTTAGCCTTCTGCATGTTGAGCTTGATCTTGTCTTTGGCATCGGCAGAAAGGTCACGGTTTTTCTTATAGAATTGAATATAATCGAAATATCTGCTGGTGAGAGACGGTTCTGAAATATCGTTCCATCTGGCACCCTGAATACGTTTGCACATCTCCCAACGGTAATCCCCGGTAAGTCTGACCAAGATCTTGGTCAGGTCTTCCATCTGAAATACGGATATCATCATGCGGGAAGGTGTCGTACGCTTGCGCCCCTCAATCTCCTGCCACATAACGCCTCTGACACCTACGTTAGGCATCAGAATAACATCCGGCAGAATCTCCACGCCGACATATTCTTTGCCGATACCGAGTTGAGGGTTGGTGTAGATCACATCGCGGTAGTATGCACTAAAGTCAATTGAGCGAATCTGCTTGAAGGTCGCCTCCACCTTGTCGGCGGACACCAGGGATTTATCAGGTTCTTTCAAAATATTATGCTCCGAGAAGAGCGGACAGAAGCTGCTGATTCGACCAAAGGTGATCTTGTTGACGGACTGGAACATATTGCGGAGCTCGTACTGCACCTGCTTCTCCCTGTCCTGAAGCCTTGTCATCTCTTCCTCGGCACTGATCTTACCGGATATTTTCAATTCGTGCACATAGGCCTGATAATCATTGTCAAATTCGTTGCGGCTGGGCGTCTTCTTACCCTTGTAGATTGCGCACAGCCATTCGTAGAATGTATAAACGTTTCTTGAGGGATCGGAGGGCAGTCTGTCCACAATGGAATACAGATAAGCCGCATTGTCCATACCTGCCAGATGTTCATCCACATAGCCGAAATTGAAGAACATCAGGAGCAATTTCGGCACCTCAAAATCATGGAGACTTCTCATAAATGCCTTCTCATAAATCTGATAGAACAGTTTGGTAATGGTCAGGCGAAGTTTCCTGGAAGCATCGTCCGTATTGTTCTTATCGGTCTGCTTGCTGTATTCACTGACAGCCTTTCTGAAGGCGCCGGCAGTCTCTTCGTCCACTTGGGAATAGGAGAGAATCGTGTTCATCGAGTCACGTATCTCAGGTATATCCTGCGGGTTGCTGTTGCCATCGGACTGTTGTTCTGCGTACTGGTCTAACGCATTGAGACGTTCCCGATATTCTTTAACACGCTGGTTATACATTTCCTTATCGATGGAAGGCTGACTTTCCAACTGGATCATCATCGTCGAGATTGCAGCAATAAGCGGTGTAGAATCGTCCGCGTGGGAACCGATCTTATATACCAGACTGGTATAGAGGTCGAAAAAGTCCAAGCGGTTCTCGCTCATCAGAAGTTTGGTTATCTCCGATTTATAGTCATACAGAACACGGCACACAGATATTACATGTTGGATATCCTCGCTCGCCTTCAGCAAAAGTCCCTGAAGGAAGTCCGGATCCCGGTCTTTGACGGTCGAATCCGTAACGAGAGTGCGAAGCTGTGAGTAATAGCCGCCGAGCCAACCGGCTATATCTTCCTCCAACACCAGTTCTGTCAGTGTCTCCAGACCCGGCAGCGCCCTTGCGGAAATATTATGCTTGCCGCAGAACGACAGATATTCCTCGTAACTGTCCATTAAATAGTGATAGAAGTTATCACAGTCAAAGAGAGCCAGTTCATACTGGTCCAGAATGTCCTGTAACTGCCTGAACATGGAAGTGACAATTCGGCTTGCCATATCTGCGTTGGAATGCAGGATGCCGGACAGTTGGGCCGCCGAAAAAGGATAGGAGGCAAGCGCAGTAGCCTCTTCAGCCTGATAGGTGATAAAATAAGAGTCGAAGAAAAGTTCGCAGACTCCGATGACGTCCCCTTTATGTAAGTATAGTTCACCGCCCGGATAGGTGGCGCGTACCGTACCCTTTGCAATCACATGAAGCGAAGTGATCGCCTGTTCGCTCTGTACCAAAATGGTCCCCGCGGGAAATTCTTTTACAGACATACTCAATATACCCCCTTGTCGCTATACGCTATCTTTTAGTATACTGCAATTATTCGACAAAAACAAGAAAAAAAGCGAGTTTTCAGATAATACACGCAATCCTTTTGAACCGAAAAAAGTGTATTCCGACAAAGTGCACAAGAACTTTACAAGTATTTTGTACAGTAGTTTTCATGAAAGTGTGCTAGAATGATATGACAGAGCTTATGACAAGGTTGTCATGCAAGCGTTTTCAGCAGAGAAAGGCAGTGCAGATGGAGAAGGAAGATATTGCATACAGACAGCAAATGGTCAATCAATACAAACCGGATGTGGAGAAGCTGATCCGATACCTTCCGTGGCTGGAAGATAAAGCGGGAGTGGGCAGCAGTGTTTCCGAAACTTTTGAGGGAAACGGAATCAAGGAGAATTCGATTACATTTCTCGTATATGACAGCACACTGATGAGTTTCATCAAGGAAGTGCAGGGGACGGGGCTGCTTGACCGCAATTATCCGTATATCTATTCCCGAAATGAAATTCGTACGGTGCAGGATGAGCTGAATGCCATATCACGGGCGGATATTAAGGAGATGAATGTCTTAAAGGGTATCCTGTCCAAGTATGTCATGGGCGGCATGACCAAGGGCAGATTGTGGACGGAGGCGGTATCCAACGGTATTTTTCTGAAAGTCGTCCGCAAAATGAAAGAAAACATAGAGTTTTGGGATAAACCGATGTAGCACTATAGAAAAAGGAGAAGGAATCAGTAACGGTATGGGAGAAAAATCAGTACAGAAAAAACAGTATATCTTGGATAAGGCAAGAGAAGTATTTGTGGAGAAAGGCTTTAAGAATGTGACGATGAAGGACATCGTGGAGGCATGTGAGATCAGCCGGGGCGGACTGTATCTGTATTTCGACAGCACAGAGCAGATTCTGATGGAGATCTTACAGATGGAGGCACAAGAGACGGACGATCTCTTTGCCGGACATATTTCCGAGGAGGCTACGGCGGCGGACATTCTGACGCTTTTCCTCAAGGAGCAGAAGAAAGAATTGCTGCAGAAAAAGAATAATTTGACCGTTGCGGTCTATGAATATTTCTTTGCGCACAAATCGACCGACAAGAACAATATGCTGCGCAAACAATTTGACGCAGGTGTCAGAGTGATCGAGAAGTTGATTGAGGCGGGAATCGCAAGCGGGGAGTTCTACTGTGAGAATCCCAGGGGTGCGGCGAGCAATATCATGTATGTGCTGGAAGGATTGAAGATTAATGCGCAGACTTTCGGTATCACAGAGAAAATGGTAGATGAGCAGCTTCTGTATATAATGCAGGGTTTGATCGTGGATGTTTAGAAAGAGGACTGGAAAACAAATGAGGGCGGAGAGATAATATGAAAAACAGCATGATAGGTATACTTTCAATTTGTTTTGGATTGCTGGGATTTATTACGGCGTATTGGTACATAGGAATTATACCGTGCATCATAGCAATCATATTCGGTATCGTAGGACTTATGGATTACCTGGCGTACAAATGGAGTTCCGTTATGGGGCTTATATGTGCCTGCCTCGGTATCGCCTTGTTTGTCTATGCGGTGGTGACGGATATCGGTGACGGCAACCTGATCATTGCCTGCGATAAAGGTGATTTCCTGTATGTATCCAATGTGGACGAGAGCGGTGCGCTGGACGAGTATGCAGAGATGCTGGCAAGTGCCCGGGTCAAAGCGGCGGAGAAGAAGGTGCGGGACGGTGAGGAGGATACGGATGCTGTTCCGGCTGCGGATAATGAGCAGGGACGCAGTTCATCTGCCGAGAATACCGTCGTTGTGGACAGGACGGTGGACAGCGGGGAGACAGCGTCTTCGGACAGCTATGTGAAAGGTATCAATTACGGTACATACTGGGAAAGCGAATGGCTGGGAATGCGGTATGATCAGCCGAGCGGGTTTACATTGACATCCGGAGCGGAGTTGGATTTTTATAATCAGTTTGCCGGAGCCATGGCCAGCGTGATCTCCGAAGCTGCCGATGTTTCCGTTGAAGGGGGTGATGTGTTGTCGATGCTGCAGAATACGGTCTATGAATTGATGGTGTCATCTGATTCCGAGGATGTCGGTCTGGTGATCGGGGTGGAGCGGTCCGATAAATCCGCGAGCGGTTATGCGGAGTGGCTTCGGCAGCAGATGAAAGACTCGTACGCGGACCCGATCATACAGGAACTGGAGTTTGAGGGTACGGAAGAGATCGGCGGAAGATATTTTGAGAAATACACAGCTGTGACGGGTCAGGATGGATATAATACAGATCTGATCTGCTACATTATGAAGAAGGATGACAGAGTGGTGTATATAGAATTGACTTATCCGGAAGGTGCGTCAAGCGATGCCGACGCCATCATGAGCGGTTTCTCCGAATTATAGAGCGATAGCGAGCTGTCAATCACAATGCAGGTTAAACCACGGTTCCGGAACCGCTTCATACAGTGCGGGCAGTTGTTGTGTCTGGACGAAAACCCATTGTAACTGAGGCATTTCATTGAGGAAAGTAAAATCCATAATGCCGTTGGGCATGCCCAGAGAGGTCAACGAATGGATTTCTGTAAGAACAGACAAGTCGGTGATGGCGTTGCCGCTCAGAAAGATACCCTCAAGACCGGTAAACTGATCTATTCCGTCCAGATTACTGAGAAGGTTGTTGTTTAGATCCAACAAAGCTATGTTTTGAAAAACGGTGATTTCCTTCAGGGATGTGATGCCGCTGTTGCTCAAGGTCAGATGCCGTAAGGAGGAAATATTCGCGATATAGGCGAAATTATCCGGTGACACATGACTCGCAAAAAGTTCTTCCAGCGGAAGCGTAACAATATCTTCCCAGTCCGTGACAGGCGCGTTCGTCAAGCGGATAGCGCGGATAGGCAGGGAGGTGATCGGCTTCAGTGAGGTCACCGCTGTATAGGAACAGTCCAATGTTGTGAGAGCGTTGCATCCTGTCAGGTCTTCTAAGGAAAATGCCCCTGTCTTGGCGAGATAGAGTTCCTTCAAAGCCTTCTGATTCCGCAGGCAGGACAAATCGGTGATAGGGTTGCCGCAGAGCGAAAGGCTTATCAATTCCAAATCCTGAAGCGGTGAAATATCATATATCTTTTGATAGTCCAATACCACAATGTGGAGATTGGGCATTTTTTGTAATAGGGAAATATCGTCTATATCGCCATAGTCGTGGGTCTCCACGAAGACATGGTGATTGTCTTCATGCCGGTTGTAATCGTCCGCAGTATAGAACACTTCATCCCCGCAGATATAAAGCTGCGTGATCTTCTCCAAATCCTGTTCATCGATGACTTCTCCATCCGTCTTACCTACGGCGGAGCGGACAGCCTGCTCCATCAGTGGGGAGGAGAAAACAATATCGTGTGTGCCGGCAGACTTCGGAAGAAGCAAAAGTGTCGTCAGAACGGCGAGAACGACGATGGCGGCACAGTTAACGGCGGAGAGCACAATTCTTCGCCCCGATCGATCAAACTTGTGAAGCGCGGAAATCACCATGGACACGTCGGTATATCGACCATTCGGGTCAAAAGCGGTACATTTTCTAATGATGCGGGCTGCCCTAAAAGGCAGTTTTCTCAGATTGCTCTCCTGTATCTTCAGTTCGCCGGTCAAAAGATAATAGAAGAGGACGCCCAGTGAATAGATGTCGGTGCGGGCATCTGTCTGTCTGGCACCAAATTGTTCGGGAGCCGCTGTTTCGGCGGTCCCGATAAACACCGTGTCGGCCGTATTGTCTTCGTGGTATGTACGCACTGTTCCCAGATCGATCAGATAACAGTCGCCCGATGGCTGCAGCACAATGTTGGAAGGCTTTAAATCCCGATAGATAATAGGGGGAACGGCGGTGTGAAAACGCTCAAGATGACCGCAGAGCCGAATGATAAGTGACACGGCCTTGTCCAAGGACAGCGGACCCTCCTTCTCTACCAGCTCACCGAGCGTCTGCCCTTCTATATATTCCCGGAGCAGGTACGCACCGTCTAATGTCTCAAAGTAATCGTACACATAGGGAACGAAAGGAAATTTCCCGCGCATAAAGAATTCGCTCTCTGTGCGAAGCATATCTATATATTCACCGGTGGCATATTTGCATAACACCCGTTGTCCGTTGGGTTTCTCCAAAATCCACGTCTTTTTCTGCGAACTGTCGGCAAGACAGGACACAAACTTATAGTGTGATAAGCTGTCGGGCAGAACAGGTCTTTCCACGCGATCGTAAGTCTGTGCGAATTCCTGAGTGTGATGGAGTTTCTCCGATGCGGTCATAACAGTGTTTCCTCTCCTAAATCTTCCAGAAAAGAATTTGATTCATCTAATGACATTTTCTTTCTGATGCAGTATAATATACTTGCGTCTCTGCGAATTCTGGGATAGAGAACGCTTTTGCCGGCCAAGGTGAGAAGTCTCTGCGTCTCATCAAGAGTCAGTCCCATGGCCAAGGCAATACGCAGGATGATATCGCGGCCCGGCAGACGATCTCCGTTGATGAACTGATAGACATAGGTCTTGCTGATGCAGGCGCCTACCACGAGATCGGGTGCATAATATTGATATTCTTCCATCAGTTTATTCAGGTATGCATGGAAGGACGGATCGTTCTTCTCGGCAAGCTGCTGTTCCTGAAATCGACGCGGAGAAGTCTCCAGCATCCGCAGCAGCCTGGCGGTGGTAGGAGCGGTGTCCGCCGTATTGGAGGAATCTTTCTTGGTTGTCATTGGCCAATCTCCTTGCGTCAGTATTACTTAACTACTATTAACATTAATATCAATGCGGCAAAAAATCAATTCATGAATGAAAAATTCGTGCCAACCGGAGTATAAATGTCCGCAAGTTGCGGAACAAAAAAGGGGTGAAAGTTGGTAGGATATAAACACGACATTATTTTCTGACCATATAAAATAATAATTTTAACAAGGAGGAGAAACATGAGTAAGAAAAAATTCTGCTGGAAACGAACGGTTTCTGTGCTGCTGGCGATGGCGATGCTCATCACCGCCGCACCGCAGACGGGAATGTCCGTTTATGCAACGGGAGGGGGCAATGTTGACGACCTCTTATCCGCGGATGACGTTACGGCACAGGAAACGGCCGGCGATGAGAATGACGGGGATTTAAGCGGCGATGAGACGACTACAGCTCCCGGCGGTACGGATGAGTCCGAGAATGTGGGAGGGGGTACGGGCAAGACCGAGAATCCTGAAGTACCTGAAGACCCCGAAAAGCCGGATCTGAGTGATGATGCGGATCAGCCGGATGATGGCGGTGAAGCGGGAGATTCGGAGGACGAAGCCGAGCCCGGGGAGAGCGGCGATGAGCTCACGGCGGACGAGGAATCTGTGTCCATGAACGATATCGGCGCGGATATCATGAGCGCCGACGAGCCGATGGCAGCGCTTGAGAAACCGGCATATGTGGGAGAGATTCAGGATAAAGGCAGCCGCTTGGTTGTGGATGAGAACGATGCCAAAGCGGCAGGTATTGACAACCTTTGGGAGGTTCTGAATTATTATTGTGATGAAGGAATAGATCAGAAGTTTGACTGCGTTCAGATCGAAGTGTATGTAGACGGGGAGATCAGCGCATCAAATCCCAATATAAAGATCAATGGAAATTATTACAATGGCGCAGTCCGCATTATGAATTACGAAGCCGAAGAATACTGGATTGACTATAATTTTAACTTGCCGGACGGTCTGTCTATGGGTTACAGCCTGCATTACCCGACCGCAATAGAGCGTAATGATGCTGAGTTACCGGTCGGATGTACATTGACTCCGGTGAAGAATCAGGGTATGAAGATAAACATGGCAACGACTGATTTCCCAGTGGGGGAGAGCGGCGGGGTCAGCCTCTACTGGAACAAGGGCGGCGAGAACTATGACATATCGGATTGCTTCTGGGTGGGGGCGGATGAGCCGCATACGGTTCTTATGACTATGAGTGGTGATGCGCCGTCGCAGGTCGTGCCTCCGGTTTTCAAGCTTGACTATGAAGTTGACCATAAGAACAAACAGTCGCATATCGTGTTTAACGTAAGCGGTGCGGTGAAAGCTCCGGCAAATCAGTTTGAAGCAAAGAAGGACTATCTGATCACGTCCATGTGTAATGTCAGCTATCCGCTCTATAAGGATACGGAACTTAGGGCAGGGAGCCGCAGCGGCGCTTGGGACGATGTGGAGAATGTCACATGGAAAATCCTGAATGAATACAGCGAGCAATTTTATACCATTCAGCAGAATGAAGAGGATGAGAGGATCGCGACGCTCAGTACCTTGCGATACGGTGATGGCGAATATTACAGCGTGTCTTACACGGTAGGCGGAGAGCAATACTTCGAGCTCTACAATGTCTGGATCAATGCTGTCACGGAAAGCGGTAAGGTGCTGAATTATCTGGGAGATATTGATAACAGTGACACAATTGACGAACAACCATATTCGCGGCTTGTCATTGAGGAGGATAAAGCCCAGGAAAATAGTGGGAAGAACAATAGCGAGAAGATAACAAGTATTCTGGGTTGGTACAAAGAACAGGGTCAGACTTTCAACTGTATAGAGTTTCGTTTGTTTGATTCATCTTCCAGGACGATACAGAAAGACTATGTCAATGGTGCAATCGATATTTTGGAAGACATCGACGATGACCATCTGGGGTGGGTAGATTTCGCTTTCTGGAATACAGAATCGGAAGTGAGATTTACGCTGGGGGCACCCTATAAGACAACAGCGAACGTTAAGGCGACCTTCACGTTGACAGAGCTTGCTAACCAGGGATTGAAATTGAAGTTCGCGACAACAGCATTTCCGGCCCGGTGGGTAGATTTCGATTATAATCAGCAGGGTGAGAAGTATAATACAAGCTTGCCGTTTAACAATGCGGATCTCAGATTGTTCAAGCATTCGTCCGGCAATCCGACAGCCATAGTAGCGAAGGAGGAATGGCAGCAATTTCGGTATGAAGTCAGTGATGAAGGGAATGAAAAGAATACAAGGCTTCATTTTGACAACATTCTGTCATTAGGTACTACCGAGTACCTTGTCACGTCCTTATATTGGGATGAATGGAATGAAGAGAACGGAGGAAATCCGGTCGTCGGTGTGGCGAAGGAGCTTATGGCGGGCGATCGTGCCGGCAATAAAGTTAAGGCGAGTGAGCTTGGTGCAAATGGCTACACCTCTGTCACATGGAAAGCCCTCGATGCAGATCGGGCGACCATCGATAATAACGGTAACATGACGGCGTGGAGCAATCAGGGACAGATTTACTATTATGTAAAATATAAGTCCGGCAGCAACACATATCTTGAGGTACATGAGACGTGGGCTTCCGAGCAGCCGGTAAAAATCACGCTGGACCAGGAAAAGCTTACTCTGAATTATAGGGCAGATGGAAATTCGGAGGAGGAATGGCTGAAGGTCCGCTACTATCCCGTAGGTGTGGACAGAAATGAAAGCAGGATCAAGTGGGAGATAGAAGGCGGTAGCGACGCTATTTCTCTAATACAAGTAAAGGATGATGAGGATAACCCCAAAACAGATAAAGAGGGTAAACCGGTATACGACGGCGGAATCAGGGCGGAAAAACCGGGAACCGCTACGGTCAAAGTGTCCTATCTGGCCGGCGACTACAATAATGATCAGTTCGTACCGGAGGGCGGAGCGCTCGCTACGGCAACATGCGAGGTCACAGTGGTACAACAGTATACCTGGGATGAGAAGGCGCATGAGTCTATCAACGGCAAAAGCATAGATGACTTATATGCAATTCTGGGCATCGATGAGACGCTTGCCGCTATAGAGCTTCCTTATGACGATGACACAGATACAGGCTGGACATGGGACGAACCGAACACATCCCTGGCAAGTTTCAAGGGTTCCTACGGTCATCCCTTTGCGGCCACTTACACATTTAACGGAGTCAAACAATTCAGCGGTCATGTCTGGGTGGCTTTCGTTACCCCGATGGGCATTACGCTGACGATGAAGAACACGAATGAGGAACGCCAAGACGATGAGCCTGAGTGGTATGAAGGCGTGCCGTCCTCAATGTGGGCCGGTGATGCGCTGAACGAGGAGAGCGGTGAATATGATAATGCCGAACAGGTTACGCTGAGTTATCAGTATGTTCTCGACGGTGCAGGCATATGGGATGATGATGGCGGAGCGAGATATCAAGACGCCATAAAGAGACTGGAAGAATACGAGAAGGCAAACTATACCGTAGAGTGGACTTCCACGCCAAAAGATGCGCTTGAGGAGGTTGAGGCCGGCAAGATTTATCAGTATACGGCATCTATCGTAGGCAAGACCAGGAAAGCGGAGAAGAAAACCTTTACGGTGACGGTGAAGAATGCCAAGAACAAGGCGGTCTATAAGGCTTCGGCTAATGTGACCGTGACAGTGAGTCCGAACTATGATTTCGATGGGGCGGCCTTTGAAAATGGGGATCAGCTGTATGTGACAAAGGACAGCAGCAATCAGATGTGGCTGGTTGTGAAGGTCAATAATACGACGGTGGAGGACTACAGCAAGAAGAAGCTGACAATCGCCAGTGAGGACACAGCAGTCTTAAAGCTGACCGCCAATAAGACGGTGATCAATAATATAAAGAGTGTAGAAAACAGCGGAAAGGGAACGGAGGAAGAGCAGGAACAGACCGAAGATAATACGGTCTACGTGAAGATTCCCTGCACCAATCCCAAACCCGGTACGGCGTGGATTAAGATTACGGCTCCCGACGAGATGAAGAATTTCCGGCGTTATCAGATCGATTTCCCGGATAAAGAGCCGAAGGCGGTGAGCGCTACCACGGTTGCCATCAACAGGGCGATGACAGCAGAAAACAGAACTGCGACGGTGACAGTTCGCACCAACGCGAAGTATCCGCTTGAATTTACAGCAGGCGAAGAGGGAAGTAATATTGATTATCTGCTGAACGACAAAGCGAGCGAGAGCCTTGTGATTCGCGGAAATCAAACGGGGAATGTTGAGATTGACAACAATGAGAATGACAACAATCAGTACAATATTTATGACATTGTTGTTAGTCTTCCCGACAAAGATGACCCCGGCATCAAGAATGGCAAGAGTACCGTCACGCTGAACCTTAAGGTGAAGCCGACAGAACAGGAAGAACCCGAGGAACTGACATATCAGCTCAAACTGACGGTCAATGTCAGCGATACCGTGCCGAAGGTTACATTTAAACAGACCAAGAAAGTGAATCTTTTCTACAATGACGACGAAGGAAACGGTGTTCTGACTGTCACCGTAGCAGGCGGGGCAGAAATCGATAGTGGTAGTTTGTGCCTGGATGATTATAAGGATGCCAAGAAGCCGGCGAACGATGCCGATTGTAGTTATACATTAAGACCGACCGGAGATAACCAGTATGACATTATCTGGGAAGATGATAATTCTGTCGGGCAAGACGGCGTTGTAAAGAGAGATGCGAAGAAGAATAAGGGAATCCTGAGATACAGGCTGAAGGGTTATGACGGTGAGTTCCAGGCGAACTTGACTGTATCGACCGAGACCAAGAAACCGACCATCGTACTGTCTGCGAAATCGGACACGTTATATCCGAAGGTGTACTACACGAATTCGTTCATCCAGCTGACGGATAAGGCGACGGGATGGAATATAGACCCCAGTGAGGTGCGGTATGTAGTTAATGCGAAGAAAGGGGAATATATTGATCTGAATGTGGCCGCAGTCGATTGGGATAATTATGACAGCCATACCGGTGAAAAACGGGTAGATCTCAACAACTCCTATTATTTGATCATGACCCCATGGGGACAAATTACCAACAGATTGGTTGAGCAGGATGATTTAAAATCTTATAAGACCAAAGCGGATAAGATCACCTTAGAAGTTAAAGAAGCTAACTGGACTGATTATATCAGTGTTCCCTATAGCCTTACGGTGAGTACTTCCGATCCGAAACTGGTGCTTGGTAAATCTACCCTGACGCTGAATAAGCACGATGACGTGTATCAGTCACAGCAGGAAAGAACGACACTTCGCCTGAAGGGACATACGAATCAAATTCAGTGGGATGAGTGGAATTTTGTAACTTTTGTGGGACAGGACGACAAGTCAAAGAAAGTCCTCAGCATCGACGGCAGTCTGGTGTTGGATTATTGGAGCAATCCGGGAGATGTGTTGGTAAGCTTCAACGACAACAATCTTGCCACCGGAACCTACAAGTTCAAGATCAGCGTGGGTATTCCCGCTCAGGGTACAGCATATGCCTCCACAACGCTGACGGTCAAAGTTGTTGACACACCCGTGTCGAAGAATCTGAAGGTGACGGCGAAGGGATCGATCGATCTCATGAATATAGACGGCACATCCATTACTTACACGCCTAAACTTTCTAATTTGTCAGGGCAGGTCAATGGAGGATGGCTGGAAGGCAAAGATGAGGATATGTTTGAAAGCTGGTGGGACGGCAGCAAGCTGGTGGTTCAGGCACGGTGGGGAAACAGCTACTCTACCAAGGTGAATTACCAGGTATATCCTGTGTTCTCTGTTAATGTACAGGATTATAACGGTTACATCGTACGGCCTGATAAGGCGCTTAACATTAAAGTGAAACAGGGTAAGCCGAAGCTGACAGCGGCCATGTCAAGCAACACAATCTATAGGCAGTTGGATAATGATGTGGAGATTAAGCTGAGTGCGATATTAGGCAAGAAAGATGTTGAGATAGATAGTGTATGGCTTGCCAACTACTGGGAAGATTTCGAACTGCAGCCGAATGGAACATGGCACAATGATGATACGGGGGAAGATTATCCTCTGATTTATAATCCCGAGACACAATCCGTCCGGTTGAAGCTCAAAGACAGATACAATACGGACAATGTCAGCGTTGTACAGAGCGGCAAGACGTGGAAAGTTAAATTGCAGGTACGATATGCAAACAAGGCGGAGAACGAGAAGGTAGCAGAGGTTACGTGCTCCATCGTGGTACGCTGACGGAAAATAATAATAATGAATTAAGCTGTTTATTGGCGGTGGGCACTTCCGTGTGAAGTGTCCGCCGCTTTCCTGCCGACAGGTATTGTCAATCAACTGAAAAAGTATTTGCAATTACGATAAAAATATGATATGATTCAGAAAAGCATATTTTCTTAATACAAGCGGACGAGTCCGTCTATGGACCTGCCCGTTGTCAAGTACTTTCTATTATTCTACTAAGTTTCAGAAAATCCATGCTTTTATCCCAATCAACATTCTATGAAGGCAGGAGATTCCGGAACCGGAGTTGTTCTCCTGCGGCAAAGGAGGACACAAGATGAGTGAAACAAAAGTACAACGCAACTACAAGGACACAATATTTCGCATGCTGTTCAAGGACAAGGAGAATCTCTTAAGCCTTTACAATGCATTGAACGGAACGGATTATACGGACGTAAGCGGGTTGGAGGTCACCACGCTGGAGAATGCGGTTTATATGAACTACAAGAATGATGTCTCTTTCGTGTTCGATTCGGAGTTGATGGTCTATGAGCACCAGTCTACAGTGAACCCCAATATGCCTTTGCGGGATCTTTTCTATGTGACGAGCGTATTGCAGAAGAGGATTGATGGTCAGAGACTGTACAACTCAAAAAGAGCCTTGATTCCCGCTCCGAGGTTCGTAGTCTTCTATAACGGGGCAACCGAACAGCCGGAGATACAAACTTTACGGCTGTCAGATTCCTACGAGAAGCGTCAGGAGGAACCGGAGCTCGAACTTGTCGTGACGGTATATAACATCAACTACGGCTGCAACAAGGAGATTTTAGGTGCGTGCAGGACACTTAAGGAATATGCGATGTATGTGGAGCAGGTGAGAGACTATGCAAAGAAGATGCCCCTGTCAGAGGCGGTGGATAGTGCAGTAGACTACTGCATCGAACATGGTATTCTGTCGGAGTTTTTCAGACAAAATCGGGCGGAGGTTATAGCGATGTGTTTATATGAATTTGACGAGAAAGCATACTTGCAGAATGAGCGGGAGTATTGGTATGAAAGCGGAATAGAGCAGGGAATTAAGCAGGGATCTGAGGAAAAGAACCGTACTATCATCAGGAACATGCTGGGGCACGGTATGACGGACGAAGATATCAGGGCGATAGTGGAGTGCAGTCAGGAACAGATTGAACAGGTACGGCGAGATGCACGGGGTTAAGAATTTGATATGAGGTATTTTTAGAGCGGCGGGCACTTCCGTGTGAAGTGTCCGCCGCTTTCCTGTTGCCTGCAATGTTTATATGTCGTAAAAAAGAAAAATGATGCAAAAATGATACAACTTTGATACAAGATTGATGCAAGCCTGTGATATCGTATATGGCGGAAGGAAGGTAAGAAACCGATGAAAATTAAGAGATTATTGATATTTATGCTTGCAGGGTTCTTGTTATTGCCGTTGTTTGGCAGCAGGGTATACGCTGTGGAGAATGCGTATGAGGTGCAAAAAGGCGACTGTCTCTGGAAGATTGCAGAGAGATACTTGGGCGACGGTGCACGCTATACAGATATTGTGGCGTGGAATGAGGAGCTGATTCAAGATTCCAACCTAATCTATCCGGGTATGACGCTGCGGATCATGGCATATGCAGCGACAGATTCAAATCCGGATGCAGAGACAGATTCCAATTCGGATACAGAGACGGATATGCAGGATTCTCTCATGGAAACTTTGGAAGAAATGTCGATATTCGGCACGATAAGCGGTTCATCCTGGGAAAATGAATGGCTGGGGATGCGTTTTGATTTGCCGGAGGGATTTAAGATGGAAACCGCGGAGGAATTTCTCGGCGATGATGAATATGAGTTTGACAGCGAGGACGACAGCATCATGGTAGACCTTGAATTCGTGGTGGAGAGTACTGACATTCTTGGTCCGATTGCCTATTTTGCAATCACTTTGTGGGATGATTCTATAGAAGCATTCATGGAAGAAATAAAGGCAGAAGAATTGGATGCCGGAATGAAAATGGATTTGGAATGGGAATGGAGCGCAGAAGGAACAGCAGAATTTGGTGGCAGGACCTTTGAACATTTTACCTCTTCGTCGAAATTGTTGGATATTGACATATATGAGGATTATTATGTGGCGCAACAGGATGATATAGTCTGCTTTTTCTCTGTTATATCTCCGGATTTGGATGGCGTAGGAAGCAAACCTACGGTTTTACTTGATGGTTTTTCCGCATATTCGGACAAGACACTGTAAAAGGACGGATTTGCGGTTCGAACTGCCGGAAGGTTTTCGATTCGGGGAGTTGCAGGATTACAATAATTGGATCTGCTGGCGCAGATGCTCACCGCATTTGGCTTGGAGGGAGTGGAATGGAAGACGGAGACGGTGATGTACGTAGCGACGTAGCGATATGAAAGCGCTGATCAACGGATTTCGTTGGTCGGATGATGAAAATGGGTGCATAACTGTCTGACTCGGGGATTGAAATGTGATGGATTTTTTGGCATAATATGAGATGGGGTTACACTAAGACAATAAAGTACATAGTCTAAGTGTAACCGACCATCTCGGAAGAAATGCAAGAGCAGCATTTCTTCCCAAGTATATCTAAGTCATGTCATAATACAATAAATGAGGGAGAATCCATCATGGGAAATGTGAAGCGCATTTATGTGGAGAAGAAAGAGCCTTTTGCGGTTAAAGCGAAGGAATTGCAGGAGGAGATCGGCAGTTATCTTGGCGTGGGCGGCGTGAAAGATGTTCGTGTATTCATCCGTTATGATGTGGAGAACCTGTCGCAGGAAGTTTTCGAGAAAGCCTGCAGAACCGTTTTCTCCGAGCCTCCGGTAGATATCTTATATGAAGAGACGATCGAGATTCCTGCGGACGGCAAGGTGTTCAGTGTGGAATACTTACCCGGTCAATTTGATCAGAGAGCTGACTCTGCTGTTCAATGCGTGAAATTCTTAAAGGAGGATGAGGAACCGATTATCAAGACTGCGGTCACTTATCTTGTTACAGGCAACGTTTCCGATGATGAGTTTGCAAAGATCAAGGCATACTGTATTAATCCCGTGGACTCCAGAGAGACAGATATGATAAAACCTGACACTCTTGTCACTATATATGACGAGCCTGTCGATGTAGCGGTTTTTAAGGGATTTGCGGCTATGCCGGAGGCAGAACTCAAGAGATTATATGAGTCCTTGGGGTTAGCCATGACCTTTAAGGATTTTCTTCATATCCAAAATTATTATCGTGGTGAGGAGCACAGGGATCCGACGATGACGGAGATTCGTGTGCTCGATACATATTGGTCGGATCACTGCCGTCATACTACTTTTTCCACAGAATTAAAAGATGTCACTTTTGCGGACGGGTTCTATCGGAAGCCGATCAAGGACACTTATGAAAATTATCTCGCTGTCAGGGAGGAGATTTTTGCGGGCCGACAGGACAAGTTCGTGTGCCTGATGGATCTTGCACTGATGGCGATGCGCAAATTGAAGAAAGACGGAAAACTTAATGATATGGAGCAGTCCGACGAGATCAATGCCTGCTCGGTCGTAGTTCCGGTAGAGATGGATTACGGCGACCGTAAGGTGACGGAGGAGTGGCTTGTCTTTTTCAAGAATGAAACCCACAACCATCCTACGGAGATTGAGCCTTTCGGCGGTGCGGCAACTTGTCTGGGCGGTGCGATCCGTGATCCTCTGTCGGGGCGCGGATATGTGTATCAGGCTATGCGCGTGACAGGAGCAGCGGACCCTACGGTTCCGGTGGCGGATACGCTGAAGGGTAAGCTTTCTCAGAAGAAGCTGGTGCGCGGTGCGGCGAGCGGATATTCTTCCTACGGCAACCAGATCGGTCTGGCGACCGGATTGGTCAAAGAAATTTACCACCCCAATTATGTGGCCAAGAGAATGGAGATCGGTGCGGTCATGGGCGCGGCTCCGCGAAAGAATGTCATTCGTGAGACTTCCGATCCCGATGATATCATTATACTCCTCGGCGGCAGAACAGGACGTGACGGCTGCGGCGGTGCCACAGGTTCCTCCAAGGTGCACACGGAGAGTTCCATCGAGACTTGCGGAGCGGAGGTGCAGAAGGGTAATGCGCCCACGGAGCGCAAGATTCAGCGACTGTTCCGTCGTGCGGAAGTGAGCAGACTGATTAAGAAATGTAACGATTTCGGTGCCGGCGGTGTGTCCGTTGCCATCGGTGAGCTGGCGGACGGGCTTGTAGTAGACCTTGACAAAGTGCCGAAGAAATATGCGGGCCTTGACGGAACGGAGCTGGCGATTTCTGAGTCTCAGGAGAGAATGGCGGTTGTGGTTGCCCCGAAGGATGTGGACGAATTCTTAGGCTACGCTGCGCAGGAGAATCTGGAAGCGGTGGAGGTTGCGGTCGTGACGAAAGAGCCGAGGCTTGTGCTTAAGTGGCGCGGCAAGGAGATCGTCAATATTTCCAGAGCATTTCTCGACACCAACGGCGCACACCAGGAGACGTCCGTGGCGGTAGATATGCCGGAAGAAAATGACAACTATTTCAAGAAGGTCGCAACGCCTGCGGTGGCGGATGCACTTGCAAAAGATGATGTCAGGAAAGCATGGCTGGCCTTATTAAATGACTTGAATGTATGCTCCCAAAAGGGCTTGGTGGAGATGTTCGATGCCTCCATCGGCGCGGGCAGCGTATATATGCCTTACGGCGGTAAATATCAGTTGACGGAGACACAGGCAATGGTTGCCAAGCTCCCTGTATTAGAAGGTAAGACGGACACCGTGACGATGATGAGTTACGGATTCGATCCTTATCTGTCCAGTTGGAGCCCGTATCACGGCGCAATCTATGCGGTGACGGAGTCCATGGCGAAGATCGTGGCCAATGGCGGAGATTATAGGACGATTCGCTTTACTTTCCAGGAATATTTCAGAAGAATGAGCGAGGAGCCGGGCCGCTGGAGTCAGCCTTTTGCGGCGCTTTTGGGTGCATATGATGCCCAGATGGGTTACGGCCTTCCCTCCATCGGCGGCAAGGATTCCATGTCCGGGACTTTTAATGACATCGATGTACCGCCCACACTCGTTTCCTTTGCGGTTGATATCGGCAAACAGCACAATATTGTCAGCCCTGAGCTCAAGAAGGCGGGCAGTAGGATTGTCCGTTTCCATATAGATAAGAATGAATATGACCTACCGGTCTATGAGAGTGTCATGAAAGTGTATGATACAATCATGACACTTATGTCACAAAGGAAAATCCTTTCCGCTTACGCGCTGGACGCAAAGGGTGTAGCAGCCGCTGTCAGCAAGATGGCATTCGGAAACAAGCTGGGTGTGATGCTGGAGAGCGGTCTTGCGGCGAAGGACCTTTTCGATAACGGATTGGGAGAGATTCTTGCGGAGATGCCTGCGGATGCAGTGGAAGAATTGATGACCGGGGCAGCGAAAGAGACAGTATTTAATGGAAAGAGACCGAACCTGACCGTCATCGGCACGGTGACGGAAGAACCCGCATTCGTATACGGCGATGTGAAGATTTCCATGGAGGAAGCTTTGCAGGCGTGGACCGAGAAGCTTGATAAGGTATTCCCGTACACGGCGGGCAAGGATAAGAGCGAAGTGAACTCGGGTCTGTATGAGGCCAAGGAGATCTATGTATGTAAGAACAAAGTAGCGAAGCCGACAGTGTTTATCCCGGTATTCCCGGGCACAAACTGTGAGTATGACAGCGCCGCGGCTTTTGCGAGAGCAGGAGCGGATGTCATCACCAAGGTATTTAAGAACCTGACTGCGGAGGACATCAGAGAGAGCGTTGAGGTGTTTGAAAAAGCAATCGGGCAGGCGCAGATTATCATGTTCCCCGGCGGGTTCTCGGCGGGCGACGAACCGGACGGTTCCGCCAAGTTCTTTGCCACCGCTTTCCTGAATGCCAAGATCAAAGAAGCGGTGAGCAAGCTGCTTCATGAGAGAGACGGATTGGCGCTCGGCATCTGCAACGGTTTCCAGGCATTGATCAAACTGGGACTGGTACCTTACGGAGAGATTACAGGGCAGAAAGACGATTCCCCGACGCTGACTTTCAACACGGTCAATCGCCATATCTCCAAGATGGCGTATATCAAAGTAGTATCCAATAAATCCCCGTGGCTTCAGGGTGCAGTGCTCGGCAATACTTACGTGAACCCGGCATCCCACGGAGAAGGGCGTTTCGTAGCTCCGGGGGAGTGGATCGATAAACTGTTTGCGAACGGTCAGGTGGCCACACAGTATGCGGATGTGGACGGACATATCACGATGGACGAGGAGTGGAACATCAACGGTTCCTATGTCTCCATCGAAGGCATTACATCTCCCGACGGAAGGTGTTTCGGCAAGATGGCACATTCCGAGAGAAGGGGAGAGGGCGTTGCAGTCAATATTTACGGAGAGCAGGATTTGAAGATATTCGAGTCCGGCGTATCTTACTTTAAATAGTGAATCGAGAAAGACCTCGTGTTAGGGAGAACCCCCTTGCAGGAGGTCTTTTTGAGAGAATAGTATTATGAAATCGGAGCTGACTTTGCAATTGAACGGCACAAGGTCTTGTGCTACAATAGAAAAGCGAGTGCGCTTGCTCGCGAACTCAGAAGATGTTATAGAAAGAACAGGTGACAGGATGAAGGCGTTCTTAATTTTGGAAGACGGCACTGTTTTTGAAGGAACACATATCGGTGCGCAGAAGGAGATTATCAGCGAAATAGTCTTTAATACTTCCATGGCGGGATATCTGGAGGTTCTCACCGACCCGTCCTACGCGGGACAGGCAGTGTGTATGACTTATCCGCTGATCGGCAACTACGGTATATGCAGGGAGGATATGGAGTCGCGCAAGGCATGGCCGGACGGCTTCATCGTCAGAGAGCTGAGCCGTATTCCGAGTAATTTCAGATGTGACATGACGATTCAGGAGTTCCTTGAGGAGAATGATGTGCCGGGCATCGCGGGAATCGATACGAGAGCGCTCACGAAGATCTTACGTGAGAAGGGCACCATGAACGGCATGATCACCACCGATGAGAATTATAGATTGGAAGAAATCCTTCCGAAGCTGAAAGCCTACACAACCGGCAAGGTGGTGGATATCGTGACCTGTCAGGAGAAATATACACTGACTGCCGCAAAGGATCTGTCGGACAACGGTCCGATCTCCGGCAGTTCGCAGTTTAAGAGAGAGGAGTATGAAAAGGGGATTCGAGAGAAGAAACCGAGCATGGTCCGCGAGCTGAACGGGCTGGGGCTCAAAGTTGCGCTGCTCGATCTTGGCGCCAAGGATAACATCGCCAAATCTCTTGCGGCGAGAGGGTGCGAGGTGACGGTTTATCCGGCAGGTACTCCGGCACAGGAGATTATCGATGCAAAACCGGACGGTATTATGCTCAGCAACGGACCGGGCGACCCGAAGGAGTGCACGGAAGTGATCGCACAGATCAAGAAGCTGTACGATACGGATATCACCATATTTGCGATCTGTCTCGGACATCAGTTGATGGCGCTTGCCACGGGAGCGGATACCTACAAGATGAAATACGGACACAGGGGCGGCAATCACCCGGTGAAGGACTTGGAAACGGGAAGAGTGTACATTTCTTCCCAGAACCACGGTTATGTGGTGGATACGGACAAGCTTGACCCGAAGGTGGCGGTTCCCGCCTTTATCAACGTCAATGACGGAACCAACGAAGGGCTTTCATACACGGGCAAGAACATCTTTACGGTGCAGTTCCATCCGGAGGCATGCCCCGGACCGCAGGATTCGGGGGATCTGTTTGATCGGTTTATAGAAATGATGAGAAGATAATTCTGAGAGCAAGCGAGGCGACGAAGAATAGACTTTTGCCCGCTCAATAGATAAATGCACGGAGGATATAATTATGCCGAAGAATCCGAATGTGAAAAGAGTACTTGTGATCGGGTCGGGACCGATTGTCATAGGTCAGGCAGCAGAATTTGATTATGCGGGGACGCAGGCGTGCCGCTCCTTAAAAGAGGAGGGCATGGAGGTCATTCTGGTAAACTCCAATCCCGCAACGATCATGACAGACGGAGATATTGCGGATAAAGTATATATTGAGCCGTTGACTACTCGGGTCATTGAGAACATCATCATCAAGGAAAAACCTGACAGTCTGCTGCCCAATATGGGTGGCCAGGCGGGCTTAAATCTCGGTATGGAGCTGGATGAGTCCGGCTTCTTAAAAGAGCACGGAGTCACTCTTCTCGGAACGACCGCGGCGACGATCAAGAAGGCGGAGGACCGTCTGGAGTTCAAGGAGACGATGGAGAAGATCGGGGAGCCCTGCGCGCCCTCTCTTGTGGTGGAAAATATCGAGGACGGCGTAGCCTTTGCCACGAAGATCGGATATCCGGTAGTGCTGCGTCCCGCCTATACACTGGGCGGTTCCGGCGGCGGTATCGCACATAATCAGACGGAGCTGGAAGAGATTCTGGCGAACGGTCTCAGGCTTTCCCGTGTGGGGCAGGTTCTGGTGGAGCGCTGTATCGCAGGCTGGAAGGAAATCGAATATGAGGTGATGCGGGACAGCGCGGGCAACTGTATCACCGTATGTAATATGGAAAACATCGATCCGGTGGGCGTGCACACGGGCGACAGCATCGTGGTGGCGCCGTCACAGACGCTGGGAGACAAAGAATATCAGATGCTTCGAAGTTCCGCGCTCAATATTATCAACGAGCTTGGCATCACGGGCGGATGTAATGTGCAGTTTGCGCTGCATCCCACCAGCTTTGAGTACTGTGTCATTGAGGTCAATCCCCGTGTGAGCCGTTCCTCCGCATTGGCTTCCAAAGCGACGGGCTATCCGATTGCCAAGGTTGCGGCAAAGATTGCACTGGGCTACACCCTGGATGAGATCAAGAACGCCATCACGGGTAAGACTTATGCGAGTTTCGAGCCCACGCTGGATTACTGTGTTGTGAAGATACCGAGACTTCCTTTTGATAAGTTTATTACGGCAAAACGTACATTGACGACCCAGATGAAAGCTACCGGAGAGGTTATGAGCATCGGCAACAACTTCGAGGGCGCTCTGATGAAAGCCATCCGTTCGCTGGAACAGCATGTGGACTGCCTGCGGAGTTATGATTTCTCCGATCTTTCGGCGGAGGAATTGAAAGAGCGCATGGCGATCGTGGACGATCAGCGAATCTATATTATCGCCGAGGCGATCCGCAAGGGTGTGGACTATGACACCATCCATGAGATCACCATGATAGACTATTGGTTTATCGATAAGATTGCGATTCTGACAGAGATGGAGGCGGAATTGGAGCAAGGCCCGCTGACGGTGGAACTGTTAAGAGAAGCCAAGAGGCTTGAGTTCCCCGACACGGTGATTGCACGCCTGACGGGCAAGGCGGAAGAAGAAATCAAGAAAATGCGCTACGACAATGGCATTGTGGCCGCTTTCAAGATGGTAGATACCTGTGCTGCCGAGTTTGCGGCGAGCACCCCCTATTACTATTCCGTGTTCGGTTCCGAGACGGAGGTGGAGGAGAGTCATCCGAAGAAAAAAGTTCTGGTGCTCGGATCAGGACCCATCCGAATCGGACAGGGTATCGAGTTCGACTACTGTTCCGTGCATGCCACATGGGCTTTTGCCAAAGAGGGCTACGAGACAATCATCATCAATAATAATCCGGAAACGGTCAGCACCGACTTTGATATTGCGGATAAGCTCTACTTCGAACCGCTGACACCTGAGGATGTGGAGAATATCGTCAACGTGGAGAAACCCGACGGTGCGGTGGTGCAGTTTGGCGGACAGACCGCAATCAAGCTGACGGAGAGCCTGATGAAGATGGGTGTGCCGATACTGGGTACGAAAGCGGAAGACGTGGATGCGGCGGAGGACAGAGAACTTTTTGACAAGATTCTGGAAGAGACCGAGATTCCGAGAGCGGCGGGCGGTACGGTGTATACCGCAGAGGAAGCGAAAGCTGTGGCTAACAGGCTGGGATATCCTGTGCTTGTGAGACCTTCCTATGTGCTTGGCGGTCAGGGCATGCAGATCGCGCTGTCCGATCAGGAGATTGAAGAATTTATGGCGGTGATTAACCGCTATGAACAGGATCACCCGATTCTGGTAGATAAATATCTGCAGGGCAAAGAGCTGGAAGTAGACGCGGTGTGCGACGGTACGGACATTTTGATTCCGGGTATCATGGAGCATATCGAGCGAACCGGTGTACACTCCGGAGACAGTATTTCCGTCTACCCGGCACCCACGGTTAGTGAGAAGGTCAAGGAGACTATCGCGGAATATTCCAGAAGACTGGCGAAGGCGCTGCATGTCATCGGTCTGATCAATATTCAGTTTATTGCGATGGGCGATGAGGTGTACGTGATCGAGGTCAATCCCCGGTCATCCCGCACCGTTCCCTATATCAGTAAGGTGACGGGCATTCCGATCGTGGATCTTGCCACCGAAGTCATCATCGGTAAGAAGATACGTGATCTGGGTTATGAGCCGGGCTTACAGCCTGCGGCGGACTACTACGCCATCAAGATGCCGGTATTCTCCTTTGAGAAGATTCGGGGTGCGGAGATCAGTTTAGGACCGGAGATGAAGTCCACCGGTGAGTGTCTCGGCATTGCCACGACTTTCAATGAAGCGCTTTACAAGGCGTTCCTCGGCGCGGGAATCAATCTGCCCAAGCACAAGCAGATCATCATTACCGTCAAGGATGCGGATAAGGGAGAGGCGATTGAAGTGGCGCGGCGCTTTGAGAAGCTGGGCTATATCATCTATGCCACGAGGAGTACCGCTGCGGCGCTGAATGAGGCGGGAGTGAAGGCGAGAAAAGTCAATAAGATCTCGCAGGAGTCGCCCACGGTCATGGACTTGATCTTAGGACATAAGATCGATCTTGTCATCGATACGCCCACACAAGGACGCGACAAGAACAGAGACGGTTTCCTGATCCGAAGGACCGCCATCGAGACCGGCGTCAATTGTATCACAGCGATGGATACCGCCACAGCGCTTGTGTCGAGTCTGGAAAATGCAGCTTCACAGAAGGAAATGACGCTTGTTGATATTGCATCGATTGCGAGGCGGGGCAGCAAGGGCTGATTGAGGAATATTGGTTTCGGTATGGAGAAAAGCAGCAATTCCGAGGGTGTAAATGACATATATGAACGCGGTCAGAAATTATCAGAAAGAATTGGACAAAATAATAGAAGATATCGGCGCGGGGAATGAGAGCGCGCCGACTCTTTTTTTACACAGCTGCTGTGCACCGTGCAGCAGTTACGTGTTGGAATATCTGCGGGAGTATTTCCGCATCACTGTTTTTTATTATAATCCCAATATCTCTATGGAAGAGGAATACCGCAAGCGAGTGGCGGAGCAGAAGAGGCTGATTAAGGCGTACAATGAGGAAATCTCAGGTAAAGATGCGCAGAACGTAAATCCGAAGGGTGAACTGCTACAGGGCAGAGCGTTGCAGAATGGGAAGGCGCAGGGGAAAAAGAGCAGTAACATATGTTATTTAATTGATATTATAGAGGGCGACTACGATCCGGGGTGTTTCTATGAGATTGCGCAGGGATTAGAGCAGTGTCCGGAAGGCGGCGAGAGGTGCTTTGCCTGCTATGAACTCAGACTCCGGGAGACCGCTAAGAGGGCACAGGCAGGAAAGTATGACTATTTTGCCACGACCTTGACGATCAGTCCTTTGAAAAATGCGGTGAAACTCAATGAGATCGGGGAACGGCTTGCGGCAGAATACGGCGTAAACTGGCTGCCATCGGACTTTAAGAAAAAAGGCGGCTATCAGCGCTCTATTGAGCTGTCGAAAGAGTACGATCTGTACAGACAGGACTACTGCGGCTGTGTGTATTCCAAAGAAGAGCGGGAGCGGCAGAAGGAATATAAGACACAGGAAAATAAATAGAACTTGAATTGTGAAATGCTGTTTATGAGGGCACATGGTTAACTGATGCAAAGAGTATATTTAGTAAGACATAGTGTGTAGCCTATAATTTATCAAGCAAGTGCGTGTCAAGATCTTCGATAAGGCAGGTATTCTTCACAATTATAATCCTGTGTACCCAATATGTTACTTACCACACTAATCCAGTTTACTTTTGACATCAATTTAATACCAGCAAACATAATTGTTTATATGATAAATAAGCGGCGAATAGTAAGTATAAGTGAGCGGTCGAAAATATGTTCGATAAAACTGCTTGCTTTTTTATGCGAACAATAGTATAATAGGGAAAAATCAGGTACAAAATATTTCCCAGGAGTGATGGAGATGAAGCAAGTTCATTTGCGGGTAGATGATGAGTTATATAATGAGCTGAATATCTATTCATTGATGACTGAACAGACAATGCAGGACTGTGTGCGGGAAGCAGTTGCCTATTATATTACTGACATGAGAAAAAAGCAGCAGGAAACCCAAAGCGGCAATTTTACTTTTATTGATCTGTTTGCCGGTATAGGCGGTATGAGAATTGCATTTGAGCGAGCTGGTGGCCATTGTGTGTATTCTAATGAATGGAATAAATATAGTCAGCAAACATATTTTGCTAATTTTGGAGAACAACCGGAAGGAGATATAACACAGGTGGTTGCATCTTCAATACCAGATCATGATATTTTGGTTGCAGGATTTCCTTGCCAACCTTTTTCTATTGCTGGAGTTTCCAAGAAAAACAGTTTGGGGAGAGCGACTGGGTTTGAGGATAAAACGCAGGGAACTCTGTTTTTTGATGTGTGCAGAATATTGAAGGAAAAGAAACCCAAAGCGTTTTTGTTGGAGAATGTAAAAAATTTGTGCAGCCATGATAAAGGGAGAACTTTTAAAATAATATTAGAGTCTCTGGACGAATTGAATTACAACGTGTTTTATTCGATACTGGATGGCCAGAATTTTGTTCCACAACATAGAGAACGTATCTTAATAGTTGGGTTTGACAAAGAGCGTTATGGAAGTGAATTTGATTTTGGGTTTGAACTGACTCCTAAACTACCGAAACCGAAAATGCGAGACATTCTTGATGATGACGTAGATAGTAAATATACCTTGTCGGATAAATTATGGGCATATCTCCAAGGTTATGCAGCGAAACACAGGGCAGCAGGAAATGGTTTTGGTTACGGGATTGCGCCCTTAGATGGCGTGTCAAGAACAATTAGCGCAAGATATTATAAAGATGGTTCTGAAATCCTGATAGAGCAGGAAGGGAAAAATCCCCGTAGGCTGACCCCAAGGGAGTGTGCCCGATTACAGGGCTTTCCTGATAGTTTTAAAATACCGGTGTCGGATACACAGGCATATAAACAGTTTGGTAATTCTGTAGTGGTGCCATTGATGGAAGCGGTTGCAAAGTTAATGATAGAAGAGATAAAGACACTGGATAAACAAAATGGACAGGAACTACAGAGGATGGTGATTTAGATGTCAGTGGTGTATGCAAATCAGGCAATACAATCGGTATTAAACAGTGAACAGGGGTTTTGTAAATTCCTTTCTGCCAATGATACTGGTGCGACTGGTGGACATCAGTCCGGAATATTGATTTCAAAATCAGCAGTAACCATGCTATTTACAACCCAGCAACTTAAACAGGAAAGTATTCCAAAACGGTTTGTTAAAATCAGGTGGCAGGATGATTTAATAACTGAAAGTGGATTTACATATTATGAAAGCAAAAATGAGTTGCGAATTACACGATTTGGCAGAGGGTTTCCATTTCTGAAACCGGAACAAACGGGATCATTATTTGTTTTTACAAGACAAAGTGAAGAAGATTATAATGGATATTTTTTGGATACAGAAGAAGAAATAGAAGAGTTCTTAAATACGTTTGGCATCAGTCCAACGGAGACCAATTGTCTGATTGATACAGAGAAAGTGCGACCGGAAACACAGGAAAGACTTGCAATTCAGGATTTTATCAGTAATCTTGATGTGGATTTCCCGACATCAGACGTGATGTCTGCAGCTGCAAGAACAATAGAAGAGAAAGTATATAATCATATTGGACACATCATCACAAATCCTGATGAGAAACTTATTAGTTGGACCAATATGGAGTATACTCTTTTTAGAGCATTGGAATATGCGAGATATGGTGAGCTTATTACGAAAGGCTTTCAGTCTGTTGACGAGTTTGTTAAAATTGCTAATGCAGTGTTGAACCGGAGAAAAAGTCGTGCAGGAAAGAGCCTTGAACATCATTTGGCAGCGATATTTGATGGAAATGAAATAAAATACACATCGCAAGCGACAACGGAAGGGAATAAAAAACCGGATTTTATTTTTCCATCACAGGAAGCGTATCATGACTATCATTTTTCGACAGATAGGCTTGTTTCATTGGCAGCAAAAACAACCTGTAAAGACCGTTGGCGACAAGTCTTAAATGAAGCAGATCGGCTGAGAGATAAACCCAAATATCTATGTACGCTTCAGCAGGGAATATCTGGGGCACAGATGGATGAAATGCAAGCGGAAAATGTGATTCTGGTTGTACCGATGCCTTACATAGCGACGTATCCGAAAGATCGCAGAGATAGAATATGGACAATATCCAGATTTGTACAATATGTAAAAATAGTTGAGGGAATTTAAGATGGATATTAAAGGTCCAGAGGATTGAAGCAAAAACATGGCTGCCATTCGCTCAAAAAATACAAAGCCGGAGATTTATTTTAGAAAATTGCTTTTTGCACAGGGGTACAGATATAACCTTAACTCTAAGACGGTGCCTAGACATCCGGATATTTATCTGCGAAAATATAATACCGCAATTTTTATACATGGGTGTTTCTGGCATAGACATTCTAATTGTAAATATGCTTACATTCCAAAATCAAGAGTGGAATTTTGGCAGAATAAATTTGAGACAAATACCAAAAGAGATTATGTTGTCAGAATGAAATTACAGGATAGAGGCATTAAGTGTTTAATCGTATGGGAGTGTACAATTAAACAAATGATAAAGAACTACGAAAATAGGGAATTGTATTTGGAAACAGTCGAAATTTTCTTGAAAACAAAAGATTCGTTTTTGGAATTATAATTTTTTATACAGTGTGAAAAATAGGTAAAATATCAATTTGGTTGACATACTGAAGTAGTATGATTGATCCAATAGTGTTGAATTGCTGTGTAAAAGATATAATGTGTTAAATATATTTAGAAGTATCAATGTGCTTTAATTGATAGTTAGTCTATAGAGTAAAAATCATATGCAAACAATCTAATTGCATAAAGGCATAAATGTAAACAAAGGAGTTTGAGAAAATGAAAAAAACGGAGTATAAGCATATAGGTGGTTTTGAAAATCGCAAAAATTTACTTATGTTTATTCAGACGTTTGAAGAAGTATTATTTTATTATTCGTTTGAGTCATACAAATTGCCTGCATTAAACTCACATTTTTTATGCTTTGATATATTGCAGACTAAATATAATATTGATCATAGGTCGATCACAGAAGGCAATTTTATCCCACTGTCAGAAGAATTTGAGGCTACGTTAACTGATGATATTGTTTTAAAAAGATTTTTGCCTGAGGTCGATATGTTGCTAAGTAAACGAGATAAATTGAATAATCTTATAGATTATACCAAAATGGATTATAAAGCTAAAATAGGTAAATATACAGAAGCAGCCGAATATATAAAGGAAATAAGTGAGGCGAATAGCATATATTTGCAAACAGTTTTTAATTTGCTGATGGATAAAATATTTGCAGAGGAATGTAATTTTGAAACTTTAAAGACAATATATTCATTGACGCGTACATTGGCTACAGAGTTGGTCAACGGTGGATATAGTTCTGAATATATTAGCCAAGAGTTAAAAAATTTTTTCTTAAATAATAAGAATGCAGTTAAAGGGGATAAACAGGAAGTTATCGATTTTTTTAATAAGTTTTCTTTTGAAAAAAAGTCATATCAAGTTTTATTTGGCATTAATGCTGGGTCAGCTGCAATTTTAAAACATATTAAAGATGTTAATGTAAAAAAGCCTTCGAGAGAACTCAGAAAAGCACTGAATTTAAAGCATGAGGGGGATTGTATTGTTGAGTTGTTTGTGGAAGATGTGGATAGATATGAAGCTGTTGATAGAGCATATGGCTATATTAATACGATAGCGGGGTTACATAGGATTAGTCAACACCATAAACCTATATACATTAAACCTATTGCTCAAATTAATCAAGTTAATGAAGAATTAAATTTAATATCGAGCAATGTTGTAAAAATAGGGAAGAATGTTTTGTTAAGGGCCAATAATGAATCGCAGATACAGTCATACTTTTTCGATGATCAGCTTTTAAATAATGTTGCACCCCCAGACTCCTTTTTTAGAGCGGTTAGTTTACATAACAATGCTTTGGATAGTAAAGAACCCACAAATCAATTGTTGGATTTATGGACAGCGATTGAAACATTGGTTGGATTTAGGACAGGTGATGAAGATAAAATTAATGTTGTTTGTAATATATTGACAAGCGTTCTTAATAGAACATATATTTTTAGTCATATAGAGCAGTTATATAAGGATATTTTGGCTATTTTAGGAACAAAGAGTAATGCTATATTTGATGAAATTGGTGGAGATGAGCAAAATATTATGAAACTGACAAAAGTGCTTGCGATTAATGATTATCAAGAGTATTACAATAAGTTATTTGGCATGCTTGAGGATTATCCTATATTGCAATATCGTTTAGAATTATTTGCTAATCATATATTTTGTAATTCAAAAACTGTATTTGATGAATTAGTGAGACATAAACACAAACTAAAATGGCAGATTATGCGAATATATCGGAATAGGAATATGATAGTTCATAATGGAGAATATATGCCATATTTGAATGTAATTTTAGAAAATCTTCATTATTACGTAGATACGATGTTTGATGTATTGATTGAATATTATCATATGGGAGTAGAAAACAATAAGATAATTTTCTATAATATTGAAAAAGAAGAGATGTTATATTGGGAAATATTAGGTCTTGATGAGAAAGGAAAAAAAGTTGATATTAAAGAAATAACAGAAGAAAACTATAAACAAATTATTTTCAATGAATATGAAGGAAATGTAGTAAAAAATGTTGTAAGGCAAGCAATTGAGGAAATGAGAAAAAAGAAAGGCGAAACAGAAGGTAATGGAAATTGAAACAGGAGGAAGAGTAAATAGAGCAAACTCATGTTTAGCTTGGATTTTGCAGATAAATAAGGTAAAATAAACGCATGCCGCAATTGTGGCTCTATAAGATAGTAAAATAAAATACGACAATAGATATAAGAGGTTTTAGACATGCAGAAAATTTTAGATTTAATATCAGAAGAGGTAAAAAAAGCGTTCGAGGCGGCAGGTTACGATGCGGAACTCGGAAGAGTGACCCTGTCCAACAGACCGGATCTGTGTGAATATCAGTGTAACGGTGCGATGGCGGGGGCCAAAAAGTATCACAAGGCGCCCCTCATGATCGCGCAGGATGTAGCGGAGCAGTTGAAAGAGAGCGATGTGCTTGCGGAAGTTGCCGCCGCGCCTCCCGGATTCTTGAATATGAAAGTGAAGGAATCCTTTGTCAGTGATTATCTGCGCAAGATGAAAGACGCTGAGAAATTCGGTTTACAGATGCCTGAGAAAGCAAAGAAAATCATCATCGACTACGGTGGTGCTAATGTGGCAAAGGCACTCCATGTAGGACATCTTCGCCCTGCAATTATCGGCGAGAGTGTGAAGAGGATTTGCCGCTATGCGGGACATGATGTGATCGGTGACATTCACATGGGAGACTGGGGACTGCAGATTGGTCTTGTCATCACGGAGCTGCAGCATAGGCAGCCTGACTTGGTCTATTTTGACGAAAATTATGAGGGTGAATATCCTGCGGAGGCGCCTTTTACCATATCGGAACTGGGAGAAATCTATCCTATGGCGAGCGCAAAGTCCAAGGAAGATGCGGAGTATAAAGCAGCAGCGATGGAAGCCACCCATAAGCTGCAGAGCGGTGTGCGCGGCCATCGTGCCCTCTGGAAACAGGTTATGAATGTATCCGTACCGGATTTAAAGAGAAACTATGATAATCTGGATGTGGAATTCGACCTCTGGAAAGGGGAATCGGATGTACAGGAACTTATCCCCGGTATGGTGGAGATGATGAAAAAGGGCGGCTATGCATACTTGAGTGACGGTGCCCTTGTAGTGGATGTCAAGGAAGAGACAGACACGAAAGAAATGCCGCCGTGTATGATTCTGAAATCCGATGGCGCGGCGTTGTACAATACGACCGATCTGGCAACGATCATGGATCGTATGGAACGGTATCATCCCGACAGAATGATTTATGTGACCGATAAAAGACAGGAATTGTACTTTGAACAGGTCTTCCGATGTGCGAGAAAGACCGGATTGGTCAATGCTGATACGGAATTTGTACACATCTGCAACGGCACCATGAACGGCAAGGACGGCAAGCCATTTAAGACGAGAGAGGGCGGTGTCATGCCTTTACAAAGTCTGGTTAGCGATATCAATGAGGAGATGCTTCGCAAGATTCGTGAGAACGCTGAGACGAAAGGTTATCAGATTGATGAAAAAGAAGCGGAAGAGACAGCGAAGGTGGTTGGTCTTGCAGCACTTAAATATGGGGATCTGTCAAATCAGGCTTCCAAGGACTATATCTTCGATATAGACAGATTCACCTCCTTTGAGGGAGATACCGGTCCCTATATTCTCTATACGATCGTGCGAATCAAGTCGATTCTGAACAAGTATAAGGAGCAGGGCGGCGAATTGACTGATTTAGTCATTAGAGAAGCGGAAAACGCATCGGAGAAAGGTCTGATGTTGGAATTGGCGAAATTCAATACCATGATGGAAGCGGCATACGAGGAACTTGCACCTCACAGAGTGTGTGCCTACATTTATGATATTGCCAATGCGTTCAATCACTTCTATCACGAGACGAAGATCCTGACTGAGGAGGATGCGCAGAAGAAGTCCGGATGGATTGCGCTCCTTACATTGACCGGAGATGTTTTGAAAGTCTGCATTGACTTACTCGGTTTCTCTGCGCCGGAACGGATGTAAAAAAATTCTGCAAACTACTTGACAAGCAGTTGTAAGAAATTGTATACTAGCAAAGCGGGTTCAAGAGTGACCCGCCTGTATATGGGGTCTTAGCTCAGCTGGGAGAGCATCTGCCTTACAAGCAGAGGGTCAT
>JAFLTD010000170.1 GCA_022510625.1 Lachnospiraceae bacterium
GGTTTGAAAGGAGGACAATATGAATACAGCATTATCATGGATTAAAGCATATGTGCCGGATTTAGAGTGCACAGATCAGGAATATATGGACGCTATGACATTATCCGGTACGAAGGTTGAAGGTTATAGCAGACTGGACAAGAATTTGGAGAAGATAGTTGTGGGTCAGATCGACAAGATAGAGAAACATCCGGATGCGGATAAGCTGATTGTGTGTCAGGTCAATATCGGTTCCGAGGTTGTTCAGATCGTTACCGGTGCGCCAAATGTTAAGGAAGGCGACAAGGTACCCGTTGTTCTTGACGGAGGTAAAGTGGCAGGCGGACATGATGGCGGACCGCTGCCGGAGGATGGCATTGCGATCAAGGCGGGTGCGCTGCGCGGCGTGATGTCGAACGGCATGATGTGTTCCATAGAGGAACTTGGCTCCGACAGGAACATGTATCCGGAGGCACCGGAGATGGGCATCTATATTTTTAAGGATGATATGGAAATAGGATCCGATGCCATAGAAGCGCTCGGACTGCATGATACCGTGTTTGAGTACGAAGTGACCTCCAATCGTGTGGACTGTTACAGCGTAATCGGTATTGCGAGGGAAGCAGCGGCAACGTTCCGCAAACCTTTCTATCCTCCCGAGGTTACGGTGAAAGAGAACGGAGAGAAGGTAGAAGATTATATTTCCGTGGAAGTGGAGGATAAGGAACTGTGTCCGAGATATTGTGCAAGAGTGTGCACCAACATTAAGATTGGGCCTTCTCCCAAATGGATGCAGAGACGTCTTGCGGCCAGCGGTATTCGCCCCATTAACAATCTGGTAGACATCACAAACTATGTGATGGAGGAATTCGGACAGCCGATGCACGCCTACGACCTTGAAACCATTGCGGGGCACAAAATCATCGTGCGCCGCGCGAAGGACGGTGATGTGTTCCGGACACTGGACGGGCAGGACAGAAATCTGGATTCCGATGTGCTGATGATCTGCGATGCAGAGAAAGAAGTAGGTATTGCCGGTATCATGGGTGGTGAGAATTCCATGATAACCGATGATGTGAAGACAGTGTTGTTTGAGGCGGCAACTTTTAACGGTGCAAATATCCGTAAGTCTGCCAAGAGAGTCGGGCTCAGAACAGACGCATCGGGCAAGTTTGAGAAAGGTCTGGACCCTTACAATGCAGAGGCGGCAATCAACAGAGCGTGTCAGCTCATCGAAGAACTTGGATGCGGCGAAGTTGTGAGCGGCATTGTTGACGTGCACAGTGATATGAAAGAGCAGGTAATACTTCCTTTCGAGCCGGACAAATACAATAAGCTGCTGGGTACGGATGTATCAAAAGAAGAAATGTTGGATATCTTTAAAATGATAGATGTTGTTTACGATCCGTCGGCAAATACTTTGACGGTACCCACTTTCCGACAGGATATTTTACGTCAGTGCGATATTGCGGAGGAAGTGGCGCGTTTCTACGGTTATGACAAGATTCCGACGACGCTGCCTAACGGCGAGGCGACGACCGGCAAGCTGCCTTTCAAACTCCGTATTGAGCAGAAAGCGAGGGATATTGCGGAGTATTGCGGATTTTCACAAGGTATGTGCTATTCTTTTGAGAGTCCAAAGGTATTTGATAAGTTATTGCTGGACGCTGATGATCCGGCGCGCCGGGCAATTACGATTTCCAATCCGCTGGGTGAAGATTTCTCCATTATGAGAACGGTTTCCTTGAACGGAATGCTGACGAGTCTTGCCACTAACTATAACAGGAGAAACAAGGATGTGCGACTCTATGAGCTCGGCAATATCTATGTGCCGAAAGCACTGCCCCTGACAAAACTCCCGGATGAGAGGATGCAGTTCACGCTGGGCATGTACGGTGACGGTGATTTCTTTACCATGAAGGGTGTTGTGGAAGAGTTCTTCGACAGTATCGGCATGTGCAAAAAGGTCACCTATGATCCCAATGCGGGCAAAAATTTCCTGCATCCCGGCCGGCAGGCAAACATTATATATGACGGAACTACGCTGGGTTATTTGGGCGAAGTGCATCCGGAAGTCTGCGATAACTATGATATGAAGACGAGGGCATATGTGGCGGTACTGGATATGCCGAGCGTAATACCTTGTGCGACTTTCGACCGCAAATATGAGGGAATTGCGAAATATCCGGCGGTTTCCAGGGATATCAGTATGGTAGTGCCGGGAGAAATCATGGTCGGACAGATTGAGGCGGTCATTGAGCAGAGAGGCGGCAAGCTTTTGGAAGAATATCAGTTGTTTGATATCTATGAGGGCGATCAGATTAAGTCCGGCTTTAAGTCCGTAGCTTATTCCATAACATTTCGAGCCAAAGACAGAACGCTGGAGGAAAATGATGTGGCAGCCGCCATGCGCAAGATACTTAATGGTCTTGAAGGTATGGGGATAGAACTAAGAAGTTAAGTAAGCATGAAAGAAAGATGATTTTTAAGTCGCCCCTCGGAAAGCGTCAGCACTTATGAGGTTTTTCACGAGCTTAGTGTCTGTTACGCTTGAGGCGGAGCGGAAGCGCGGCGACGTAGAAATCAACTTTTCTTCATGCGTAGTATAATCATATTCAGAAAGCAGGTACGCATATGGAACACAAAAATACATGGGAGACATACAGCACAAAACAGATGAAAGAAGTGGATGCCTTTGCGCGGGAGTATATGGATTTCTTGGACAATGGCAAAACTGAGCGAGAGTGCATCGACAGAATCGTCAACACGATTGAACAATCGGGGTATCAGGAACTGGAAACACTGGTCACGGCAGGAAGAAAGCTGAAGACAGGTGATAGAGTATACTCCGTATGGATGAATAAGTCTATCGTCATGTTCCAAATCGGCAAAAAGAAAATGACGGACGGAATCAACATCTTGGGTGCACATATAGATTCACCCCGGCTTGATGTCAAGCAGAATCCGCTCTATGAAGACGGTGGGTTCGCCTATCTGGATACACATTATTACGGCGGTGTCAAGAAATATCAGTGGGTAACTTTGCCTCTTGCAATCCATGGTGTGGTAGTCAAGAAGGATGGCACCACCGTGGAGATCAATGTTGGCGAGAGCGAGGACGATCCTGTATTTTTTGTATCCGATCTTCTGATTCATCTTGCACAGGAGCAGATGGAGAAGAAAGCAAACAAGGTGATAGAGGGCGAAGCTCTGGATATCATTATCGGCAATAAGCCGCTCGTGATTGACAAGAAAGATAAAGCCGGCAAAGGCAAGGACGAGAGCAGCAAGGAGGAAAAAGGAGCCGCAAAGGATGCGGTTAAGAAGGGTATTCTGGAAATTTTGGAGAAAACTTACGGTATTGAGGAAGAGGATTTTATCTCTGCAGAATTGGAGGTAGTTCCCGCCGGAAATGCCCGTGAGGCAGGCTTTGACAGAAGCATGATTCTGGCGTATGGACAGGATGACAGAGTTTGCGCTTTTTCCTCCCTGAAAGCTATACTGGAAATAGGTCAGACCGACCGTACCGCTTGCTGTATTCTTGTGGATAAGGAAGAGATCGGCAGTGTGGGTGCAACCGGTATGCAGTCTAAGTTCTTTGAGAATGCAATTGCCGAGGTGATGAATCTGACGGGAGAATACAGCGAATTGAACGTGCGCAGATGTCTGGCTCGTTCCTGTATGCTCTCCTCCGATGTGAGCAGCGCTTATGACCCTGCTTTTGCATCGAGTTTTGATAAAAAGAATGTAGCGTATCTCGGCTGCGGTATGGTATTTAACAAATTTACCGGTTCCAGAGGCAAGTCCGGATCCAATGATGCCAATGCAGAGTATCTGGGACATATCAGAGCAATCTTTGAGAAAGAGAAAATCAATTTCCAGACGGCGGAACTGGGCAAAGTAGACTTGGGCGGCGGCGGCACCATCGCATATATTCTCGCCCTGTACGGTATGAATGTGATCGACAGCGGAGTTGCGGTCCTCAATATGCACGCGCCGTGGGAAGCTACAAGCAAGGCGGATGTATATGAGACGAAGAGAGGTTATGTGGCATTTCTGAAAAATGCGGACCTCTAGGTGAAAGCTATGGAACAAATCAAAAAATCAGATTTTTACTTTGATCTTCCGGAGGAACTGATCGCGCAGGATCCTCTGGAGGACCGTTCCGGTTCGAGACTGTTGATGCTGGATAAAGTAAGCGGCAGAACGGAACATCACATATTCAGAGAGATTGTAGACTATTTAAGACCGGGCGACTGCTTGGTCTTAAATAACACTAAGGTACTTCCTG
>JAFLTD010000171.1 GCA_022510625.1 Lachnospiraceae bacterium
TTTGCAGGCTTCCGGTCTTGGTAAGCGTACTGAAAGCACCCATGTCCTCCGAGGCGACATTCCCGCTTTGCGAATAGCCTGCCCACCATTCGTACATATTAATGACACCGCCGACAAGCTGTTCCTTCTCGTCGGAATCCACGATCACAGGCTCATACGTGTTGTTTGTAAGATTAATTCTGAGCAGTTTGTTATAGAGCGTAGAAATGGTGGGAAGCGTGTCAAGAAGCGTCATGGCATCGGAATCTGCTTCACGCCATGTAAAAAGCACAAAAGGATTCTCAGGACTGCAGTCGTGCCCGACTATAATCGTAAAGGTAACCCACTGGATATCTTTGGTAGTGCGTGCTTTATAGCTCTGAACAATTCTTTTATCTCCCGAGAAAACGCTTTTGCGCACATATTCAGGGTTTGCAAACCTGCGACAGATTGTCGTGTACTCAGGGAAAATGATTTTATCGTTGATAAGCTTCTGCATGTAAGCATATATATCGGGGATGCCCCGAAGCACATCCTCTTCAAAAAGTCCGTTGTCTTTATAGATCTCAAATTCACCCGTGTTTACATCGACTCTGAAAATCCTGTAAAAGCACTCAACCAGTGATTCCTCAATAAATGCTCCCAAGCCGGTTTTCTCGTTTAGGTTTTTGCTCATTAATAAGTCCCCTTTTGTTATACTATTCCGTCTACTAAAATTCGAGTCAGATTTTACTTTGGTATACATAACTATTTTATTAGAGTGTCTGTCATATGTCAATAAAAAGCTTAATTGTGCCACAATTTAGCAAAAATTACGCTATAATTGTAATTGACAGAATACTGTTTATCCACTCCGATCCGTCGGAACATGATTGAATCCAATCATTAATATCCTTGTTTGTCCGTCGCGAATTATGGCATAATATTTCTGTTATATAGAAAAGTAAAAAGGATATTTCATAATCGGGGTGACACAGTATGCAGGCGGAATTAAGAGAAATAGACGACAGGAATATAGAGGAATGCATTGCTCTTCGTGTCACGGCAGAACAGGCACAATATATTGCCTCCAACAAAGATTCCCTGAGGGACTCGACTGATAATCTCAAGGTCGCTAGACCGTTTGCCATATATGTTGACGACAGAATAGTCGGATTCACAATGTTTGCATTTGATGAGGATTACGATGATCCCAATGACAGATATTGGCTGTGGAGGTTCATGATTGATAAAGACTTACAGGGCAAAGGATACGGCTGTGCCGCATTAAAGGCTGTCATTGATTATTTTAAAAATCAGAATGTCGGCTATATTAAGCTATCTACGAAGGCGAGCAACGTTCAAGCGATTTCCTTATACCACAAGTTTGGTTTTCGGGAAAATGGCGAGATGAACGACGAGGAAGTTGTGCTGCGGCTCGACTTATAACCCGAAATTCCGTGAAGCCGGCTGCGCAGCACAATATATATTATAACACGTGTTATTTCTTCCAGTATACTTTCAACTGCCGGGCATCCAACCCTTCCACAAACCTTTCTTTACAGAAAATGAAATCTTCTATGTCCATTAGAATATGGAACAGCATTGCCCTGTTCTCGAACTCTTCCATCGTCTCCGGCAGCTCTTCTTTTTTCATATCCGCAAGGATGGCTTTCAGTTTTTCTATCTGCTGATCCGGAATGTTTGTTTCTGTTATATACTTCGCCAGATACTGCAGGAACTCCGCTACTACCTTCGCCTGTTTCGGCATGCTGCGAATTCTTTTCATCTCATAATGCAGGTTATTCAAGATCATGCACTGCTCGCTGCGCATTTCAAAATAATTAATATAGTATTCGGGATGTGACTGAAAAGTGTTTTCCTTATATTCTTCCGCGTCTCTTATAAACTCCTGAAACTGCTTTTCCAATTCACAGATATCCTCCCATACACTGCGGGACATCTCCTGACCGGACAAATACGCAGCCAGCTCTTCCATAATCATCTGCATCTTCTTCTCTACACGGCGCATATTGGCCATAATCGCCCTTCTGTGGGTAAGATTCAGATTAAAGAGATTTAAGATGATCGCAATGATGATTCCGATCATAACCAGCCAGAATTCGTTGCGAATAGCCTCAATGCTGAAATCATCAAGCATGATCAGGTGCGATACGACAAGCGCATTTACCGACACGGTCGTCCTCCAGCCGAAGTTCTCCGCCAGAAGGACTATCAGCCCCAATACCATGCCGTATGAGAGCGGAACGTTGCGGATATGCCAGAAAATCAACCACGACAGCACCAAGGTCATGAACAGGGTGATAAGCCTGTTCAAGGACAGCTTTAGTGTTTCCCACTTTGTTTCCATAAGCGTGAGCAATGTTACCGTACCTATCGAAACAGGGTATTCCAGATTCATCAACTGGGCTATGTATATGGCGGCACAGGTGCCGATTCCTATTTTAACCGATAACAACAGCATTTTCCTATATCTACCCATATGTCTCCTAACTGTGATTCACATTATAAATCTTAAATAAACTTATATGATTTTGGTATCCTTACAATATATTCTGTCGATTATTCATTTATTATATCATGCTCTGCTAATCCTTTACAATGATGATGTATGGTTTTAGGAAGATTTACAGCTTATCTTTTTCATGCTAAAATAAGTTAATTTATACAAATGAAAGGGGCAAATCATGAGAAAAAAAGTATTTGCGTTATTGCTGACAGTATCGATGACCGCCGCTCTATGCGGATGCGGATCCGGTTCTGAAACATCCGATACAGATGCGGTACAGGAATCCGAATCGTCTGAAGAGATGCCTGCACAAGAGCCTGAAATAAAAGAACCCGACGAGGAATCCGAACCGGAAAACGAATCGGAAGACAGTGAAAAACCCGGGGGTTCCGGTGAAGTGACCTTTGGCTCCGATCAAGTTGCCGGATACGACGGATTTGAATATTTAATGGAGTATCAATTGGTTACTGACAGTACAGAGTCCGGTGATGAAGTCACTTATACCGTATATATACCGAAAGATGAATACCCTAACGGTTACAGAGAGTATGTTTACAGCCAGCAGAGTGGGGTGGAATTCTCCATTGATCTGGAACCTGCTTTGGAGTCGAAAGACAATACTGTTGCCAAGAATCTGGAATATACGATAGCCAAAGACTGGGACCCGGACAACGCATCGGATATCTATTATGCAATGGATATCGGTGAAATACAGAATGTAAGCGGCGACATGGCAGTCTGCGAAGTCAGTTGTATACTATACAGCGATATTTTTGAAGAACACACTCCAAAATATGAGTTCTATTGTATGCGGAAGATGCCGGATGGGATCACGGCGCTGATCAAAGTTACAGTCCGTTCCAACTATACCGATGAAGCTCCGGAACTACTTGCAGAACTGGAATCTTTCTACGGTTTCTCTATCGGATGGGATACCTCCTTTGTCGATAATAAGCTGGCAGAATTTGAAGCTAATGACGCATATAGTGGCGGAAAATACAATATGGGCTACATGACCTTCGAACTTCCGGAGGGCTGGGCAAAGGATAACAATCAAACCGTATATGATAGCGGAAGTGTCTTTGCTCCGAACGGAGATATGGAGTCAGCTCATGTCATAATACAAATTGACAGAAATTATATCGGAGAAACAGATGTTATAAGTGAACTACTGTCTGACACGGAAGCCACCGAAGAATTGTTGAAAGCCAGCTATACGGAAGAAGGTACTATTGAAAGCGTAAAGATTGCCGAATATGGAGAAACCTCTATCGGACGGACCATAGAGATTACCATGGAATTGTCTAACGGCAGCGAGAGAGCCTCCGCCATATCCTATATGGGACAGGTGGACGATTTTATATATGAGATTTATTATATATCCGACGAAGCCGACGAAACAGAAAAGAAAAACGGGCGTGCGGCACTCGATCTGATACTTAAGACAGCAGAACTCAAGTAATATGAAATATGTCAGAGAGTCGGTTCCCATACCGGGAATCGGCTCTCTTATTCTTCGCCTCAGACATCGCCGCAGACTTTCAACAATACCCATTGACAACACAAATCGCCTATGCTATAATTCACTTTAATTTAGTAAACTAAACCGATGAAGCGGAGATAACGGCAATGATGCCTTTACAGAGAGCCTGTGGTGCTGAGAGTCAGGTAAGAAACAAGTTGTCAAATGGACCGCTGAGGGC
>JAFLTD010000172.1 GCA_022510625.1 Lachnospiraceae bacterium
TGAGATCGCGGCGGCTCTGAAGCGGGAGCGGATGCCCGAGGAGGAAGAACGGGGCATTATGCTCTGGTACAATGAGAATGACGCCGTTGACGACAAGGTCCGCTCGGTGGTGTTCGAGCTGGAGGAGCGGGGCGGCAGGCTCTGGGGCGTGGCCGAATGCAAGGTACAGGGTGAACTCACCGCCGGGGAACTCGATACGCTGAAGGAATACGTCACCGGGCAAGCCGCGGATGGTAATGTAGAGTGTTTGAAAATGTAAAGTAAAGGCGGGAAAACCCTCAAAACCGAGCGATTCTCCGCCAAACACTTTGCATAATTCCTTTGATTTTTCAATAAGGTACCTCCTCCAAAATAGTTTTGGTTGGTCACATTAATTTTAGATCATAGCAAACTGGTTTAGAAATGCAGCAGAGCTGGAACAGCTTTTGTGTCCCAGCTCTGAATGTCTTGATTAAGTTTTTATAAACTGTTGAGGAAATTCATAAGGGAGTGATCCTCTTTCCAATCTGGAAGGCCATGTGAGGGGAGCTCAGGATAGGCTTTTTCCAAGGCGTCCCGCATCAATTCAATGTTCAGCTTAGCATAGATTTCGGTCGTAGCGAGATCGGTGTGGCCCAGTGTATCTCGGATAAAAATCATATCGATCCCTGCCTGGCAAAGATGCATCGCTTTTGTGTGTCTGAATATATGAGGCGTGATTTTCTTTGGAATAAGTGGGGACTTTATCCGAGCCGCATCAGCATATTTAGCAACAATATAAGACACGCCAGCCCTCGTCAGTTTTTTTCGCTGTTGATTAAAGAAAAGGGGCATATCCATGCACTCTGGGCGATTCAAATGATTTTCAGTGATATATGCGGATATGCGCGTTGCTACGTCTTTAACAATGAGAACATATCTGGATTTATTTCCCTTCCCTTTGAGCAACACATGAGGTTCACCGTCAAGAAATACATCCCTTACCCGCAAATCACATAACTCCTGGACTCTGGCCGCAGAATCATACAGCAATCGTAAAAGTGTCGCATCACGACGCCCAGCGGCAGTAGATTCATCTATTTGATCAAACACGGAGTACAGTTCGTTCTCAGTCAGAAATCCAACCATCGGTTTAGATACTTTTGCCGGTTCTATCGCCAGTATTTGTTGGCATTGCAAAAGGAACTGGGGTTCTCTGAACTGAAGGTATTTAAAAAACGCATGGATTGCAGCGAGACGCTGATTTGTGGAGGCAACAGAGTTTCCCCGGTTGTCTTTGAGCCATTTTAGAAAATCAGAAACCAGTTTTGGTGTAATCATCTGAATCCGCAATTTTTCCGGCGATATCCGCAACATTTCATCACAGTATGTTAAAAACAGCTTGAATGTGTCCCGGTAAGACCACACCGTATGGATACTGAAATTTTTAGAGCCGGAAAGGTAGGTGGTCAAGTAGTTGGTGAGATGATACGAAAAGTCGGATTGCTTAGCCATGTTCCTCACCTCCAATGCCCATGAACGTGTTGTAGTGTGCCTCAATTTTTGCCCGTATATCAGGAAACATATCTTTTGTAAGCTGGAGATAGTAGGCGGTATATTTGAACATGGAATGTCCCATATAAGTTTTTAGGGCTTGATGGTAAACGGACATATCTTTGCCTGAGAGAACCAACTGTTTCAAGCTGTGGACGGCAAACGTGTGGCGAAAGTCATAAATGCGAGGCCCTTTCCCCTTACCTCTGTGAGATATTCCGGCCTTGTGCAGGAATTTGCGAAAATTCGTATAGATATTAATTCCCGAAATCATGCCGCCATCTGGCGCCGGGAAAAAATATCTATGCTGTGAACCGGTCCCATGAACTTGTTCCGTATAATCCCGGCATCGGTCTGCCAAATGCATCGACATGGGAACATAGCGGTCGTTCCCGTTTTTGGATTCCCGTATCAGCAGTACGCCTGAAGCCAAATCTACATCAGTTTTTTCCAAGCGCAGAATCTCACCCAGACGAAGTCCGCAGCAATACAGAATCCGAAACAGTACAGGCATGATCAAATGGCGGTTTGGAACCTCCGGCGAATAGTGGCAGCAATCAATTTGCCTGAACAGCCGCCGCAGCTCCTCCTCACTGAAAATGTATGGAATATACTTCGGTTCCTTGGGGCATTCATTGGTAGGATAAATGTAAGCATCTTTTCCCAAACTGGCCATATACGCCGCCAAATGAGATACAACAGTTACTCTGCTGCGTAAAGTTCCGGGTTGCTCCGGAGGTTTGAGGACTCCCCAGATATCCATCATCAGCTTTGTAACAGTGCATTCCTCTGGAAATTGATCCAAGCAAAATTGATCGAACTTTTTCAACTGCCGGGTCTGTTCATTATATTTATATCCCAGCGCTTGTTTAAGTTCAATCAACCCCGTTATGTATGGAGCCAGTTTACTTTCAAAAACAACGGGATTCATATGCCCGCCTCCCATGGATCAAGCGCACATTCGCGCAAAAGTTCAATGTCGGTTTTAACATAGCCCGATGCGGAGTCGGGGCTCGAGTGTCCAAGTGCGGAGGAAATCATGTGATACGATTCCCGGTTTTCCTGTAAACGGTTGGCCAAAGTGTGCCGCAGGGAATGCATCCCGCGCTTTTTGCGAGGTTGGTCTTGTATATCAGCCAAGGCCAAATATTTCGCTATCGTGGCATGAAGATGGTTTTCGCTGGAATAGCGTTTGTAAGGGGGAATGTGCGTCAGAAAAATATACGGGGAATCAACTTTAGGCCGTCCATTTTGTATGTAATCAATGATTGCCCATCCTACATCCTTCAGCAGAGGGAGTACAACAGGATTATGCGTCTTGTTTTGAACAAATGATATACGGCTTTTTTGCCAATCAATATTCTCGAATTTGAGATTATTCACATCTCCAACCCGAATACCCAGGCGAGCGACAAGCAAAATAATAGCGTAATCTCGTTTTCCAGATGGGTTTCCTCTGTCTATAGCCGCAAGCAACTTTAAAACTTCTTCTTTGGTCCATATGGAAGGGATCCGCGTTTGGAAACGGACATTTACTCTACCAACAAACTGGCTGATATCCTCTGAGATATACTCATTTACATACAAAAATCTCAAAAAAATTCTTACCGGCCCGAGCGTGGATTTTACTGTACATTTATTGTGGCCTGACATCGTCACAGTGTAAGTGTGCAGGAGTTCAACCGATAAATCCGCCAACTGAACCACGCCTTGCTTTTCCATGTGATCCAAGAAGCGCATCGCATAGCGCTGATAGCTGTTGATCGTTTTTTTGCTTCGGCCAATCTCGGATAAATGCTCACAAAATAATCCAACTACACGGTTATGTTCATCAATTATGAGCATAGATTTTGGCCCAAGATATCGATCCACAAATGGATTTCCCAGAGCCGCATCGCAAAGCATCTGGTAAGCGCGTATAACTTTCTTTTTGTAATGCTGGCGGCGGGATAAAACGATTTGCTCCGTGATCCCATAGTGTTCCCGCAAACATCTCTCCAAAATTTCAGGAGAAAAATATTTCTCACCGGATGACTGGGCATAAGCAATAAAAACGTTGAAAATATAATGATATTGCGCGATGACGTTTGATGACTGCCTCCTTTCTGCAAGCTTTCGTTCAAGCTCAGACGTTAATTCCTGTAATTGCTTTGGCTCTTTCATTGATTTCCCTCCCATAAAAGTATTGGGTCGTATCCAAATACATTTTACCAAAAGAAAGGAAAAATCTACATGAATCTACACCATAAAGCAAAATATTATGCAAAGTGTTTGGCGGAGAAATGCCCGGTTTTGAGGGCTTTCCCGCCTTTACTTTACATTTTTAAACACTCTACATTACCATCCTTGCCCAGCTTCTCAGCATCGTGGTGCTGGCACTGGAGGACGATCCCCGGCAGGATTTTCTGGGCGAGGTCTTTCAGGGGCTTGGCCTGAACAGCCACTGGAAAGGGCAGTTCTTTACCCCGTACCATATGTGCGAGTTCATGGCGGAGATCACGCTGGGAGGCGCCGAGGCGGAGATCGAAAGAAAGGGCTGGATCGGTATCAATGACCCCGCCTGCGGCGCGGGCGCTCTGCTGATCG
>JAFLTD010000173.1 GCA_022510625.1 Lachnospiraceae bacterium
TTCTTACTTAGTTTATACTATAAATTTTGTTTTTTCAACCTATTTCCCGAAAAAAACAAAATCTTTTGCTGCAAATCCTTTCCGGGTTACCTGGCGAGAATATAGTCAATCGCCATCAGGTATCCGTTTAATCCTTCGCCGTAAATCTGCTTGTCGCAGGCAGGAGCCGTCACGGACACCTTACGGAAATCTTCTCTCTCCATGATATTGGAAATATGAATTTCCACCTTAGGAACCGTGATACTTGCCAGCGCATCCCGGATTGCATAGCTGTAATGTGTGTAGGCTCCCGGATTGATCACAATCCCCTCCGTACCGTCAAAATAGGCATCCTGAATTCTGTCTATGATCGCGCCCTCATGATTGCTCTGAAACACTTCGATAGTGCATCCCGTCTGCTGCCCTTTATCCGCAATCATATTAAGCAGATCATCATAATTCTGTGTGCCGTATACATTCTTCTCCCGAATGCCGAGAAAATTGATGTTGGGTCCGTTTATCACAAGCATTTTCATTTTATACATTTCCTCCGTTTCCGCTGAATTAATTTGTCTCAATTTACGTGCTGCTCTATTTCCCGCAAAATCTGCTCGAAGTCCTTATTGTCCACAACGATGACCACATCCGCCGCATCCCTGTAGCAGGAATCCCTCTCAATCAGCAGTGTCTTAATCTTCGTCTGAGGGTCAGTTCCCTGCAGGAGCGGTCTGACGGTATCGTTCTTGAGACGGCCGTAGATCGTCTCCGCACTTGCGCACAGGTAAAACACCTGTCCCAGCTCATGCAGCAGTTGCCTGTTTTCCTCCCGCAGAGGAAGTCCTCCGCCCACCGATATGATCTGGTTATTCGTACTTTTCAATAATTTCCGTAAGAATGCGGTTTCTCTGTCTCTGAAATACTGTTCGCCGTCCGCAGCAAAAATATCCGATATGGAACGCTTCTCTTCCCGCTCGATCTCCTTATCCGTATCTATGACCGGCCGGCGCAGACGATAAGACAATTTCAATCCCACCGTAGTCTTGCCGCTGCCCATAAAACCTATCAGTATGACGTTCCCCATGGTATTTAATGGCTCCTTTGTCTGTTGATTTCTGCTAGGACAGGAACTAATTTCTACGTCGCCACGCTTCCGCTCCGCCTCAAGCGTAACAGACACTAAGCTCGTAGGAAACCTCGCTAAGTGCTGACGCTTTCCGAGGGACTCCTTTAGAAATTAGTTCCTGTTCTAGCTGCTTTCTCAAATACTAGATAAAGTGCTCCCGCAACATCTCATACACTGCCTGCGCGTCCTCCTCTGACACTTTCACATCATTCCACAATTCATAAGCAATGATTCCCTGATACAAGAGCATTTTCAATCCGTTGTATGCTCTGCCGCCATGCTCTCTCGTAAGCCGCATGAACCTGGTCTCCCACGGGCTGTAGATCAAATCGAAACCCGTGTGTATTTTCTCATAGAACGCATCATCCGCGATCACCACATCCTCCACATGAGGGGCAAGTCCCACGGACGTTCCCTGGATTGCCAGATACTTTCCGCCCGGCAGCGTCACGTAGTCTTCCGTATGCATCGGGATAATGACTTCCCTTCCCGACGTGTGGTTCACTTCCTCTGCCACTGCCCGTGCTTTATCAAACGTCCGGTTAAGCAGATACACCTTGTCCGCACCCTTCACTGCACACAGATACGCCACCGCTCTTGCGACCCCGCCGGCACCCAACAGAATGATCTGTTCGCCGTCAATCTTCACGCCGTCGCTCATCATGGCGCGGTACAGACCTTCCATATCCGTATTGTAGCCTTTATAGCCTCCGTCAGTCCTGACAAGTGTATTGACTGCACCAATGTCCTTCGCCAGAGCATCTATCTCCTTCAGGCCGGCTATCACTTCACTTTTATAAGGCACCGTCACATTTAATCCCAAAAGCTGCAAAGCATCTGCCCCGACAACTGCATCCGCAACTTTACCCATCTCCACCGGAAAAGGAACGTACACCAAGTTCTGCCCTAACCGCTCTGCGAGTGTGTTATGAATAATCGGAGACAACGTATGCTCCACCGGATTGCCAATCAAACCGCACACCCTTGTTTTACCGTTGATTTCCATTGATTACCTCCCCCTGGAACGTCTGTAGAAAAAAAGCACAATCCACTCCAGCCTGCGCTTTAAAACTATCTGTATCTCCTCTTTCGGGTGAATCGGCTTGACAAGCCACGTCCTGATGCCCGCTTTCTTGGCGCCCCAAACATCCGTAAAAAGCTGGTCGCCCACAAACATCGTGGTCGCCGGTGTTGTACCCATCAATTCCATTGCCTTAACGTAATTTCCGGTCATCGGTTTTCCGGCTTTATAGATATACCGGGAGTGTACCTCGTCGTTGAACATCTTCACCCGCGGCTCTTTGTTGTTTGACAAAAGCATACTCTCATATCCGATCTTCCGAAGGCGCTCAAACAGTTCTATGCTTCGTTTGTCAGCACGCGCACCGTGGGGAACCAGAGTGTTATCGATGTCGAAAATGACGCCGCGGTATCCTTGCCCGTACAGCATTTCAAAATCGATCTCATATGCGGAATCCAGATATTCATCCGGATAAAAACGTTCAAGTAATGCCATCATTCCTCCGTTCCGAAACGCACGCGTCTGCCTTCTTTTGCTTACTGAATCTTTTCCTATCATAACAAAACCCCTTGCGGGTATGCAAGGGGTTTTCTGTCATTCTGTTATCGTGTCACGGTTTCAGCACTACCGTACCGTCCTCCGACGGCATCTCACCGAACAGACTGCCGGCACTTCCTACAAAGTATTGATAACTCTGTAACACCTGATCTTTCTGCATGTCGGAAATCGCTTTCTGCATATCCAGATTATCCAGACTGCTGTCCATTCCGATATATTCAAAGCTGTCTTCCTTATTGAACTTGAGAGATACCTGATCCAAATCCGCCATGCGGCTTGCCGGATTCTCCTGCACGGGTTCCGCAACAGATGTGAGATTATCACTCTGCACGTTCAGATCCGACTGATTGTTCGGATTGGCTTCGTCAATATGTCTGCCGATCTTACTCGGCTCGTCAACGTAAGTAGTCTGAATCTGCTGCACGCCGTAACTGTTATGAAAAGAATCATAAATACCGCCTACTGTCATAACTCACACCACCTTTCCGTTACTGCTATATCTTATTAATCATCATTTGTTCGTATGACAATTGAAACAGTTTTATTTCTTCTGTTATATATATCGGTAAAATATTTCTTTTCCTTAGATTACAGGGAATACCTTATAAATTTTTCACAATTCTGTTATATCTTGCCGCAAAAAAAATGCGTATGATATTGCTGATCAGCATCAGCAATATATCCCACATCAGGAAAGAATACGCCTTGCCTGCAAAGGCATCATACCATGCCGCACCCTGCCACAGTTTATTCCCAAAAAATATAAACAAAACAAGGAGTAATGCCGCCATCAGAAAAATCCAACGAAAAATGTTGGCGATGGTCATGGGCACACTCGCTCTCGCAACAATCTCTTTCTCCTGCTCCGTCATATTCGTCCTCTGCTTCTTTCACTTATTTGTCCAGCACCTTTTTGAGCTCATCCATAAAGGTATTGATATCCTTAAACTCACGATAAACAGAGGCAAATCTTACATAAGCAACTGCCTCTAAATCCTTTAATTTATTCATGACAAGCTCGCCGATTACCTGACTCGGAATTTCCTTTTCTTCCAGATTGAAGACTTCTGTCTCCACCTCATCGATCAACTGGTTGATCTGGGATGCGCTGATCGGCCTCTTGTGGCACGCTCTGAGAACACCGGCCTCAATCTTGGTTCTGTCGTAAGTCTCCCTGTTATTGTCCTTCTTAATAATAATGAGTGGAATCGTCTCTACTTTCTCATATGTAGTAAAGCGCTTATCGCACTCATCGCAGACACGTCTTCTGCGAATGGAATTGTTGTCTTCGGCAGGTCTGCTGTCGATTACTCTGGTATTTTCATGACCGCAAAAAGGGCATTTCATCAGGG
>JAFLTD010000174.1 GCA_022510625.1 Lachnospiraceae bacterium
GATAACCTTTTCCATTCCACCACTCATGATGATACGCTGCCATTTCCACCGCCATGTTCAAATACTCCGACTCTCCAAGCTCTTCCTTTGCATGGGCAAGCAGTTCCTCTCCTGCCGTGGTATGTGTTTTCATAACTTCAAATTCTTCATCCGTCAGTCTTCCCGGCTTATTTAGGACAGCGTCCGGTATATGTATCTTTCCAATGTCATGAAGCGGCGCTGCCACTACCATGTCCCCCATATACTTGTCAGTTAAAACATCACTATACGCACCCTGCCTTTTAAGCTGATCTGCAATACCCTCAACATATTTCGCAGTACGCCTGATATGTCCGCCTGTATTGTCGTCCCTGTTCTCCACAACCTCCGCCATGAACGAAATCATACCTGCCTGCATATTAGAAACCTGTTCATGATAAAAAGAACGCTTATTGCCCTGCATGATCAACACAATAATTGTAATCGTCATAATAAATGCTGCCACGCTGCTGATACCGATAAACGACATTATCTCATATGTGTATGAACCATCCGGCGCTTGTAAATTTCCCCGCTCCCCCACGATCTGCATTACCCCCGAATTGGAGAAAAACATCATCAGAATACCCACCAGCCAAAGCAGATACCTCTCTGATCTTCGCAGACTCCTGTGCTTCATATTCTCATTAAACCAGATGCGCCATTTTTGTCCCTTTATACAGAACCAGATCAGCAGTGCGAACAATACTCCGTAAACCATAAGCTGACATATCTGTGTTCCCTGCTCTGACAGAGAAAGCAGATAGGGCGGCACAAGTATGATCGGGACTAAAAGTCCGTTGAGAATACCCAGAAGCGGTATCATCAGAAGCAGTCCCCGCAGACGGTGTTTTTTTCTGCCAAGACAGATATTCAGTCCGACCAGAACACCAGTTGCTATTACTGCCGCATCTATTCCAAAAGCAAAAAATATGCCGGTAATAAGGAAAATACTAATTCCGTAAAAAATACGCTGCTTCTTAGTTTCCATATCAGGCTCTAAGAATACATACTTTCTTGCTAAAAATCCGCTTATTGCAACTGTCGCCGTTTCCAGTATACAAATAATTGCTGCTACCATTTCAATGCTTTCTCCCTTTTCACTTTTTATTTAATGGCATATGCCTCACAGAATTTTCGACCTTTAGACAGTTTTAGTGATTTTATTGTATTTTTTGATTGTATCTTATGCAAAAAAGTTTGTCAACGAAAAAGCGACCAGGAGTCGATTTTTAAAAAAAGAAAAATCCCGGGTTCAACCCCGGGACTCTGCCTACAGTCTGAAAGTCTGTCCGCATATATCTTATCTTACTCCTTAATAAGAGAATACGCAGTGATTCTCTTATTCGGACGGCACAATATCACACCGATAATAATATTCACTATCGTCAATATCACCGCCAGTTAATTAATAAGGCCACGAATGAATCCAAGTATACCTGACTGCGCACCCAGCGTTTTTTCAACTATATCAATGAAAACCTCAATATCACCTTCAGAAAAACTGCCATTGTCAAATAAATGTTGACTCATAATTAAAATCATTCTGACTCGTTCTTCTATATGATCACAGGTAAACATGCCTTGCGCAATGCCCTCTGATACGACTTCGGAAAGAAGCGGAACGGCTTCATCAACAATCCGCCTGCTAATCTTTTCGTGCATGATGATATTTTCTTTTTGATTTAATGCATCGGCAATATTGCTTTCACTCTGTTCCGGACGAAGTGATGCGATAATACCGACCAGTTTTTGAGGAACGGGAATCGGAGCAGACAAAACTGCTTTTGCTCGCCGAACTTCATCACTTATCATCATGTTAATGACTTCTTCAAGAGTAGCTTCCTTGCTGGGAAAGTAATAATAGTAAGTCCCTTTGGCAATATGAGCTTCCGCAATGATTTCATCTATGCTGGTTTCCTCATACCCTTTTTGAATAAACATCTGATACGCAATCCTCAGTAGTTCTTGTTTTCGTCTTTCTCCTTTTTCACCTTTCATTTTGTATCATTCACCTTTCCAATTTTTCAACTATAGTTCGGTTTTTATAATTTAGTAAATACGCCTCTTCTATGCTTTATTTTTCACCCACCACGCAATTGCTTTGGCAAACCGCTCCGGTATCTCATGAAAATGTCCACCGTCGTTCCACTCAAAATAAATACTTGTACTTTGTATGTCATCCCCACCAACACTTAGCTGACGCAACAAAATGTCCCTCGCCCGCTGTGTGCAATCCGCCACTTGACCCATCCGCGGATTTTTGCTTAAGCTCTCTTTTTTACCGAGAGAAAGATACACCTTAAGGTCTTTACGGAGCGGTTGGTTTTGTTCCATATATTCACAAAAGTTATCATACCAGAGTGAACCTGACAAGCTGCCGATCACGCCGAATCGATCCGTCTTATAAATAGAATAAAGTGCCACCAGACCTCCCAGAGAATATCCGAGAAGAACCGAATGTTCCGGCTCGGGTTTCGTCCGATAGTTGGCATCAATAAAAGGTTTGATTTCCCTCGTCAAACGGAGAAGATATTCATCTGCTCTTCCTGCCGGAGCTTCTTCTCCCTTACGGAAGGCCGGTGCACTCCAGGGCGTGAAATCATCGTTCCAATCCCTAGGCTGCACGGAAAGCAGAAGGAACTCTGTATCGGCTCCTGCCTGCCTTACTTCATGCACAACTTCTTCTGTCGGAATATTCCCGTTGACATAGATTACGGGATAATGTGCTTGTGTGTTGTTGTAATTTGACGGAAGATACAGATTGCAGGATAAACCCGCAATCTGTATTTCATTGACTTGCACTTTTTTGTGCTGATGGATGCCTGTTTGATTATATTCCATTACCTGACTCCTGCCATCATGCGGATGATTGCCTTCATCCACTGTGTAAATACGTGCCAGTATCCCGGTACATTGGCATCAATTGCGCGAATCATACCCTCATAGTCAAAACTGCCGTCCGCTGCTCTTACCGCTTCAAAGAACACGCCGCGGGCTTCACTGTCTCCAAGAGCTATGCCGCCACGAGCCACATCACCGATTGCAATTTGCGATCCGATAGCCAGCGCACCGTAGCTGAACTGCCCGACCGCCACAGCACCCATACTGAAAATACCCACGCTGAGTGCACCGAATGTAACAATGCCGGCAGCAAATGAGCCAAGCGCAATGCTGCCTACAACAATGGTTCCGATTGCCAGAAGAAGCCCGACACCTACCACTGCCAACGTAATAACCCCCATACCTACGATTCCTATCGCGACAAAGCCCTGCGCTATATTGCCGATGGCAATCACGCCTTTGGCCCGCACGGGCCTTATCCCGATATGAACATGGATAAGGGGCAGCCCTCTCCAGCTTTTTTGACTCTTGTATTCATATTCAAAAGTCTGTCGTTGAATAATAACCTGCTGCGTGCTGACGTTCTCTTCAAAATTTGCTGCTGTTCCGGAGATACCGCCCACATTGACTTGCCCGGTCAGTTTTTCTTCCGATTCCTTCAGCAGATAGTCTGTGCTGACCCCGAACATCTCACTGATCGCCACAATCTTGTCCAGTTCCGGAAGCGATTGATCCGTCTCCCATTTTGAGACAGATTGTCTGGACACGTTCAGCATCTCTCCAAACGCCTCCTGAGAGAGACCTCTTTCTATTCTTAGTCTGTAAATTTTTTCTCCGAGTGTCATTGGTTTTCTTCCTTTCTTATTATAATATTACTTGATGCCGCAGCATAAGGCAATTTTTGCAGCGTATCTTTTCTGACCTTATGTAATAATGCTCGGTCTAATTTTATAATAAGAAAAATTTGTAAGATGACTATATAATTCACTTGGAAATTTGTCAACCGTCGGTTGCAAACCGCAAAAAACAGCCATCATTCATTCGATGACTGCTTTTTCAAAATGCTTTCACATTTTTTAAGGAAAGGACAGCGGAAATAAATATCATATATGCAAAATACAACATACACCACAACAGCATAGACATAGCAACTACCGCAGGGTATCTTCT
>JAFLTD010000175.1 GCA_022510625.1 Lachnospiraceae bacterium
GGTAGAATGCCAGCTTCCCAAGCTGGAGAGGCGGGTTCGATTCCCGTTATCCGCTTTCACCAATTATATCATTCGGCATATCCTATAGTAAATGCGTTTTCAGGATTTGCAGAGAATAATGAAGAAAATATTGTGTTTATTTCTTACGGCGATTGTTATTGTGGGCTCCCTTGGCGGCTGCGGAAAACAGTCCGGTGCAGGCGGCACTTCCTCCGGCTCCGGCAAAACTCCGGTCGTGCTGAACGAGGTGGCTCATTCTATTTTCTATGCACCGATGTACGTTGCGATAGAAGAAGGATATTTTGCGGATGAGGGCATCGATCTGACGCTGGTTACCGGATTCGGCGCAGACAAAACGATGACCGCCCTTTTGACCGGTGAAGCGGATATCGGTTTCATGGGCAGTGAAAGTACGATTTACACTTACAAGGAAGGGGCATCCGACTACGCCGTCAATTTCGCACAGTTGACACAGCGTGCCGGCAATTTCCTGGTTTCCAGGGAACCGATTGACAATTTCAGCTGGGATATGCTGATAGGCAAGGATGTCTTGGGCGGCAGGGCAGGCGGCATGCCCGAAATGGTTTTTGAATATATCTTAAAGAAAAACGGCATTGATCCCGCAGCCGATCTCGCTATCGATCAGAGCATCGACTTCGGTTCCACCGCAGCCGCTTTTTCAGGCGGGCAGGGGGATTTTACAGTCGAATTTGAGCCGCATGCGACCTCCCTTGAATCCAAAGGCGACGGCTATGTGGTAGCATCCTTGGGCGAAGATTCCGGTTACGTTCCCTACACTGCATTTTCTGCCAAGAAGAGCTATATTGAGAAAAACCCTGAAGTCATACAGTCTTTCACGAACGCACTGCAAAAGGGCATGGACTATGTACAGACCCACACGCCTTCCGAGATAGCCAAGGTCATTGCTCCTCAGTTTGAGGGAACCGATCTGGAGACCATCACCACGATCGTGGAGCGCTACGCTTCCCAAGATACGTGGAAGGGCGACCTGATCTTTGAGGAGGACAGTTTCAGTCTCCTGCAGAATATTCTGGAAGAAGCGGGCGAACTGGACGGACGTGTACCTTACGCCGACCTGGTGGACACTTCCTACGCGAAGAGCGCGGCACACTGACCAAAGCATGCACTTTCAACATTTTCAGCATAAAAAAGGGACACTCCCATGCGGGAATGTCCCTTCTTAATGTCAAATTTATTTCGAGTTTGCGAGTTAACCGCTAGATTTACTCATAAGCAATATCTCGTAAACGAACTTGTTCGTTTTTTTACCCGAGATTTTCCATAAGTTCTGCCAGTGTATCCACAACACTCTGATACTGGGCGAGAACATCTTCCACCTTCTCATCAATCAGCTGCAGATTATTCTCTTTCACTGCGAACTCCTGCTCCTTGGCAGCCTCGGACAGACGATTGGCCCCGATAGACTTCATGGCATTTTTCAGCCCGTGCATCTCTATACCGTACCGCTCGAATTCTTTCTTCTCATAGCACTCCCTGATGAGCGGCAGCTTCTCCCTGCCCTCCTCAAGAGCCGCATCCAAAACTTCCAAATAAATCTCTTCATCCCCGGCACACATTGCAATTCCTTCTTCGACGTCGAATCCCCTATTCTCTAAATCGTCAATCGTACGAACCGGTTCCATGTCACTCCTCCATTCTGCTTCACAATAACGAAACGCATCCATTCACTGTTATCAATATATCACACTAGTCATCGCCTTGACTACTGCCTTCTTGCCTTTTTGCTTTTTTTCGCTCTTCTTTATCCCTGCCGTTCGCAAGACCGTCTATCATTTTCTCGATCAGCAGCTTCTTCATATAGACATCAAAACTTAACATGCAGATAAAAGAAAACATCTGCAAAAACTCCTGACTTTCGGAAGGGGCATCCTGAAAAGTCTGCTCAGCAATCTTAAACTTTTCGATGATGTCTGCCTTTAGAACATCCACCTGCTCTCTCTCCAGCCCAAACACTTCCTCATATACGGTCTCCAGATTAAAATCACTGTCCGTATTGAAAAATTGAGTGGTGATGGGATCCAGCAGCTGCTGTATGTCGCTTATTGACAATATCCCTTTATAGTAATAGATAAAAATCAGCAGAAGCACATGTTCCTTGGAATACTTCTTCTTGACCGGCGGCGGGAGCAGATCGTTCTTGGCGTAATTGTTGATCATCGTCTTCGTCAAAATCTTGTCTTCCGAAGGATTCCTCGTGGAATTCTTCAAGTGAGACTCCATAAAAGTCGTCACCTGATCCATGTACAGATCAATATTCGGTATGTCTTCCGCCTTAATATATGCAATTCTGTCCAGACTCGCCAGTATACTGCCAAGCAAATCTTCCGTGTTAATTGTCATCTTTTACACCCTTCTTTTCTGCTAAATCGGTATGTATACACTTCATTATATAGTTTTTATTACTACATGACAAGTGTTTTGTCTGTTTCAACGCAATATTATTACCCTGTATTCCGGCTCATACACTTAAACGCTTTTATCCGTGAACCATTTACAAATGAAATCGCCTATGCTATATTCATACTTAACAGTGTTAAAGTATTAGCATATGAAAGTAAATGTCTGATATATGTCTATATTGATTACTTATGGCAGGAGGTTTGACCCATGAATAAAAATTTGAAAACAGATGCTGTAGACCGGTTGTTCGATGCCATACTGAGCCTGAACACGAGAGAGGAATGCTGTAACTTCTTTGAAGATCTGTGCACAATCAACGAACTGCTGTCCTTATCCCAGCGTCTGGAGGTCGCATCCATGCTCAAAAGCGGCAAAACCTTTGTTGAAATAGCCAAGCAGACCGGTGTCTCCACCGCTACGATCAGCCGCGTAAACAACTGTCTCAAGAACGGTACCGGCGGATATCAAACCGCGCTGGAACGCCTTGCAAAATAACAAGAGTTGGCTGTCAGGCCAACTCTGTCATCCGTCGATGTTAATCAAATCCATCGGATCGATATATCTTTCATCATAAGTGATCTGATACCCTAATTCCGTGTTATCTTCCCCGATCACATACAGGATCGCACCTCTGACCACTTCGTCACCCTCTTTGATCATGACGTCACCGTCGTTGCGGTAGATACTGTTATATCCGTTCCCGTGATCTATCTTAATACAATGCAGATAACTGCTGTCCGTCGTGACGGAGATGACTGTGCCGTCTGCCGACGCAATGATACTGCTGCCCACGCTGCCGTTCAGTTTGACCAGGGGATCGTCTCCGCCTGCCTCCGCAAGGGACGCCGATGAGGACATCGGAAAGCCCATCGGCATATGTGCCTGTGCTCTCTCCTGCTCTAATGCTTCTTCCTCCTCGACTTTCTGATTAATCGTATCACTGAGTATCGTTACCTTGTCCGTCAATTCCTCCCTGAGAGAGATCAAATCGGCATTCTCTTCCTGAAGCTCAAGTATCTGTGCCGACTGATTCTCAATTTCCTTCATGTTGGCTTCCCGCTCTGCCTTCAGATTGTCTATGCGGTAACCGTTTATAATGCAGAGAATCAGCAAGATCGCAATAACCGACACAACTACTGCCGCCACCGACTCGACCACGGTCGGACCAATCCCCATCTGGCGGATTCGCCCTTCCTTAGAGTCAACAAAAAGCATCAATGTATAGTTTATTTTCCTCTTTTTCTTGTTGTTCTGCGCTTCGCTCAACGGAAATCACCCCCAGTGATTTATTGCCGGAAACTACGGGCGGAGTCTTAAAAACATTCCAACATTCTCATTATTATGGGTATTATACCACAGATGACATCAAAAAGACAATGTTTGTTTACATAATGTGTAAAAACAGTATAAAAAAACCATGAAAACAGTTCTTTACATTTACATGGACATGTGCTATTCTATGAATGTTGACACAATCAACTTATTCATAATTTTTGGAGGTATGTACGATGAACAAAGGTACAGTTAAATGGTTTAACAACCAAA
>JAFLTD010000176.1 GCA_022510625.1 Lachnospiraceae bacterium
CTGTTGCACTAGCCTTGGAGTCACCTCCACCGGACGTTATCCGGCATCCTGCCCTATGGAGCCCGGACTTTCCTCACCTGCCCCTTGCGGGACAGCCGCGATCATTTATTCTACTTAGTTTATGTTTATTCATAATTATAGAAATATTGCTGCTAAATCTATACTTTAAACATCAAAACAGCTTCCGCCCACAAACTCCCTGCACAGCGAATTGTTCGGCAGTTCCTCGCTGCTGACACCGAGGAAATACTCTAAGAATTTCAGGAGCCTCTTCGCCTCATGATACTCCGGCTCACCCTTCTTGATACTGAACAGCAGCGGTTCCGCAAACTGTTTGATTACGGAGAGCTCGTAAATCATGGCGGAGTTGAACATGGCATCCGCCTCCTCCTGATAAGGGAAAATATATTTCTCCTCCCCTCTTCTGACGGATGGCCACATGTCGATCGTCTTCTTTGCGGACGCCCCTCTGGTCCTGGCATCCCTGACCATACGGCGCAGGAGTCTGCCGTCCGTGGTGGGAATTCTGTTGTGTTCATCAATATTCAGGCATGTGAGTGCACTGATATAAATCTTGAACTTACTCTCGGCAGGCAAAGAATGGGACATCTTCTCGTTGAGTCCGTGAATGCCCTCGATCACAAGGATATCATCCTCCTCAAGCTTCGTAACCTTGCCGCTGTACTCCCGCTTGCCGGTTTTGAAATTGAAGGTAGGAAGCTGTACCGCCTTGCCTTCCAGAAGTTCGCTCATATCCTTGTTAAACTGCTCCACGTCCAGCGCTTCCAGACACTCATAGTCCGGCTTGCCGTCCTCGTCGAGCGGTGTTTGATCATGATTCAGATAGTAATTATCCAGACCGATTGGGTGCGGCTTTAATCCGTAGCTGCGAAGCTGTATGGACAGCCTGTGTGAGAAAGTTGTCTTGCCGGACGAGGACGGTCCGGCAATCATAACAAACTTCACGCCCTCACGTCTGGCAATATCTCTGGCAATCTCGCCGATCCTGCGCTCCTGCAATGCCTCCTGTACAAGAATCAGATCGTTGATACTGCCCTCACAAATCCAGTCATTGAGATCGCCTACCGTGTCGATTCCCATCTCCTCGCCCCACTCACCGGTAGTCATAAGTGTCCGGAACAACTTTGGCTTCGGCACGAACTCCGGCAAAGTCTCCGGCTCTTCTATCTCCGGAAGGAGAAGTATCATGCCCTCCTCATAAGGGAAGAGATCAAAATGCTTTACATATCCCGTGTTGGGCAGCATATAACCGTAATAATAGTCATAATAGTCGCCGAGGCAGTACACATTGATATTGGAACTTCTACGGTATCTGAACAGAGAAACCTTGTCTTTCATGCCGAGTTCTTTAAAAAGCGCTACCGCATCATCCGCATGGTAGGCTTTCTTGGTAACCGGAATACGTTTGTCCACCAACTCACTCATGCGCTCTTTTATCTTCTCGATCGTATCCGCGTCCAGCTTCAGACCGTTTTTAAAGCTGCAGTAATACCCCGCACCGATGGTAAACTCCACCTTCACATCGACCGCCGCCTTCATTCCTGCCACATCCTTGATGGCTTTCATCATCAACATGATCGCCGAGCGCACATATGTCTTATGACCAATCAAGTCCGCATATGTAACAAATTCCAATTCACAGTCTTTATCCAGCCGTTTCATTAACTCTCGTATTTTGCCGTTAACGATAACAAGCGCGATCTGGCTGTCATAATCCCGCTGATACTCCTCGGCAATAAGCTGGTACTGAATACCTTCCTCAAACAACTTATCTTCACCATTGATCTTAACCGTAACCATGAGAATCGTCCCCTTTCCTCTCTTATCCTAAATATGTTCTCTTAAGCTTCTTCCTTCCATGTCACAATATCCAACGCCTTCCGGCAGCCTTCCAGTAAAACCTGAACCTCTTCATATCTGCTCTTACGTTTTTCATCCGATAATCCCTGTATCTGAAGGTTATCAAGAATCTCCTCATAAATTCGCTCCTCCCGCTTTAAATATGACAGGAGCGTGTCATTTTGGCGAATCAGCAAGAGAGGACCGTATCGGTCAGAAAGTTTACATAACTCTGCATCCTCAATATCATAATACGCGCTATTATTTAATGCCTTTCTCAATTCTTCCACATATTCATGCGGATCCGCGCATTTCGACGCAACCCCCGGCGTCACCCGCATCATGGGATAGAACTTGTCGTCCTCTTCTATCATATTCTCATCCGCGATCCGATATCCCTGACTTCGCAGCCATGCACGGAATTGTTCTATCTCTGACTGGGGCTGCAAGATCAATTCACGAAAAGAATCCGTCTTGGCCTTATCGTCGGACAAGATCCTCATCATCAATCTTCCACCCATACCGGCACAGATCAGTGTGTCCGCCTCGCCAAAATTATAGTTATGTAAACCATCTGACAACCTCGTCTCTATGAGATGCCCGAGCCCGCGCTCCACTATATGTTCTCCGGCGGCACCCAACGGACCACTCCTCACATCCATCGCTAACACTCCGGGGCTGATACCCTGCTGGGCGAGGAATATGGACACAAATCCGTGATCGCATCCCACATCGCAGACCCGATTACCCGCAGTCACCATAGCGGTCACCGCCCTAAGCCTTTTAGACAATACAACCGGCTTCATCAATCCAGATAATCCTTTAACTTACGGCTTCTGCTCGGATGGCGCAGCTTGCGCAGCGCTTTCGCCTCGATCTGCCGGATTCGCTCACGGGTCACGTTAAACTCTTTACCGACTTCCTCAAGTGTTCTGGCGCGTCCGTCATCCAGTCCAAAACGCAGCCGCAGGACCTTCTGTTCTCTCTCCGTCAGAGTTCCAAGCACCTCCACCAGCTGTTCTTTCAGCAGGGTAAAAGCTGCGGCGTCCGCCGGGACAGGCACATTGTCGTCCTGAATAAAATCTCCGAGGTGGCTGTCCTCCTCCTCACCGATCGGTGTCTCCAAAGAAACCGGTTCCTGAGAGATTTTGAGGATTTCACGCACTCGCTCCACGGGCATATTCATCTGCTCTGCTATCTCTTCCGGGGTAGGTTCTCTTCCCAGCTCCTGCAAAAGCTGTCTGCTGATACGAATCAGTTTGTTGATCGTCTCCACCATATGAACCGGAATACGAATCGTTCTCGCCTGATCGGCTATCGCTCTCGTGATTGCCTGGCGAATCCACCATGTAGCATAGGTAGAGAACTTATATCCCTTGCGATAATCGAATTTCTCCACAGCCTTAATCAGACCCAGATTGCCTTCCTGAATCAGATCCAAAAACAGCATACCGCGCCCCACATATCTCTTCGCAATACTGACGACGAGACGCAGATTAGCTTCTGCCAACCGCTTCTTTGCCTCCTGATCTCCCATCTCCATCTTCTTCGCCAGCTCAATCTCTTCCTCAGCACTCAGAAGGGGGACCTTACCGATTTCTTTCAGGTACATTCTGACCGGATCTTCAATACTGATACCGTCCGGCACAGACAGGTCGATGTTCTCCACATCCACCTCATCCTCCTCCGTCAGAATGATTTCCTCGTCGTCTACCTCATCATCCTCGGTAATACGAAGCACGTCTATTCCGTTCTGTTCCAATGTCTCCAGTATCTTGTCGAACTGTTCCTCCTCCAGAGAGAGATCGGCAAAGAAATCATTGATTTCCTGATACTCCAAGACATTTCTCTTCTTCTTCGCAATTGTCAAGAGGTCTTTGAGACGCTCTTCAAACCTTGCCTGTACATTTTCGTCCATTATTTGGCCCATCCTTCCTATGTCTCAAGTTCTATATTCCATCCACGCATTTAGGGCAGTCTAATGACATTCTTCTGCGAATAGCTTGCCCTTATTACAGGGAAATATGCGTTTTTCTAAGTTCTT
>JAFLTD010000177.1 GCA_022510625.1 Lachnospiraceae bacterium
GAAAGGGGAAAAGAAACATGAAAAATAAAGGTTTAGATATTCTTGCCCTGACGATTGCCATTATCGGTGCTATTAACTGGGGGTTAATCGGTCTTTTCAGTTTTGACCTCGTGGCATTTGTTTTCGGTAATATGTCATGGCTTTCAAGAATTATTTACGCGCTGGTAGGTATTGCGGGTCTTTATATCATCACTTTCTATATGTATGCAGGCGGTGAAACAAGAGAATTGAACTCGTAGCTTACTAAAAAAGCCGGCATTGCTCATATGCAGCGGTGCCGGCTTTTTGTTAAACATGTTCACTCTATTTACTGCAGATTTCCATTGTTACAAATCGGTTGTTTCGATCAATTTACCATCACGCCAGATTCGCTCCAAATCATAGAACAGACGGTTTTCCTTATCAAAAATATGAATGATTACATCCCTGAAATCCAAAAGAATCCAATTCGCATTATCATAACCTTCCACCTGTTTCAACGGTACGCCCGCTTTACCGAGTATTTCTTCCACGTGATCGGATAAGGTCTGTATTTGGCTGCGGTTAGTACCGTTTGCAATGATAAAATAGTCGGCGATGACAGATATTTCGCTGATGTCTATCACCTTAATATCCTCTGCTTTTTTATCTTCCAGCGCCGTAATGGCAAGTTTTGCGATTTCGTTGCTATTCATACTTGTTTCCTTTCCGATTACAAATGCCTATCTTATATGTTTTATACAGTTTGGTGTAAATGTCATTTACGTGAATTCATAGTTCATTTTATTTATAGTATTCATAAGTTGTCCGCGTCATGGGATCAATCTTACTGCCCTTTGACTGAAGATAGTCGAGTGTGTCCGACAGAATATTTAACAAAGTTTCATCCAGATCCCGATATGCCATCTGTCGTATCTGTGCAAGGCGTTCCATCGGTGCTCCATCACCGAACCTTTTCATATGGCGGCGTCCCGGTTCGATATAGTCTGCAATGTAGATGATTTTTTCCAACACACTCATCTGAGGTCTTCCCGTTGTGTGATAACTAATGGCATTCAGGATATCTTCATCTTCTATACCATATTCTTCTCTTGCCAAGATACTGCCTGTTTTGGCATGTAATAATGGGGAGTTTTCTGCAGCTTCCATCGGTGACAGATGGACATGATACTTATCGCACAAAGCTATCTGTTTCTTGTGACTCAGGGATTTTGCACAATCATGCAATACACCCGCAACAAGCGCCTTTTGCACATCTTCTCCATGTACTGCGGCAAGATTTGCGGCCGTGTAGGCAACGCTAAGAGTATGCTCATAACGATTGGGCTCCAAGTTTTTTTCCATTTTTTTTCTGAGTTTGGTGAGGTCTGCTGTCTTCATCTGTATAACCCTCTCTTAGTAATATAGTTCCTGACCGATTCAGGAACATCGCCTTCTACAGACTCCCCCGCCGCTACTTTGCGCCTGATATCTGATGATGAAATAGGCATGTGCATAGTCTTCATAAGGAAGATGTGCGCATTATACATTTGACTTAATAAGTCAATTTGTTCTTTCATGTCTTCAACTGTCTTATCGTCCCGTATAGCAGCCAAAATACAGCAATTAGAAAAAATATCTTCGGGAGATACCCATTGCGCCATATTAAAAAGGCTGTCAGCTCCCACAATAAAGTAATATTCCGTTTCGGGATTTTCCTGCTTTAAGCGTTCCAGTGTCTTATAGGTATACGTGTTTCCCTGCTGTTCAATTTCCATTGTAGACAAGGTAAAATACGGTTTGTCCTGAATTGCAAGCGCAGTCATCTCAGCGCGTATCTGTCCCGATTCCACCTTTTGGTCCGCTTTCATATAGGGAGTTCCGCTAGGCATAAACAGCACTTGATCCAATGAAAATTGCCGCCAAGCTTCCTCGGCAAGCATCAAATGCCCATTGTGGATCGGATTAAAAGTACCACCCATAATTCCTACTTTTCTCAAATTATGCTTTCCCTCCCCCGCTTTGAATTATTTCATGCTGAGAAGTTTATCCCTTTTCCTTAGGTAATATAATTTTAGGATTTTTCTTGTCAGGCTTGTACAGCACAATCTTCTTGCCGATTACCTGTACAACCTGTGAGCGCGTGCGTTCCGCTATCGTCTGTGCGATTTCGTTGGGATCGTCCAGACAGTTTTTCAGCACTGCTATTTTAATGAGTTCTCTCGTGTTGAATGCCTCATCAATTCCCTTGACAAACTCAGGTGTCAGGCTGGATTTTCCCACCTGAAATATAGGATTTAACGTACTTGCCAAACTCTTTAGATAGGCTCTCTGTTTACTCGTCATAATATACCTCTATTTATAATAGTCAAAAGAAAGACCGTACATCCTTACGGTGTCTCCCTCGCTGATTCCAAGTTCTTCCAACTGTTCCAGAATGCCGTTGTTTTTCAGGAAATCCTGAAAGAATTTGAACCCTTTCTCCGATTCCAAATTCGTATAGGAAAGCATCTTCTCGATTCTCGGTCCCTCCACAACATAAGCATTCTCTGCTTCATCATATACCACCTCGAAAGGCTCGCTTGACACATCGAAATGATATTCCGGGAAAAATTCCTGCTCAAAAATGACCGGCTTGGAATCCAGATTCTCCAGTCGGTTGTTAATATCATATAACAACTCCCTGAGTCCCTGTCCGGTTATGGCAGATATCGCATAGACCGGTATGCCTCTCGGCTCAAATTCCGCCTTGATTTTAGCCACTGGATCGTCATCGCCGTAAATCATGTCAATCTTGTTGGCGACAATAATTTGCGGTCTGTGTGCGATTTCCGCGTTGTAGGCCTCCAACTCTTTGTTGATGGCATAAATGTCCTCAATAGGATCTCTACCCTCTGTGGAGGCGGCATCCACGATGTGAACAATCAACTTGGTGCGCTCTATATGACGAAGGAACTCATGACCGAGACCGACACCTTCCGACGCACCTTCAATCAATCCCGGTATGTCCGCAATGACAAAGCCCTTGGCATCTTCTAAGTCAACTACACCCAGATTGGGATTAAGCGTCGTGAAATGATAATTTGCGATTTTGGGCCTTGCGTTGGTTACCTTGGACAGGAATGTTGATTTTCCTACATTGGGAAACCCCACCAGGCCAACATCCGCGATTACTTTCAACTCCAGAAGAAGCTCCAGCTCCTGGGCCGGCTGACCGGGCTGCGCATATCTGGGTGCCTGCATGGTGCTTGTGGCATAATGCTGATTTCCGTTTCCACCTTTGCCGCCGTTTAAAAGAAGAAAGCGACGGTTGTCACCGGACATATCGGTTATTACCTGACCGCTCTCGGCTTCCTTGATGACCGTACCTTCCGGAACTTTGATTGTAATGTCTTCACCATTTTTACCGGCGCAGTTGCGTTTGCCGCCGTTCTCGCCGTTTCCGGCAGTATATTTTCGTATATGGCGAAAGTCCGTAAGAGTATTGAGCCCGTCATCCACCTCAAAGTATACATCGCCGCCTTTGCCGCCGTCACCGCCGTCGGGACCGCCGTTTGGCACATATTTTTCTCTGCGGAAAGATACGTGTCCGTCGCCGCCCTTACCGCTCTTTACATAGATTTTTGCACGATCTGCAAACATAAATGTCTCCTAAAAAAAGGCTTCAAACATGAAATGTTCGAAGCCCGAATCAAACGTCCTATTTCTCTACAGGATATACGGAAGCCTGCTTTTTGTCTCTTCCTTTTCTCTCGAAACGAAGAACACCGTCAACCTTTGCAAACAGTGTATCGTCGCCGCCGATTCCTACATTCACACCGGGATGAATCTTAGTTCCGCGCTGTCTGTATAAGATATTTCCTGCCTTAACGAATTGTCCGTCAGCTCTCTTCGCACCTAATCTCTTGGATTCGGAATCTCTACCGTTCTT
>JAFLTD010000178.1 GCA_022510625.1 Lachnospiraceae bacterium
GTAGTGTATGGAACAATTACCACTGTTGTTACACATTTTGTTTGATAAAATGAGATATGGCGGAATAGTAACATTACAGGAGGTTTGTCATGCGCGTTTATACAGATAAGAAGGAAACAGAATTAAAACAGGTAGTTTGTAATTGTTGTCGGAAAAATTTATTGGTAGAAAATGGATTTCTCAAAGAGGAATGTATCCGAGTAGAGCATGATTTCGGTTTTTTCGGAACAAGGGACGGTATCAGTCACGGATTTGATCTGTGTGAGGACTGCTATCAGAAATTGATCGAAGGATTTTCGGTTCCCGTGGATGAATGGGAGAGAAAAGAACTGCTCTAGAGACTATTCCGACCGTGACAGAATAGGAGCAAACATGTTAGATATCTGCTTATTGGGCACAGGAGGCATGATGCCCCTGCCGCACAGATGGCTTACATCTTTGATGGCAAGGTATAATGGGACAAGTATATTGATCGATTGCGGTGAAGGTACACAGATTGCAATGAAGGAAAAGGGGTGGAGCCCAAAGCCTATTGATATTATCTGTTTTACCCACTTTCATGCGGACCATATCAGCGGACTGCCCGGTATGCTTCTTACCATGGGCAATGCGGAGCGCACGGAACCTCTTCTGCTCATAGGTCCCAAGGGTCTTTCGAAAGTGGTGGGCGCCCTGCGCATCATTGCACCGGAGCTTCCCTTTGAAATCAGGTGTATGGAACTGACGGATGCGGAGCAGTCGATTGCATTTGACGGTTTTCGCATCGAAGCCTATAAAGTGAATCACAATGTCGTCTGCTACGGCTATAATATTATAGTGGAACGCATCGGTAAATTTGATGTTGCCGCTGCAGAAAAACTCAATATTCCCAGAAATTACTGGAATCGTTTGCAAAAAGGTGAGATAATAGAGACAGAAGAAGGCACGTTCACCCCGGATATGGTGCTGGGAGAGCCGCGCAAAGGGCTTAAAGTGACGTACTGTACCGACACCAGACCTACGGAAAGTATTGCGCGGGCCGCTTCGGGAGCAGATCTTTTCATTTGCGAGGGCATGTACGGAGAACCGGAGAAACAGCAGAAAGCGAAAGAATATAAGCACATGACCTTTTACGAGGCGGCGGAGCTTGCGAAGAAAGCAGGTGTTAAAGAAATGTGGCTGACACATTACAGTCCTTCGCTCATTCATCCCGAGGAATATATTAAGGATGTACGCAATATTTTTCCCAATGCGATAGCGGCCAAGGACGGCAGAAGTATTGAACTGGTATTTGAAGATGAAGAGTAGGAAAGATACGGCGCCAGGTTGTTGACGAAACCAGAAGGAGAAAGGAGCAGATAGTATGAAACGTTCCGGAATAATCACTGTTATTGTAATCGGCTTAATTCTCGTGGCCGCAGTTGCGGGTTATGCCGTCAGCTTAAACCGTAAGAAAGCGGTCGAGGAAGCGAATACGCAGATTACGGCGGTACAAAAAGTCCTGCTGAGGGATTTAGAGAGAAACTATCCGCCTTCGCCCAAAGAAGTAGTCAAATATTTTGCCGAGATTACTAAGTGCTTTTACAATGAAGAGTACACGGATGAGGAATTGACTCAGTTGGCGGAGAAGATTCAGGGCATCTACGATGACGAACTTATAGCAAACAAGTCCCAGGAAGATTATCTGAATGATCTGAATTCTGAAATTGCTGATATGAAAAAGGACAAATGCACCATATCGAGCTATGTTGTCTCCACCAGTGTTGACGTGGAAGAATTTACGGAGAACGGTTATAGCTGTGCCAGACTGTATTGTACTTTTAATGTAAAGCGGGGTACGAGCGGCACGGTTGCGTCCATGGAAGAGTTCGTTCTGCGCAAAGATGAAGACGGACATTGGAAGATATACGGCTGGGATTTGGTAAAGGACTAGCAGGACAGGAAGGTATGATGCGCACATGGAGAAAACGTGTGAAAAAGAAGATATCACAATACTTGCCATAGAGAGTTCCTGTGATGAGACGGCTGCAGCAGTCGTCAGAAACGGAAGGGAAGTTCTTTCCAATATGATATCTTCCCAGATAGATCTGCATACCATATACGGCGGGGTGGTCCCGGAGATCGCATCTCGCAAGCATATTGAGAGAATCAATCAGGTGATCGGTGAGGCACTACAGGCAGCAGGAATGACTCTGCGGGAGATGGATGCAGTTGCGGTAACCTACGGACCCGGATTGGTAGGGCCATTGCTGGTGGGAGTGTCGGCGGCCAAGGCAATCAGTTTCGCCTCGGGAATACCGCTTATAGGGGTTCATCACATTGAGGGACATATCAGTGCAAATTATATTGAAAATAAAGAGTTGGAACCGCCTTTTGTCTGCCTGGTTGTATCAGGCGGACATTCTCATTTGGTGAGAGTCACGGATTACGGCGAATACGAGATACTGGGGCGAACCAGAGATGATGCTGCGGGAGAAGCTTTTGACAAGGTGGCCAGAGCCATCGGGCTTGGGTATCCCGGAGGCCCTAAGATTGATAAGGTGTCTAAAGAAGGAAACCCGGATGCCATTCAGTTTCCGCGGGCAAAGGTTGCCGATGCAGTCTATGATTTCAGTTTCAGCGGATTAAAATCAGCGGTTCTGAACTATTTAAATTCGTGCGAGATGAAGGGCATCGAGATTTGTCAGGCGGATGTGGCAGCCTCGTTTCAGAAAGCTGTGGTGGATGTTCTGGTCGAACATTCCATGCAGGCTGTGCAGGAGTGCGGCATCAATAAATTTGCCATTGCAGGCGGTGTGGCTTCCAACACGGCGCTCAGAAGCGCATTGGAAAAAGAGTGCGCGCAGAGGGGGATTTCATTCTTTCATCCGTCCCCCATCATGTGTACCGACAATGCGGCTATGATCGGTGCCGCCGCATATTATGAATATCGAAAAGGAGTGCGGCACGGTTATGACCTGAACGCGGTGCCGAATTTAAAATTAGGGGACTGAGAAAGGGTGAACATGAACAAAAAGCGATGTACCGCTATTGTGCTGGCAGCGGGAAACGGCAGCCGCATGAAAAGCGATGTGGCGAAACAGTATATGGATCTATGCGGCAAACCTTTGATCTGGTACGCGCTGCATACGATAGAAGAGTCCTCTGTTATGGATGACTGCATTCTCGTCACCGGAGCGGAGGATATTTCTTATGTAAAGGATGAAATTGTGGCACGATACGATTTTTGCAAAGTAAATGCTGTTGTCGCGGGAGGCCGGGAACGGTACGACTCTGTGTATCACGCCCTTCAGTTGATTGCCGACGGGAAAATCGATGTGCCGAATCAGGATGGATATGTGTTTATCCATGATGGTGCGAGACCCTTTTTGACAGAAGAGATTCTGCAGCGCTGTTACGAGCAAGTACAGGCGTCAAAAGCCTGTGTAGCAGGTATGCCGGTAAAAGACACGATCAAGATTGCCGATCGTGAGGGCTTCGCGGCACAGACGCCGAACCGAAATCTGGTCTGGCAGATCCAGACGCCGCAGGTGTTTGAATCTGCACTTATTATAGAAGCATATGAGAGACTGATGCGGGAAAAGGGCAGGCTGAGCGCTGAAGGAATCAAAATTACAGATGACGCTATGGTTGTAGAGACGTTGATGAACACGCCTGTCAAACTGGTAGAAGCCTCCTATGAAAATATCAAAATTACTACGCCGGAAGACATGGCAACGGCAGAGGCGTTTTTGCGCAAAAATGCTGAAATTTTTTAGGTAAATAGGTTGACACTGAAATCTATTTTTGTTAGAATATTCCTTGCGCTGACCGTAAGAAAGGCGCATTGCGTACCCGGAGAGGTATCGAAGTGGTCATAACGAGGCGGTCTTGAAAACCGTTTGTCC
>JAFLTD010000179.1 GCA_022510625.1 Lachnospiraceae bacterium
TCACAGATTACTCTGATCTTTCCTTTTCTTTTAATGATCTTGCACTTTTCGCAAATCGGTTTTACTGATGATCTGACTTTCATCTCAAACCCTCCTTTCAAAAAAGACCGTTTTACATTATATCACTATACCCAGCATTTGGCAAGGGGGTTTTTTCGGTCTTTCTTAGGTTTTTTCTTACTTATCACGCCAGATGATCCTGCCCTTGGACAGATCGTAGGGTGACAACTCTAACGTTACTTTATCGCCGGGTAAGATACGGATAAAATTCTGGCGCAGTTTACCGCTTATATGTGCCAGCACCACATGCCCGTTCTCCAGCTCAACCTGAAACATGGTGTTCGGTAACTTCTCAATGACTGTTCCTTCGATTTCAATTACATCAGCTTTTGACATTTGCTCCCTCCTGATAAATTCTGATTTCTCTCTTAATCTCCAAATCTTGAAAACCGCCTGCCGGTTTATCCAGCTTTACTTTCTTGATGACCTGAACATGTTTTTTGTTTTTCCTCTTCGGCCTGTCAACGGTTCTTGTCTGCCCGTCGGCTAAATATACATATTCGTCCTCTTCATCTATTATGACATATGTGTTTTCCCTATCGTGACCCGCTTTCGATACGGCAAGCATTCCAATCATGTGAACCTCCTGTGATACCATTCGGAATCTGTTAAAGGTGCTTTACGGTATTGTGCCGAGCGTCAGAATCTCCGGCTCGCCCTCGGTGATCAATATCGTATTCTCGTAATGGGCTGACAGTGAGTGGTCCGCCGAGACAACCGTCCAGTCGTCGTTCAGCCATTCCACTTCATCGGTTCCCATATTGATCATCGGCTCTATGGCTAACGTCATCCCGGGCCGCAGTTTAGGTCCTCTTTTGTGCTGTGCAAAGTTAGGAATCTGGGGATCCTCATGAAGCCTTGTGCCTATGCCGTGTCCTACCAGTGCCTTCACGATACCGTAGCCGTAAGGTGCGACATATCCGGCAATCGCATTGGATATATCATGCAGGTGCATGCCCGCCCTGGCCATCTTGATTCCCTCATAAAAACTCTGTCTGGTCACGTCGATCAGTTTCTGCGCCTCATCGCTGATCTTACCTACCGCATGGGTTCTCGCAGCATCGGAATGATACCCCTGATAGATCAACCCCATATCCAGACTGACGATATCGCCCTCCTGTATGATGCGGGATTCCTTCGGAATGCCGTGCACGACCTCCTCATTCACGGAGACGCACACGGATGCGGGATAACCCTGATAATGCAGGAAATTGGGTGTACATCCGTAACTTCGGATGATCTCCTCACACACTCTGTCTATCTCCTTCGTGGAGAGTCCGGGACGGATGAGCTTAGCCAGCTCGTCATGCACCAGACTAAGCAGTCTGCCCGCTTCTCTCATCAACTCTATTTCTCTGGAAGACTTGATCGTTATTGCCATTCATCTTCACCATGCCTTAACCTAAGATTGTCATGACAGCAGCAAATACATCTTTCATGTCCATTGTGCCGTCCACTGTCTTCAGTACGCCTTTTTCCTTATAAAAGTCAATCAGCGGCTGTGTCTGCTCATGGTATACGTTCAAACGGTTCTGCACGGTCTCCGGTTTATCATCATCCCTGAGTACCAGTTCCTGACCGCACTTATCGCAAATGCCCTCTGCCTTGGGCGGTATATGTTCTATATGATATGTTGCACCACAGGAAAGGCAGGCGCGTCTGCCGCCCATTCTCTTGACGATATTTTCGTCCGGTACATCCACATCAATTGCATAATCTATCTTATCACCAAGTTCTGTGAGCGCTTTATCCAACACCTGCGCCTGAGGAATGGTTCTCGGAAACCCATCCAGAACATATCCGTTCTGACAGTCATCCTGTGCCACCCTGTCGAGCAGTATCTTAACCGTCAGCTCATCCGGAACAAGCAAACCCTGATCCATATACTGTTTTGCTTCCATCCCCAGCTGTGTGCCGTTCTTGATATTCGCCCTGAAAATGTCACCCGTGGAAATATGCGGAACACCGTACTTCTCTGCGATCATTTTCGCCTGTGTTCCCTTGCCTGCACCGGGTGCACCCAGCATAATAATTTTCATCTTCTCATCTACTCCTTATATGAAAGTGTAAGGGACGCGCCAGTTATCCTGCTCGTCCCTACAATACACATATGAACTAATCATTTAAAAATCCCTTATAGTTACGAACCAGCATCTGAGATTCAATCTGCTTAACCGTCTCAAGAACCACGCTTACGATAATGATCAGGCTGGTTCCGCCGAACGATACGCTTGCGCCGAACACACCATTAAAGAAATACGGCACAACACATACGATCGTGAGACCGACCGCACCGATAAAAATTATATAAGTGAGCAGCTTGTTCAGATAATCGCTGGTAGGCTTGCCCGGTCTGATACCCGGAATAAATCCGCCCTGCTTCTTCATGTTCTCAGCAATCTCCAAAGGATTAAAGGTGATTGAAGTGTAGAAGTATGCAAAAAGGATCACAAGAATCACATATACAATCAGTCCTACGGAGTAAACCGGCTGACTCGGATTGCACCAGTAATTAGAGTTTAATCCCTTTAAGATTTCACCCCACACACCTGTACCGTTAATATTGAAGAATGAGCAGATGATAACCGGCAGCTGCAACAGGGACGATGCAAAAATAACCGGAATAACACCGGATGTGTTGACCTTCAGCGGAATACTTGTAGACTGACCGCCAACCATCTTTCTGCCCTGCACCTTCTTAGCATACTGCACGGGAATCTTGCGCACACCGTCATTTAAAATGATAACAAGAACAACCATCAAAACGATAATCGCAATGATGATAATTGCCGCCACTACGCCTTTGGCAATGGACTTGCCGATGACAAACTGTTCAAACAACTGCGTGATGTCCTGAGGCATACGTGACAGGATATTGATCGTAAGTACGATAGAAATACCATTACCTACTCCATGCTCTGTAATTCTCTCACCGACCCACATTAAGAATGCACTGCCCGCAGTCAATGCCACAATAACTGTAATGACATTGATCGCATTATATGTCTGCAGAAGTCCCTGACGGCCGAAACCGATTGCCATAGCACTGGCCTCAACAAGTGCAAGAACTACTGTTACATATCTTGTGATAGATGCGATCTTTTTGCGTCCTTCAGCACCGTCACGCTGCATTTCTTCCAGCTTGGGAATTGCGATCGTCATAAGCTGCATGATGATGGACGATGTGATATACGGTGTGATATTCAATGCAAGAACGGACATGTTAAGGAATGACCCGCCCGTAAAAGCATCAAAGAAATTGAATGCATCACCCGTCTGCTGTGAGAACCAATTAGCAAAAAAGCTTCTGTTGATACCCGGAACAGGAAGCTGTGATCCGAGACGGATCACAATCAACATCATAAATGTAAAGAAAAGTTTCTTTCTAATTTCTTTGATTTTAAACGCATTTATTAAGGTTGTAAACATTAGATCACCTCTGCTGTTCCACCAAGTGCCTCGATTTTCTCTTTAGCAGATGCACTAAAAGCATTTACCTTCACATCGAGTTTCTTAGTAAATTCTCCGTTTCCAAGAATCTTAACACCATCTCGAGGGTTCTTGATGATCCCCTTTTCAATCAAAGCATCAACATCAACTGTTGTGCCGTTATCGAATGCTTCCAGGGCACTTAAATTGATTGCAACGATATCCTTAGAGTTTCTGCATTTGAATCCTCTCTTAGGAATACGTCTGTATAACGGCATCTGACCGCCTTCAAAGCCCGGTCTGGGCGCTCCGGAACGAGCCTTCTGACCCTTGTGACCCTTGCCGGCTGTCTTACCGTTGCCTGAACCGTGTCCAC
>JAFLTD010000018.1 GCA_022510625.1 Lachnospiraceae bacterium
ATCGGTTCAGCCTTTAAAACCATTCCCGTAATCTGTGTGTATTCCTGCATGAGAATGTTCTCCCGACTCTTCCTTGTTCTCACAGCGTCCCTGCTGTGTATCCTCTGCTGCATTTCTATATGCCAGGAAATCATCGATTTTCCCGGTGGCCATAAACTTTTCCCAGTAATTTATCTCATTCATCTTACGCCCCTAATCCTCTCTCATCAACTAGTGTTTAGGGTTCGCAGATTTGCACTTTTCTATTCTGCTTCTTTCGGATTATAACCAAAATTTTTCAACAGATAATCACTGTCCCGCCAGTCCTTCTTAACTTTGACCCAGAGTTTCAGATTGACCTGATTTTCCACCAGATCTTCTATATCCATCCTTGCCATGGAACCGATCTTCTTGAGCATACTGCCCTGCTTGCCGATAATAATCCCCTTATGGGAATCTTTCTCACAGACAATGGTTGCCTCTATATCGACAATGTGTTTCTTAAACTTCATCATCTCGACAGCAACAGCAATTCCGTGAGGAATTTCCTCCTCCAGGCATTTTAATGCTTTCTCCCGAATCAGCTCCGCCACAATCTGACGCATAGGCTGATCCGTCACGGTGTCCTCATCATAGAACGGCTCACCATAAGGAAGATACTTCATGATACACTCAATCAAAATCTCAAGGCCGTCTTTTTTCAATGCAGACACAGGAACAATCTCCGCGAAATCATACTGTTTTCTGTAGACATCGATAAACGTTAAGAGCAGTTCTTTCTTTACGGTATCGATCTTATTGATGACCAAAATGACTGGTGTATTCGTCTTCTTAAGCTGCTCAATGATATGCTGTTCTCCCGCGCCGATATAGTCCGACGGCTCTACCAGCCACACGATGACATCAACCTCGGACATCGTGCGCTCCGCCACACCTACCATATAGCTGCCAAGCTTATTTTTCGCTTTATGAATGCCCGGCGTGTCCAGGAACACAATCTGTCCTTCCTCGGAAGTGTAGACCGTCTGAATCCTGTTTCTGGTCGTCTGAGGTCTGTTTGAAGTAATGGCAATCTTCTGTCCGATCAACGCATTCATCAGCGTGGACTTACCCACATTGGGTCTGCCAATCAGCGTGACAAACCCGGATTTAAACTGTGTTTTTTCCATAAATGCCCTTTCCTGCTATTTTTCTTTCGAACGTAATGTATTGTCCGTATCGGACGTATTTCCCTGTTCCACTTTATCCTCTGCTTCATCCTGCTTATCTTCTGCTGTATCCTGCACATTTCCCGTGCCGCGTTTATTCCTTCTTACTTTGTTCTTTAGATTATTAACTGCCTGCCCGGTCCGTTTTGCAACTTTCATTGCATAACGCTTTTTGAAAAAGCGCCAAAGCAGCCTGCACACGAAAAACAGAATAACAATCACAATCAGCCAGAGTACGATATAGGGCAGGTTAATGATAAACCCGACAAAGCCGTTCTGGAATCCCATACCCAGGTCATAGAAGCTGTCCGATAGTCCCTGACGTATTCTTCCCCAGATCGTCACCTCTTCGGTCGGCGATAATCTCTGTACCTCCTGAACGGAAAGATTCACCGTACTGTAGCTTACCTGATTCATCAATGTACGAAGCTGTGACTCCATGCTCTCCAGCTCATACCGAACCTGAGAGAGGCGGGATTCGATGGTAATAAGATCCTCTACCGTCTCAGCCTGTTCCAGCAGCTCCAAAAGCCGTTCCTGCTCCGTCGCAAGCGCATTTCTGTGACTTTCCAAATCGACATATCGCAGAGTCACATCTTCCACCCGCTCCTCCTTATTGACAATATTGGATGTCTCTCCGACGCGGGTAATAAACTCATCCAGTCTGTCCGCCGGAATCCTGACCGTCAGTGTACTGCTCCGCCTCGAATAACTGTAAGCATCATAAGAGTTACCGTTATACTGATATCGATATTCAACATATCCTCCGAGCGATGCGATCTGCACTTCCAAAGCGGCAAGCAGGTCGTCATACTGCTCCGTCTCCGTATACAGATCGACAGTGCGAATCAGCTTACGTTCCGAAGTCTGTGCAGCCTCCTCAGAAAGCTCTGTGCTCTGTGCCGTCCCGCTTTCTTCATACTCTATAGAGTCCTCGGCATAATACTCAGAAGCAGACTCATATACACCGTATCCCCCTGCATCCGCATACTGCTCCGTTGCTACCGCTGCAGCCATATCATTGGCTACCATACTATCATGGTACTTTCCCTCACTGCTGCCGCACCCTGCGATCACAGACATCATGACCGTACATACCGCACCAAAAAACGTTAACCTTTTTTTCATCTTTCTTTTCCTCCCTTTCTTACTTTTGTATATAATACCCCTGAAAGACATAAAAGGTTTCATCCATCAGTGGAATAAATAATCAGTATTCTCAAAAAGTTCGCTGTTCTCCTTGATATTTTCCTCGTTGCCCACCACGCAAAGACATTCATCATCCATGAAGGCGCGGATATATTCCGACAATCCGCGAATCGCATCTACATCCGCTGCAAGCAGCTCATCCCTGTCTTTCTGCGCCATCTCATAGGAATAGTGGGTCATATACCCGGTAAGTGAATAACTGCCTTTCATCGCCGGAGTCATGGGCGTATCCATCTCACTGATTGCTCCGATAATATACTGGGTCATAGTTCTTTCATCTGCCTCAAAATGGGCAATATAATCCGCCGCCTTCTCATAGACGTCAATCGTATTTTTCAGATTGGGATCTCTGTAAGATACAAAGTAACTGTCGCCCGTTTTCATGAAATCACACATACATCCGTATGCGCCGCCCTTTACACGCACCTGCGTCCAGAGATAATCATATCCCATCATTACGCGCAGCACGTGAAGCGCACCGTTAAAGGGCAGTCCCTTCTTCTCAAAATTTCCCGCACGACATACATACTGAATCTGCGCCGAAGTCATAAAGCCCTCGTTCTTCTTAACCGGCTTGGGATCATACCCTGTGGCTTCTATAGAATCGGTATACAACTTTCCTTTTAAATCATCAATATAAGATTCAACCCCTGCTAATCCTTCATTTTCTGCGGTGTAATCCACCATCAGATTCTCCGGTCGGAAAATATAACGGATAACCTTGTTAAGATTTGAAATCAGTTCTTCCTTTTTGCTGTCAAATTCATTCTCAAAACTCTCTAACAACTGATAGAACGGAATGCCGCCGATATGCTCCAATATCACAGCAGGCTTGGACAAATATGCCAGAGTCCGGTTTGCCGCCACTCTGTGTCCTGCCGACATCATATCTGCCTGCTTGCAGGAGCGTGCTTCCGCCACTAATTCGTAGAGACGTTTCGCATCCGCATAGTCGGAACGTATCAGTATTTCCTCCGCAAGTGCAAACGCCTGCGGCAGATTCTCATACAGAACCTTAACTTTCAAATCAAGAACAGCCGTATATTTTGACAGTTCCTTTGCATCCCCATAGGTAGTTACCGACGGAGTAATGCCACCGGTCTGCAAGTTAATCTCGTTGTACAGTTCACTATAACTGTAATTTTCCGTATTTACCAGACCAAGGATTGTTTTTAAAATGCCTACATACGGAAACAGTTCTTCCGGCACCTGTCTTAAATCGAACATGAACCGCAAATACCCAATACCGTTCGTGAAGACATCATGATAGAGAAGCACCGTATCTCCCACTTTTTTCTCCTCATTGTAGTAAGGCGCCGCCTCCTTCTTCATATCAGCCCTGGACAAAAGCGGTATCTTCTCCAGATCTTCCTTGGCATTGGGCTCTTCCTGATACTGCCTAAGTTCCTCTGTCTGCCTGACAATCTGCGCAATCTCTTCGCTGCTCATGGCCTCTTTCATCTTCGCAAGTTTATCCGCAAGTGCCTTTTCTTTACGCCCCGTCAGCCCTTTCACCGGCTTAACGACCACTACACTCTTATGCGCATTGCCAAGCAGATAGTTTTTAATCAGCTCCTCATAGTAGGATGTATCAACTGCTTCTTTCAGCTCCCGGAAGGTATCAAGCAGTTCCACATTGATAAACGGCTTGGAATCATCATACAGCCATGTCTCCAACATCTGCAGACCATACATGAGTCCTTTGGGACGGGAGCCGTAATCCGCCTCTCTGTATCGGAACTCACTGTTGTTCAAGTTTGCGCGAATTGCTCTCTTGTCCAATCCTTCTTCGACAAGTTTCGACAATGTTTCCTCCACAGTGCGGATAAATGCTTCCTTCTGCTCTGTATTGGCATTTTTCGCAATAATCGAAAAATAAGGCTGCTTGACGCCTATATCATAGCCGCAGTTTATATCTGTACCGATCCCCGCATCCAGAAGTGCCTGTTTGACAGGTGCGCCGGGCATCATACACAGCACATCAACCAGCGTATTAAAGCCATAACAGAATTTTCTGTCCGGCTGCACACCGAAGGCAATATTGTAAGCCAGATAGGTGTTGTCCCTGTCCGACTCGCTCTCCATGATCGGATACTCCTTCTCTACGGTCAGCATCTCGGTAAAGGGAGGCTCCGTTGCAAGCGCAGAGTCCACCGCAAGCGCCTCATATTTGGAGAGATACTCCTCGTCGATCCACTGTAATTTCTCCGCCATATCCATATTACCGTACAGATAAATATAGCTGTTGGACGGGTGATAATATCTCTTGTGGAAAGCAAGAAAATCCTCGTAAGTTAACTCCGGAATCACATCCGGGTCTCCGCCCGATTCCACTGCGTAGGCAGTGTGCGGATACAGAGAAGACATAATCTCTCTCCACAGCACATCGTCAGGGGAGGAAAAGGCACCTTTCATCTCACTGTAAACAACACCGTTGATCGTCAGGTCATCCTCGACATTTTCCATCTCATAGTGCCAGCCTTCCTGCCTGAAAATCTTCTCCTCATGATAAATATTCGGGTGAAGCACCGCGTCCAGATAAACATCCATCAGGTTCTGAAAATCCTTGTCATTACAGCTCGCAACCGGATACACAGTCTTGTCCGGGTAAGTCATTGCGTTCAAAAAGGTATTGAGGGATCCTTTCGCAAGCTCAATAAACGGATCCTTCACCGGAAACTTGTCCGATCCGCATAGTACGGTGTGCTCCACGATATGCGCCACACCTGTGCTGTCCTTAGGTGGTGTCCGAAAACCGATGTAAAATACTTTATTCTCATCATCATTAGACAGAAGCGCCACTCTCGCCCCCGTTTTGTTATGTCTCAGCAAATATCCTACCGAATGAATGTCCTTGATCTGTCTCTTCTCCAATACTGTGTAAGCCTGTAACTGTTCTATCTGCATTGATGCGCAAACTCCTTTCCGTTTTCCGATCATAATCTGCTCTATAGTATACCACTCTTCTTAAAACTTAGCAAAAAGAACAGGCAGAGACGAAAATCATCTCTGCCTGTTCAGTGTAAAAAGGGAATTTTACTAAAAATATATATACAACACGACAGATTTTTCTGTCATAATGTTGTCAATTTGTCGTTTTTCCTGTCCAGCAATGTCAGTTTAACAGATAATTTTACGATAAGCAAGTCCCTTTTCCTATTTGCAGTTGTCATTTATCGCGCATTTCGACATTTCTATACACTAAATGCCATGAGCGCCAGTTTGGACAGTATCAGTTCCTGTATCACCATACCGCACTGTTTCTTCCTGGCCAGATTCATTCCCACCAATTCGTCAAGTTTCAATACTTTATTCTCATACAGTGTCTTGGTTCCGCCGAAGAGCTTCCGCTTCTGCACCAGCATGCTCACTTTGATTCTCGCCTTGAGTTGAGTATATGTCCTATACGAAAACTGATCCGCAGTCATATAGTACAGCTGACTTTCCAGTGTTGTTTCCGGATCGGTGTCCTTCAGTATATAATGTTCCACAATGCTCTTGTACTTAAAATTGACCATCTCTTGTCCCAGCATCTCTGCGTAACTGAATTTAGCACCCAGATAGACGGAACTCGCATCCTGCATAAAATATTTAAAATCATCATTCCGAATGTCCGTTGTCATCCCCATATCTTTCTCTCATTCCTCACTTTAAGATATAGCGTTATCTGCAATATCCTCTATCTTGCCTCCGCTCATGCGGACAGCATCCTCTATCGTTTTTCTGCTCAAACCGGACTCTGTCATGACTTCATCCACTGTCACCTTTCTGTGCAGTTCTTCTGACAATTCGCGTGCAGCATCCGCCACCTTGTTGACCTTGTCTGCGATTCTCTTATCTTTCTTAGCCTCCTGCGCGTTCTGCGCAATATAGTTCTCCATCGCATCCATAATCATCTTGCCTATCATGCCCTGTGCTTCGGAAGCATGTTCCAGCGCGCCGAGCATAGTGACACCCATTGCCACTGCCACATTGCCCTCTCCGACCAGATCTTCCAGATACACGCCCTGTCCGGCATACAATTTTGCAATCTCCACCACATCCGGCAAATAGCTTTCCGTCAATCTACTCTGGGCATCCGTATCCCCTGCCATGGCGGAAAGCGTGACCGCCTCCAGCTCTCCGTCAGAGAGTTTCGGCAGCGCCTGCAATTCTTCCAGATAAGTTTCCAGATAATCCTTCTCCTCGTCCGCAAGATATTCGTCTAAGTCCACGGGCTGCCCGATACCGATCTTATTTTGGTGCAGATAATCATAGACCATATCCATCTGTTCTTTGCCGAGGGCAAGCGGCGCAAAAGCTTCCTCCACCTGCTCCTTGGAGACACAGTTTCCCTGATCTTTCGCGGTCTTTTTTATTTGCTCCAACGTTTTTGCAAACAGAATTTCTCTATCCATTACCAACCTATCCCTTTTTCACATGCGTGTGCGTATACAGGTGTTCTTCACAATATTCATAGTTGCCGTCGCACTTGGAACAAAATCTGAACTGCAGCCCCGGACTGTCCACCTCCGTCCTGCCGCAGATAGCACACTTGTGTTTGGTAATTCCCGTATTTCTTCGTATATCCCGTTTAAATTCCTGCCGCCTGCGTATCTGCTTCGGATTCAGACTCACCTTACTACGTGACGTGACAAAGAACACGACAAAGTTGAACAGTGAAGCTCCGATGACGAACCTGCCAACCGCTCCCCCATTGAAGAAATCAAACACCAACAGAATGCCATAGATGATTCCCAGCACCTTAGCCTTGATCGGAATAATGAACATAAGCAGAAACTGTGCATCCGGAAACGTTGCCGCATATGCGAGGAATATGGACATATTGACATAGTAGGTACTAAAGTAAAGCGAGGCGCTTCTAAAGTATATTGTTTTATCCACCGCATTGGCATCCGCATATAAAAGATAGAAATAGCCCATCAACAGGAAGCTTCCCACGATCGTAAAGAGCATCCCCTGAAACAGATACACATTATAGCGGTAAGTTCCCCATGTTCTCTCAAGCGTTGTCCCCAGTGAACAGTAAACGTATATCATAAGAAGCGCAAAGAACAAATTCCCGGTCGGCGGCGGAATCAAGATCCATGTAATAAGCCGCCAAACCTGCCCGTGTATAATCGCATACGGATCAAGCGAAAGATAATAAATCAACGTGCCGGTCCTGTCCGCAAACTGAAGTACATATCCCACGGCATAACATGCTACCAAAAAAAACGTCAGGTTTTTTATTGCGTATTTACCAAACTTACGTTCAAAAGGACTCATTTCATTCTCCCTGCTGTTACAATGTATTTTCGTGTACAAAACTGAATACATTTTAACATTCCTTCTTTTAAAAGTAAACGCCGCCGCATCAATTTAGCAGAGGTCATAAAAATTTAATAAATACCTCCCAAATTCTTCATTTTTTTCAACAAATAGGCGATTGCTTTTTGCAAAATCGTGTCATATAATGACTATGTCTGTCAAGACACGGATTATACGAATAGTATACTTTAACTCATGAAACAGGAGTGATATATATAATGGGCGGAATGCAATATACCCTTGGTATCGATATCGGTTCCACAACCGTTAAAATCGCAATATTGGACGATAGTCGGCAAATACTCTTTGCCGACTATCAAAGACACTTTGCAAATATAAGAGAAACTTTGTCGGATTTGCTCAAGAAAGCCTACGAGCAGCTCGGCAACGTGACGGTGCATCCGATGATCACCGGTTCCGGCGGTCTGACATTGGCCAATCATTTGCAGGTACCTTTCGTACAGGAAGTGATTGCGGTATCCACTTCACTGCAGACATTTGCCCCGGCTACAGACGTGGCGATTGAGCTTGGCGGTGAGGACGCTAAGATTATCTACTTCGAAGGCGGCAATGTGGAGCAGCGTATGAACGGCATCTGTGCCGGCGGCACAGGCTCTTTTATCGATCAGATGGCTTCCCTTCTGCAGACCGACGCGGCGGGGCTTAACGAGTATGCTAAATATTATCATTCACTGTACACGATTGCGGCAAGGTGCGGTGTGTTTGCCAAGTCCGACATCCAACCGCTCATCAATGAAGGGGCGACCAAGGAAGATTTGTCCGCCTCCATTTTTCAGGCTGTGGTAAACCAGACAATCAGCGGTCTTGCATGCGGTAAACCCATTCGCGGACATGTTGCTTTTCTGGGAGGACCGCTGCATTTCCTGTCCGAATTAAAGCAATCTTTTATCCGGACATTAAAGTTGGATGACGAACATATCATTGACACCGATAATTCCCATCTGTTCGCCGCCATCGGTTCTGCATTAAATGCGAAGGAAGAGACTTCGTTTTCTATGGAAGAAATGGTGGGCAAGCTCTCATCCGACATCAAAATGGAGTTCGAAGTAGAGCGTATGGAACCTCTGTTTGCCTCCCAAGAGGAATATGATGTCTTCTGCAAAAGACACAATGCTCATCACGTGAACACGGCAGACCTGGCCACGTATCAGGGAAACTGTTTTCTGGGTATCGACGCGGGATCGACCACGACGAAAGTTGCCCTCGTAGGTGAGGACGGTTCCCTGCTCTATTCTTTCTACAGCAGCAACGACGGAAGCCCACTTAAAACTGCGATTCGTTCTCTCAAAGAAATCTATTCTTTGCTTCCCGACGGCGTAAAGATCGTGCGCTCCTGTTCCACCGGTTACGGCGAAGCACTGATGAAAGCTGCATTCCTCTTAGACGACGGGGAGGTGGAAACAGTTGCCCACTACTATGCCGCCGCATTCTTCGACCCGGAAGTTGACTGTATTCTGGACATCGGCGGGCAGGACATGAAATGTATCAAGATCAAAAATCAGACAGTGGACAGTGTGCAGCTCAATGAGGCTTGCTCCTCCGGATGCGGTTCATTTATCGAGACTTTTGCCAAATCACTAAATTACGGCGTGGAGGACTTTGCCAAAACCGCTCTGTTTGCCGAACATCCGATTGATCTCGGCACACGCTGTACGGTATTTATGAACTCTAAAGTAAAACAGGCACAGAAGGAGGGGGCTTCCGTATCCGACATCTCTGCGGGACTGGCCTATTCCGTCATTAAAAACGCCCTTTTTAAAGTCATCAAGGTATCCGACGCGTCGGAACTTGGCAAGAATATTGTTGTACAAGGCGGTACTTTCTATAATGATGCCGTGCTGCGCAGTTTCGAGAAAATTGCGGACTGTCAGGCAATCAGACCCGATATCGCCGGTATTATGGGTGCTTTCGGCGCTGCACTCATTGCACGGGAACACTATAAAAAGGGCGCTTCGTCTTCCATGTTGAGCATCGAGCAGATCACCAATCTGCAGTTTGAGACGAGTATGGCAAAGTGTAAAGGCTGTACGAACAACTGCCGTCTCACCATCAACAAATTCACGGGCGGACGCCAGTACATCTCCGGAAACCGCTGCGAACGCGGACTCGGCAAGACCAAAAATGAGAGCGGCATACCCAATCTGTACGACTATAAATTGAAGAGACTCTTCTCCTACGAACCGCTGTCTGCGGACAAAGCACATCGCGGAACCGTCGGCATTCCGAGAGTCTTAAATATGTACGAGAACTATCCGTTCTGGTTCACATTTTTTACGAAGCTGGGATATCGTGTCGTACTCTCTCCCAGTTCCAACCGCAAAATCTATGAGCTGGGCATAGAATCTATCCCAAGTGAATCGGAATGTTATCCCGCCAAGCTTGCCCACGGACATGTGGCATGGCTGATCAACCAGAAAGTAGATTTCATTTTTTATCCCGCATTGTTCTATGAGAGGGACGAATTCCATGCGGCAAACAATCACTACAACTGCCCTATCGTCACTTCCTACTCTGAGAACATCAAGAACAATGTCGAGGAAATCGGGCATGGCGAGGTCGTATTCCGCAATCCTTTCATGTCCTTCCGTGATTTGAAAACGGTAACTTCCGCCCTCACGAAAGAGTTCCGGGGTCTGCCCGTCACAGAGGTGATGGATGCTGCAAAGGCCGCCTGGGACGAGCAGGAAAAGGCCCGTCAGGACATGCGCGATAAGGGTGCGGAAGTACTCCGCTACATGGAAGAGAAACATGTCCGCGGCATCGTTCTGGCCGGCAGACCGTATCACATCGATCCCGAGATCAATCACGGAATTCCGGAATTGATCAACTCCTACGACATTGCCGTGCTTACGGAAGATTCTGTTTCCCATCTGGCAGAACCGGAGCGTCCGCTGATCGTGTCCGACCAGTGGATGTATCACTCCAGATTGTATGCTGCTGCAAGTTATGTAAAGACACGGGAAGATCTGGATTTGATTCAATTGAACTCCTTCGGGTGCGGTCTTGATGCCGTGACCACAGACCAGGTCAACGATATCTTATCCGGATCCGACAAGATTTACACATGTCTGAAGATTGATGAAGTCAACAACCTGGGCGCTGCAAGAATCCGCATACGCTCTCTGCTCTCCGCCATTAAAGTGCGGGAACAAAAGAACAAACAGCGTATCATTCGCTCCAGTGCGATCAACAAAGTTGCATTTACGGAGGAGATGCGAAAAGAATACACAATCTTGTGTCCTCAGATGTCTCCGATTCATTTTGACATCATGCAGGCAGGATTCGAGGCGTGTGGATACCACTTTGAGGTGCTCAACAATGACAACAGACACGCTGTGGATGTGGGACTCAAATATGTAAATAATGACGCATGTTATCCTTCGCTGATGGTTGTGGGTCAGATCATGGATGCTCTGCTCTCCGGCAAATACGATTTAAATAAAGTTGCACTGATTATGACGCAGACAGGCGGCGGCTGCCGTGCCACCAACTACGTTGGGTTTATCAGACGGGCATTGGAGAAGGCAGGTATGGCACAGATTCCCGTCATCTCACTGAATCTTGGCGGTATTGAGACGAATCCCGGATTTCACTTAAACGCGGAACTTCTTTTACGTGCGGCGTACAGTACACTCTTCGGGGATATTTTCATGCGCTGTGTCTACCGCATGCGTCCCTATGAGGTGGAACCGGGTTCTGTGGATGCCCTTCATGCAAAATGGGCGAAAAAGTGCCGTGAATTTGTATCCCGTAAGCATATGAATTATCTCACATTCCAAAAGATGTGCCGACAAATCATACGGGACTTTGACTCCGTTCCGATTCACGAGGATATGCGCAAACCCAGAGTCGGCATCGTGGGTGAAATTTTAGTAAAATATGCCCCGGCCGCCAACAACCATCTCGTGGAGTTGTTGGAGTCCGAAGGCGCAGAGGCGGTGGTGCCCGATTTGATAGACTTTATGCTCTACTGCTTCTACAACCAGATATATAAGGCTGATTATCTCGGCACTTCACGCAAGGCATCCGCCGTGTCAAGAGCCGGTATCTGGGCTCTTGAGAAGATGCGCCAGACAGCTGTTAATGCGTTTGAGAAGAGCCGGCATTTCACACCGCCGGTAAGTATCTATAAGATTGTGGAATATGCTGAACCGATCGTCAATATCGGCAACCAGACCGGTGAGGGGTGGTTTTTGACCGGTGAGATGGTTGAACTGATCCACAGCGGCGTCAACAATATCGTCTGCACGCAGCCTTTCGCCTGCCTGCCGAACCATGTTGTGGGCAAGGGTGTCATCAAGGAGCTGCGCAAACGCTTCCCGCTCTCCAATATCGTTGCGATTGATTACGATCCGGGCGCCAGCGAAGTTAACCAGCTCAATCGTATCAAGTTGATGCTGTCAACCGCACAGAAAAACCTGAAAAAAGAGTTAGCTTAAGAGTTTGCCTGACGTCAAACTCGACGAGGTTTCCTTCGTAAACTCGAGAGAAGCCTAATAAAAGCAGGTGTGGGAATCTCCTACATCTGCTTTCTTACAATCAAATATTCGTCATCCAACCGGTAGAAGGAACAATCGAAATTACCGCCCCTAAGGAACCGGCTCATCTCATCTTCATCCAGATCCACCATACACACATAACACTCGTAATCCTCGTCATACTGATAATTACTGCATGTGTCGCAATTACTCATATATAACACCTCATCAATCAACCTAAGTGTCTAATAAAATGTCCTATCAACTTTACGGTTGACAAAACGGATTTTGCCTTTCACTTCCTCCGGCAGGTCCTGAATCGCTTCCTCTGCCGTTTCCTTCTGCAGCTGATTCACACAGAAGACGCATGTACCGAATTTCTCACCCGAAAAGAGCTTCGGTTTCTCCCATTTCACAAAATATGAAACTCTATACTTTAGAAGGATCTTCTCAATCTTCTCTTTCGTTTCAATGTCACTCACCTGACACCATTCCAATTCGTTATGTACTTTAACTTTCTGATATGCTGTCTCCATACCATGAACCCCCTATGTTCTGCCAAGACCGCCGAGTCTGGGCTTATTATACCGCATTATGTACAAATGTGCAATTCTTGCAACAATGCGCTTTTTGTGATAATGTATATTGTGATTTGACAGCGCCGTTCAAGCTTTAGATTACTGTCCGGCGCGGGAAAGCTGAGGAACCGATATGCCCATAAAAATAGCTGATTCATTACCGGCAACCACCATACTGGAAAAAGAGAACATCTTCGTTATGACGGAGTACCGTGCTATGCACCAGGATATCCGTCCGCTGAACGTCCTGATTCTCAACCTGATGCCCACTAAAATCGTGACGGAAACGCAGCTCTTACGCAAATTATCCAACACGCCTCTGCAGGTCAATGTAGAGTTTCTGCAGACCGCCAGCTATACGCCGCAGCACATCGATTCCAACCACCTGGAATCTTTCTATACAACCTTTGACCAAGTCAAAGACCAGAAATACGATGGCATGATCATCACCGGTGCCCCCTTGGATTACGTCAAATTCGAGGATGTCACTTACTGGGATGAACTGTGCACAATCATGGAGTGGGGCAAAACCCACGTGCACTGTACACTGCACTTATGCTGGGGCGCATTTGCAGGCCTGTACTATTTCTACGGATTGGACAGATATGACATGGACACCAAACTGTCCGGTGTCTACCCACATAAAATACTGAAAAAGAGTTCCCCTCTTTTCAGAGGCTTCGACGATATCTTCTACGCGCCTCAGTCGCGTGCCATGGGCATCTTAGAGGAGCAAATCTCATCCGTGCCGGAACTTGAACTGATGGCAGTCTCTGACGAGGCGGGTGTCACCATCGTCAAGACTACGGACAGCCGACACTTTTTCGTAACCTGCCATCCGGAATACGATGCCGACACGCTGGCGCAGGAATACTTCAGGGATCTTGACAAGGGTATGAATCCCGCCGTTCCCGCAAATTATTTCCCCGATGACAATCCGGAGAATACTCCCATTGTCAACTGGCGTTCCACCGGTCAGCTGCTGTATTCAAACTGGCTGAACTACTATGTGTACCAGACCACGCCGTACGACATACGCGATATTTAGTATCTGCAAATAAACAGCTTTATATCTGTAAAATACTGCTACAGATACTCGTCCAGAAACATTTCTTCCGATATGATGCGGATGCCGAGTTCTTTGGCTTTCTTGTTCTTGGATGACTGGGACGTTAAGTCATTGTTGATCAGGCAGGTCGTCTTACCGGTGACGCTGCCTGTCACTTTGCCGCCCCTTGACTCTATCTCATCTTTTAGGGCGTTTCGATTCTCATAATGCTCCAGGCTTCCCGTGACCACAAAACTCATTCCGGCAAGTGTCTGAGCGCTTTCATCCACTGTTTCACGAGCAATATTCACTTCCTCAAGCAGATGATTGAGCTGATCCATCCGTTCTCTGTTACGGAAGAAATCATAGATGCCGGCAGCAATCACCTCACCGATTCCGTCAATATCACTCAGCTCTTCCATCGTCGCATCCCGCAGCGCCTCAAGAGAAAATCCGAAATGCCTGCACAGCATCTTGGCATTGGCCACACCGATATTCTCAATTCCCAGTCCATAGATCACTCTCGGAAGTGTGGTGTTTCTTGCCGTCTCAATACTCTGTGCCAAATTCCTGTAGGACTTTTCTCCGAACCCCTCCATCTGCACGATTTCCTGTTCATAACGGTTCAGCCGGAAAATATCTGCAAACTCATGCAGGAACCCCCTAGCGAGAAACTTTTCCAGTGTGGATTCCGAAAGTCCTTCCACATTCATGGCATCTCTGCTCACAAACAGGGTGAAGGACTTGATCTTCTTCGCATCACAGTCGGGGTTATTGCAGTATAGTGACTGTACATCATTGACTCTGCGTATCTCCGTGGGCTGCCCGCATACAGGGCACGTCTTCGGGATTTCCAACGAATCACTCTGCGTCAGGTTCTCCGCTATCTGCGGGATGATCATATTTGCTTTATATACCGTGATATGATCCCCGATACCGAGCTTTAATCCCCTGACAATGCTTATATTGTGCACCGAAGCACGGCTGACTGTCGTTCCCTCCAACTCTACCGGCTCAAAAATAGCCACAGGATTGATCAGCCCTGTGCGGCTGGCACTCCACTCCATCTCCGTCAGTACTGTTTCACGCAGTTCATCCGCCCATTTGAAAGCGATGGAATCCCTCGGAAATTTCGCTGTTCTCCCCAACGACCGTCCGTATGCAATGTCATCATACAGCATCACCAGTCCGTCCGAGGGGATGTCATAGGTCTGTATCTTCTCTTCAAAATAAGCGATTGCATCCATGATTGTGTCGGGATTCACCAGCCTGTGTTCCACGACGTCGAAGCCCTGTTTCGCCAGGAACTCGAACTGTTTTCTTCTGGAATTGTCAAAATCCACTCCGTCCGCCTTGACGAGACTGTATACATAGAAATTGACGTTTCGGGATGCCGTCACTTCATTGTTTAGCTGTCTTACGGAGCCGCTGCACAGATTCCTCGGATTCTTATACTTCGCTTCCGCATCCTCGATCCTGCTGTTGATCCGCTCAAATTCACTGTAGCTGATTACCGCCTCTCCACGCACTACCATCTCACCGTGGTAAGGAATCGTCAGCGGTACGTTGCGAAACACCTTCGCATTGTTGGTGACCACTTCTCCCACCTCACCGTTCCCTCTTGTGACGGCTTTTACAAGCTTTCCCTCCGCATAGTGCAGTACCACGGTCAGTCCGTCCAGCTTCCACGACAGCAGCGCTTCTTTGCCGTTCAGCCAATCGCGCAGCTCCTCCCTGCTCTTCGTCTTAGACAATGACAGCATAGGCTGCTCATGACGATCCTTGGGCAGCTCATCCACCGCCTCATAACCCACATTTCCCGTTGGGCTGTTAGCAATAGTAACGCCTGTTATTTCTTCTAATCCGACCAACTCATCGTACAGACGATCATATTCATAGTTGCTCATGATCTCCGTATCCTGTGCATAATAGGCCTTGGATGCACTGTTTAGGAGTTCGACCAACTCTTTCATACGGTTCATTTGATTATCATTCATAGAAAAATACCTGCCGTTTACTATTTATGCTTATTGTGGCGCAAGTCCGCACTCTTCATACAAACTGTGAAGTTCATCCCCTGACAGTTCCCTGTACTCTCCGGATTTTATATTGCCGAGCTCAATATTGACCACGCGCACTCTCTTCAGGGAAGCGACTTCGTATCCCTGCGTCTTGCACATCCGGCGTATCTGCCTGTTAAGCCCCTGCGTTATGATCATGCGTATTGTCTTAGGCCCCAGCTGTTCAATCTCACAGGGACGGGTCGTAACGCCCAGCTCTTCCAGATAAACCCCTCCGCGCATATTGGACAGCGCCTCATCGGTCCACGCCTTCGCGGCCTTGACAATATACTCCTTCTCATGGCAATTGGCCCCGCGCATCATAGCCTCAATCAGTGCACCGTCATTTGTCATCAAAAGCAACCCCTCAGAGTCCTTATCCAGCCTGCCCGCATAGGTGACCCTAACAGGATACTTTATCTGATCCGTCACAATCTTTTTCGCATGTACATCCCGTTCCGTACAGACAACACCTACAGGTTTATAGTAGGCAAGGACAACTGTTTTATCACGCCCGGCTACTTTCTTACCGCGGACACAAATCTCATCCCGTGCTGTCACCTTCATGCCCTGCACTGCCGGTCTGCCGTTAACCGTAACAACACCCTGCTCAATCAGCTTGTCCGCATCACGCCTTGAACAGATACCGCAGGAAGCCAGATATTTATTCAATCGGGTCTCTTCCATCTGTCGCCTCCACATCCGTTTCCTCTGCCTCGACCGGCTCCGCATCCATCGGTTCCACGGCGTGCTCCAACAGGAACTCACGCCATGCGTCATAGTGCTGCGCGTAGAGATGGACACCGTCAAAAGACAATTCCGCATTCAGGAATCCTTCGGAATCGGTAAACAGAGGGTTGGCATCCAGATAGAAAATATCGGTTCCGTTTGCCAGAAGCGCCGACGCAGCATTCTTGTCATTGATATTGATATTGTTAAACTCCGTGTCAAGATTATTCTTCTCTCTGCTGACGTGCAGGTTGGCCATAACATAGATGATGGCATGCGGCTGCCACTCCCTGATCTGATCCACAATATGACGATATCGCTCCAAGTACATGTCCGTATTCCCGTATCCCAGATCATTCATGCCGAGCATGATGTAAACTTTGCCGTATTGTTTCTGCTGAAGTACCTGATTCAAGTCTTCCTTCTTTCCGGTCTTCTGATAAGTCACTCCTCCGGCATCCAAAAGTTTCAAAATAGTCATGCCGCTGTCACAATAAAAATCCGCTTCTTCCAGTCCGGCATAATCCGATATACCCAAAGTCCTGGAATCACCGATAAAAATCGCATCATTAAAATAACTAATGTTTTCTTTGGTGTATGGGTAGTCTGTTGTCAATGCAACTTTTCCTGCATCAGAATAATAATAGGAATCTGTTTCCTGTGGTTCGTAAAACTCAAATCTTGTAACACCTTTCACGGCTTCTTCAGTATTTTCAAGGTTTTCTTCATCTCCAATATCATTTTTATGTTCTTTATCATCTTGCATATCGTTAATTTCTTCCTTGCGTTTTCCTGCATTTTCCATCGTATCAATGTCATATTTATCCAAATTTTCCACATCATTCACGTCAGTGATGACATACTCTTCCTCCACATTCTCAGGTAGATTTTCCTTCAAAGTACCGAAATCCATCGTCTGCCACATCGTTGATTGAGCTTCTCTTGCAATGGCCCTAATACCGATCTCGTCAGAGAAAATCACCACGATCAACGACGTCGTCAACACCGCAATCAGGTAAGGGCAATTATATATAATCTCTCCCCACGCTCTCATCCTCTGTTTTCTTTTTCTTCGTCCTTTTCGCTTTCCATTGCTCTTCATTCGTATCATTCCCTCAGTTGCTAAAACCTGAAATATAAAAACGGATTGTTGCTTCCAATCATAATCTCATGTACCGAAAACCAGAAAATCAGCAGTAAAATCACAATCGAGAACCATCTGTCCCTGTATTTATGATACAGCTTCGCCGGAAACGGTGTGATAAATGCGATACAGAAAATAAATAACACCCAATATTCTTTCATATACCGCACAAGCTGCTGTACACCGACCAGTATCTCCGTCCGGTGTATTCCGAACATATTGCCGAGATATGCCGCAAGCTGTCCCATATCGGTGATTGCAAACACCACCCATGTAATCGGGATGAGACACAGGGTGTATACATGTCCGAGTATTGCGGTGCGCTCCAATCTCCTGCCGTAAGTGTTCTTCTCAATCGTAAGAATGACAAAAAACAGCATTCCCCACAACAGGAAATTCCAATCGGCTCCGTGCCATAATCCGGTAAATGCCCACACGACAAATAGATTACACACCGTTCTTAACTTCCCTTTACGGCTGCCTCCCATCGGAAAATAGACATACTCCCGAAACCATCTGCCGAGCGTAATGTGCCATCTGCGCCAAAATTCCGATATCGAGCGGGATACGTAAGGGCTGTTAAAATTCTGTGGAATTCTGAATCCCAGCATCTTGCCCAATCCCATAGCCATCACCGAATATCCCCAGAAATCAAAATAAATCTGAAAAGAATAGGACGCCGCACCGAGCCATGCCACTGTGATATGCAGATTCCCGGCTCCCGCTGACATGATCGTATTCCACAGTGTACCGATCTGATTCGCCAAAAGCACCTTGAGTCCCAGCCCCACCGTAAAAAGTTTTAATCCGTTCTCCAAGTTCCGGACCCCGATCTTCCTGTTCTGCATCCGATCCGCAATTTCCTCATACCGCACAATGGGTCCCGCTATCAACTGCGGGAACATGCTGACGTAGGCGGCAAACGGCACAAACCCCGCCGGTTCCTGTATCGTATCGCGATAACAGTCAATCTGATACGATACCATCTGAAAGGTATAGAAACTGATACCCAGCGGCAACGCAAGCCTCAGGAGCGGTACTGTCTCCCCTCCTGCCAGACTGTTCACTGTATCGGCGGCAAAATCCCAGTATTTGAATACAAAGAGCATTCCGAAATCTATGATCAATGATGACACAAGAGCCACCTTACGCCGTCTCTTTCTCTTTTTCTTACGATTCTTCTGCGGAGAACCGGGTTCCCAGAACATATACCTGCTGAGTCCGTAATTGAGCAACACAGAAAAAACAAGCAGCAGAACAAAGTACGGTTCTCCCACTCCATAAAAAACAAGGCTTCCCACCAGAAGCACAACATTGCGGTATTTAGCGGGAACAACCAGATATATCAACATGAAAATCGGTAAAAACCGAAATAAAAATCCCACACCGGAAAATAACATAGACAGCGCTCCCCAGCACAAATTAGGGTATTTTGTCTAAAAAAGGAACCCTATATCTAGTATATTCCAGTCGGGATTATTTTACAAGGGTCTATTTGAGGCAAATCACAAAAGACTGTTCCTCCAGAACATATTTTACCCCCTCCTGCCTGCCGGCGCCGATGGCATAAATCTGCTCGGTTCCCGTCAGATCCACCGCAAGCGTCTCTGCACACCCCGACGGGTTGCACAACATGGTCAGATTTCCTCTTCTGTACGCAAAACTGCGGATTCCCTCCTGTGCAGTCACAATCTCCAGATTATCGTGTTCTGCAAATGCGCTCTGCTCCCGTCTGATCATCAGAAGCTCCCGCACCGCATTGTACAGAGAGTCTTTGCTGCTCTGCTGCATCTGTACAGTAGGCGCGCCATCACAGTCGTCCGTCGGAAGGTACAAGGACATCGGATCCGCTATAGAAAATCCGTGGTTCAGACTGTCGTCCCACTGCATCGGTGTCCGTGAACCGGTCCGCGTATATCCGCCCTCCTTGCACGGCAGATTCTGATATCTCATACCGATCTCGTCGCCGTAGTAGATAAACGGTGCACCGGGCATCGTAAAGAGGAATGCATAGGCCAATTTCAACTCCCGCTCATCCAAATTGCAGGCAGCACGAATCATATCATGATTACCTGTAATCAGACAGTATAATCCCTTATTCTTGATCTTCTCATACTTAGGGAGATACTCCCCCAGAAAATCCTGAATACTTCTTTTGCTGTTCCTCTTAAAAAAGCTGTCGTCACGCCCCGAAGCATCGTAATCGCGCATCAGCAGATTATAGCCGTTACCGTGCCAGTCCAGGAAGAAATCCATCTGAAATCCCGCCATGCCGATGGCTGATTCCGGGTTATTCCACTCGGATACAAATACCGCATCCGGATATCTCTCGTGTACACGCCCAATCATGTCCGCCCACACTTTACAGGTGCCGCTCTTGATCTCATCGTCATTCTTTACGAGAGAATCCGCCATGTCCACGCGGAAGCCGTCGCATCCCATCTCAAGCCAATAGCACATCACATCCACCATGGCAGCTCTCGTGGCAAGGCAGGCGGGATGGTCGATCGGTTTCTGCCATTGCTCCGCCGGGTTTAAGAAGCCGTAATTTAGTGCGGGCTGACACTTAAAAAAATTGATAATATATGCACCGTTGCGTTTGCATTCCCCGGCAATATAAGGAAGTCCTTCCGCCCTCTGAAACCAGCTGTTCGTCCAGATGTAACGATCCGAATACTCATTCTGCTCATCCCGTCCGCTCTCCACAAACCAGGGGTGTTCTTCAGATGTATGCCCCGGCACAAGGTCAAGCAGAATGTGCATATCCCTCTTGTGAACTTCCTCAAAAAGTCTGCGCAGGTCCTCCAATGTTCCATATCGTCCGGCCGGATGCCTGTAATCCCGAACATCGTATCCGGCATCCTTAAAAGACGAGTCAAAGCAGGGATTCATCCAGATTGCATTACAGCCCAAATCTTTAATATAATCCAACTTCTCGACAATTCCCATAAAATCCCCGATACCGTCCCCGTCAGAATCCATAAAAGATTGCGGGTAAATCTCATAAAACACGGCTGTCTTCAACCACTCTGTCATCACTTTTCCTCCCTATCTTCTGAGCCCTTTCGGATAATGATTCTTCATCTGTCCGCCCGTTGCTTTGCCAAATCCGATGGAACAGCCCTGCACGCACATCAGATACCATCCCTTCAGTCCGCTCTCCACGCTCAGGGTCTCTCCATGCAGATAATGTGCCGCCTGTTCCGGCGTCATTTCATAATGCTTGGATACATCTTCCGGATGCAAAAAGAGCGCCAGCGCATGGGAAGGTTTCAATCTGTCCTTCTCACAGACCCCGATCTGCAGTCCGGGGCGTTCCACCTGAAGTCCATTAAGTGGTATCATTTCTTCCGGTATCAGATACATCACGTCGCCAAAATTATATAACACATGTTCTTTAAATAGTTTTTCCTCTCCCGATTTCGTCAGTCCCAGCTCCTCACACAGAAAGGATTTACACAATTCACCCGGCGTCTTTCCGTTCTCCTTGACATTCCGCTTTGCCCTGTTCTTCTTCCCCGCCGGTTCTTCCGCAATTGTTCTGAAATCTGTCTGCCGTGCTCCGTCTGCCCTGCGAAGCTTGGCAGCAAAATGCCCCTCCCCCTCTATGAGATGAGGCCAGAGTCGCACTGTCATGCCCGATCCCGATTCAACACCGCACAGGGTCGCTTCTTCTATCACAAAATCCGAATGCTTCTCCACAAAATCAACGATGACATCCTCGTTCTCCTGCACGGAAAAAGTACAGGTCGAATAAACCAGCACTCCACCGGGACAGACCATCTTTGCCGCATGCTCCAATATATCGCGCTGCCTTGCTGCGCACATAGCCACGTTCTCCGAACTCCACTCCGCAATCGCCGTATCGTCTTTGCGGAACATTCCCTCACCCGAGCATGGCGCATCCACAAGCACCCTGTCGAAAAAGAACGTAAATTTCTCCGCGAGCCTTTCCGGTTTTTCCCTGCACACAACACAGTTTGCAATTCCCAGCCTCTCGATATTCCGGGATAAAATCCCGGCCCTGGACGGTATGATCTCATTGGATACAAGAAGTCCTTGTCCTCGCATCCTACCCGCTATCTGAGTGCTTTTACCTCCCGGCGCGGCACACAGATCCAAAATGCGCTCTCCCGGTTTCGGACCGAGTATCTCCACTACTGCCATAGCACTGGGCTCCTGAATATAGAAAGCACCCGCCTCATGCAAGACATGTCTGCCGGGCTGCTCCGATGCCTCGTAATAGAATCCCTCCTCCGCCCAGGGAACCTCCCTCAAAACAAACGGTATTTCCCTCAAAAAATCCTCCCGGTCCATTTTGAGCGGATTATACCGCAGTCCGTATGTGCGCTCCCTGTCGTAAACAGACACAAATGCCTCATACCGGTCTCCAAGTTGCTCCTTCATCCTCCTCAAAAAGGCAGGAGGCAATATTTTCTTTATAATAATATTATTACTGTCTTGAATCTTACTACTGTCCTGTATATTTTCCATAACAGAGGCTCCGTTCTTTACATCTTATCTGTCGGTATCTTCATTTAAGTATACCAAGCCGCAGGGAGATTTGCCATTCTTTTATTGCAATCCTACCGTAAACTCTATATAATACAAAAGTGGAAACAGATGATATACAAATGAGAGGAGTTTATGAAATGATTTCACAAGTCTGTATCGGCGTTGCAATCGCCGTTTATCTGATTGTAATGATTTATGTGGGTATTCGATTTTCCAAGACAAATACGAGCGCTTCTGATTTCTATCTGGGCGGCAGAAAGTTAGGACCTTTTGTCACTGCCATGAGTGCGGAAGCCTCCGATATGAGCAGCTGGCTTCTCATGGGTCTCCCCGGTGTAGCCTATCTGTCCGGTCTGGCAGATGCGGGATGGACGGCAATCGGTCTGGCGGTGGGCACATATATTAACTGGCTGATTGTCTCCAGACGAATCCGCCTCTATACGAGCAAAGTCCATGCCCTGACACTGCCCGACTTTTTCTCCAAACGCTACGGCGATGACAAAAATATTCTGACCTGCGTATCCGCCATCATCATTGTCATCTTCTTTATCCCCTACACTGCCTCCGGTTTTGCGGCCTGCGGCAAACTGTTTAAGACTCTGTTTGGGGTAAATTACACGGTGGCCATGGTTCTAAGTGCGGCGATCATCGTTCTCTACTGCACACTGGGCGGTTTTCTGGCAGTGAGCACGACGGACTTTATTCAGAGCATCACCATGTCAATCGCCTTGATTGTCGTCATCTTCTTCGGTATCTCAACCGCAGGCGGAATGGATACGGTAATCGAGAACGCAAAAGCGCTGCCCGGTTACTTAAGTATGGTTCAGACTCATGTTCCAGCAACCGGAGAAAGCGCGCCGTACAGTGTACTTTCCATGGCTTCCATGATGGCATGGGGGCTCGGCTATTTCGGTATGCCCCATATCCTGCTTCGCTTCATGGCAATCGAGGACGAGAACAAACTGAAACTTTCCAGAAGAATCGCTTCCGTATGGGTTGTCATTTCCATGGCGATTGCTTTATTCATCGGTGTGATCGGTTACAGCATGTCCAAGGCGTCTGTAATTCCCACTCTGGAAGGCAGCAATTCCGAGACGATCATCGTGCAGATTGCCTCTGTCCTGAGCCGCTATAATGTATTGACTGCTTTGCTTGCCGGAATCATCTTGGCAGGTATTCTGGCTGCCACGATGTCCACCGCGGACTCACAGCTTCTCGCAGCGGCTTCCAGCATCTCACAAAATCTTCTTCAGGATTTCGGCAAAAAGAAATTGTATACAAAGACCTCTGTTAGAATAGCACGTGTTACGGTAATTGTGATATCCATCATTTCCGTTGTGCTGGCATCCGACCCGAACAGTTCCATCTTTGAGATTGTGTCCTTTGCATGGGCCGGCTTCGGTGCTGCTTTCGGACCAATCGTGCTGTGCGCTCTGTTCTGGAAACGCTCCAACAAGTGGGGTGCCCTCTGCGGCATGATTTCGGGCGGTGCAATGATTTTCATCTGGAAATACGGTATTGCAAGACTCGGCGGTGCATTCGCCATCTACGAACTGCTTCCGGCGTTCCTCATCGCACTGATTGTGAATGTCGCGGTATCACTTCTGACTGCCGCGCCCTCAGAAAAAGTCGTAAAGACTTTCGAGGAAATTAATAATCAGAATTAAGGTAAGAATTAATACAAAGATTAAAGTAAAAACTAATCCAAATAGTATGTAAGGTATTAGGCATAAGAGATAAAAAGGCTCCGGAGAAATCCCCGGAGCCTTCTCTAATTTTTCCCTAAAGTGCTGTACTGCCCGTTCTTGTCATAGGAATCCAACAGATAACTGCTCTCCGCCTGCATGATCAGTACCTCATCCCTGTCGGCACGACGTGTACCCTTCTGTTCCTTATCAGGCTCTCTGCCTGCCACGTTTTGCCGCTTCCGTGTATTGGCTGTCTGTCCGGACTGTTTCCGATAGATGTCCCGTAGTTTGGAGATGTTCTGCCTGATGCGGCTCTGCACCTTCAACACCGACTGTCCGGCGCTGTTGACCACGCTGTAAACTTCTGCAGGCAGAATCGTCTGAATCAGAGATGATGCCGCTTCCGGTCCGGTCACCTGATTTCCGCGGCTGTTGCGCGCAGACGACTTAACCTTATTGTTTATGGCGTCTTTCAATCCATCTACGACCATACCGTCTGTTCCAAGACCACCGGACCTGTACTTTCTGTCATTGATATTGTCAAAGAGCCCGAACCCGATTCCCTCCGTCTGCGTCTGCGCACCTGATGATGCCGGCGCAGCACCGTCATCTAACTTACTTTTAAACTGACCTACGATATCGGTCCGATTCCTCGGATGGTGAAAATGGGATGTCGGCCAAGTGATCACATGATAATCCGCGACCTTCTTTTCCTGTTGTATCCAATGCAATACATTCATAAAGATAACAATACCCTTCTAACGGAAAAAGTTAAAATAATTTCCGCTGTTCCCGTAATTGTCAAACAAGCTGCTGTAGGCGCTGCTTGCCTTTGCCTCCATATTACGCGCCGCATTGGACTCGACAGAATCCGCCCACAATGCCGCGCGGCTTGCGAAACTGCTGTTGCCGTTCCACGCTTTCTCAAGCGTATCAATATCCGTCTCTGCCAGTTTCTTCTCATTCACAGTGAGTGTCCCATCGGAATTTCTCGTCACACCGCAGGATGCCAATGCTGAGCTGTTCAGCTTTGAAATGCTGTTGAGCTGGGTCAGGTAACTGACGTCCGCCCTTGATCCGGAACTTTTCAGATTCTCCAACATACCGTTGTAGTTGCTGATAAATCCCTTAATATTAGCCACAAGTTCTGAGGTATCTCCGCTCTCCCTAGCCTTGGCAAAGAGTGATTTATCACTCTTATCGGTTAGTTTATCAGCATAGTCCATTACCTGTCCCGCACGATACTTCATATTATAATACAATTTCTGCGTTTGTACAGCATTCCCGATATTTTGTGTCAAAAGATTCGCTCTGCTGTTAGCAGTATTCAGCAGTGCGCTTCTGCTTGATTTCTTACCCTTGCTGCTGCGGCTCAGGGCACGTTGAAGCAATGATGTGGAACTGTTACCGTTTGCGCCTGCCAATCCGTTCATGTAATGTCGTGTAACTCTCATGTACATTCTCCCTTCTGCACCTGTAATGTGAAGATATATCATTTAACCACTCCCGCATCAACGAAAGCCCGATCTGTATCTTCACTTAGTATATCGTGTTCCCTCGGAGAGAATATAGGGGTTTGTCACCAACCGTTATGTTTTGGTTATAAATCGGCACTGCCTTGCGCACCCTGAAGCATAATGGTCAGGATGAACCTGTTTTCTCCCAGTTCATATTGCATCGTACCGTAATATTTCTCCACACAGCTGCGCATGTTGTTCATCCCGAGTCCGTGTATTTCTTCATCGTTCTTGGTGGTCATCAGTTCGCCGTCACTGATTCGCATCGCTGTACTGTCATAGGTGTTCTCGACCACGAGGAAGAACATTCTCCCCTTGACATAACCTCTAAATCTGATTTCCCGATCCTGTTCTCTCGGTATTTTCGTGCACGCCTCTATGGCATTGTCCAGCGCGTTGTTGAGAACGATCCCTAAGTCAAACGCCTCTATTCCAAGCTGTACGGGGCAAATCAGTTCACCCTCCAATGTAATCTGTTCCTGTGCACATATCTGCCCCTTGCGATTTAAAATAACATCTGTTACTGGATTTCCCGTACTAAACTGTAATGATAATTCCGAAGCCGCTTGCTGCATGCTTCGCAGATAGTGCTCAGCCTCTTTTCTTACCCGCACGGACATGTGACCGTCCTCGCTGCCTATCTGCAGAAGCTGTTCCATATCCGCCACATAGTTATTGATATCGTGCCGCATTCCTTTGATACCGTCATAGAGATGCTCTAACTCTTTCACATGCTCCGTCATATCCGACAGCTGCTGTTTGTAGAATATAAGATTCTTCTTCTGCTCCTCGGAACGAATCAGTTCACTGTAGATCTTCATGCTCAGTACAATACCGAACAGGCACGATAACGCTATCACCGGAACAACAAAATACATGCTGCCGTGCCTTTCATACAGAAATTCAACCTCCGCCTCGTGTTGATAATACAATGTGACGCGCCATGACACATCAAATGCCATACCGATGATCGGCATTAATATAAGAAACTGTATCCCTTCTTTATTCATATCGGTTACCGGCACAGTCAGGTACCTCCGATAAAACCGGAATACAATGTACATAAGAAGCCATGTACCCAGAGAGAACGCGATTATGCTGTAAAATTGCACATTTTCCATTATTTTTGCATACCGCTCCAACTCATGTTCTTCCATCATGGCCCCTTCATTTATAAGCTTATCCACGATCCTTCCCAAATACGTCGTAGTTCCGAATGACCAAACACTGTACAGCGTAAAGCGGACCATCTCCTGCGCCATATAGTAGACCGACAACAGATACAGCTTGGCAAACCGAGGTCCCTGATACAAGATGTCCATCGCCGCAAAACTGCACAGAAAGACAATAGAAAGCTTCACAATCGAATGACTGCTGAAATTCACTGTATTGTCTTCACCGTAGAGGAGTCCGTTGAACCAAGAGGAATTGTTCAACCAAAAGCTGATGATAAAGGCCTGCAAGAAAAAAAGTATCTTTCCCACGGAACGATACTTCTCTTTCAACATAATGATATCTTTACACAAAAACAATAAGAGCCCTGCTCTTGCCGAATATTCCGCCAGATCAAGCACATAGTCTCTCATCAGTTCACTCCTTCAAGAACTTGCAGTACAGTTTAACAAACTCGCTGTATTTCTGCTTCGCCAGATATATCCTGTCCCCCTGACTGATCGTGATACTGTCATGATCATAGCCGCTGACGGCAGACAAAGCCACAAGATAACCTCTGTGACAGCGATAGAAACCTTCTCCCAGCACTTCCTCCAAGTGATTCATCCGCTCATAATACTCCAGACATCCTGTCTTCATATGCAGAATCACCTTACGGCCGCTGTTCTCCGCATAGAGAATATCATCCACCGGTATTTTGTGATGGCTTCCCTCCGCCTTCACCAACAGGTATCTGGGAGCCGCTTTTCTTTTCTCCACTTCCTGCATAGCGCGTCTCAAGACATCTGTCATCTTATCCTGATCTACCGGCTTCATCAGATAGTGGAATGCACCCACATCAAAGGCCTGAAAAACCTGTTCCTTCACTCCTGTCACAAAGATCAGAATAGCATCCGACATCTCCTTGAGCCTTCTTGCGGTCTCCATGCCGTCCATGCCTTCCATCGCTATATCCAGCAGCACAATATCCGGCTGATAGCCGTTCTCTGCGCTCTCTAACAATTTCATCCCTGAATCAAATTCACATGTCTGTGCCTGAGAAAACTCTTTCTCAAGTAAGGTTCGAATCCTTTCTCGCCCTCTTACTTCGTCATCGCATATTGCAATCTTCATGTTCCCTCATATCCCCAGTCAGCCACATTTATTCTTTAACTCTGTATTATATCGGCACAAACTGACTCTTTTTTCTTTCACTTGTCATGAAATCTATGTTTTTTGTCATCAATAATCCGAAATCTCTTCGTCTATCAGACTTCCCTTTATATCTTCTTCCAAAAGTTTCATCTTATGCAGCATTTCTTTGATTGCGGCTTTCACATCCGCTTTGGTCGCTCCTATACCGCCCATGCCGGCTTCCAACATGCTGTCCAAAAGATCCGCATCCTCCCTGGAACGCTCCTCGGCTTCCCTGCGGCGTTCCTCCTGCTCTTCACGCTTTGCACGCGTCTCGTCGATTCGAGTTTCCAGTTCCTCCTGTTTCTCTTTTCTCTCCTCGATTTTCTCCTCTTTCTCCGCCTTCTCCTCGGCTTTCTTCTTGGCCTCCTCGACCTGCTCCTCGAGTTCCTCGTCCACATGATCCTTGGCCTCGTCCATCAGCAGACCTATGGCTTCCTTACTCGCCGCCTCCAGCACCTTATCCGCCTTCTTCTGCGCATCAACCATATCATGGTATTTCAATCGCTCCAGCTTCGTGGCTGTGACAGCGTTGCTGTAAATCTGAATCGAAGTTTTCAGCTTATCTATGATCTCCTCAAAGTTTTCCTGCTCCTCGTCGATCGCCATACAGCGTTCCTGATACTCTGTACGGTCCTGTTTATGAATTTCCTCAAGGCGCTCCTTCTCCTCATCGGTCAACTTTATCTGGTCCGAGTTCGCGTAATGCTTTTTGGATTCTGCTTCCTTCTCAAGCAATTCTAAATCTTTCTGCTCCTGAGAGTCTTCCCCAACACCGTACAGCTGCCTTAACTCCTCCTTACGCGCCTCTCCCCGCAATACAATATCCTGATTCTCTTCCAGTTCGGATTTGAGCTGCCTGATCTTATCCTGATATTCCGCGATGGACTGATCCGTCTTCCTGTCACCGTTCCACGCGTCATTTATCATCTTCAGGGCTTTCCTCTGGGCGCGCTGCTTGCGCTGTGTCACAATGTCATTCTGCATACCCAGTCCCAGATCGCCCGCAAAGATAGTCGCCTTATTATTGCGATTCTGTGCTTTCGTACCTGCCCGCAAGGCGGCGCGCTCCTGAGCCGCGGCGCTTATACTGATTACCTGATTCTCGTTTGGATTCGCTTTGATCTGCATAGGAAACCTCCTTGTTCCATACGGTGAAATCCTTTTCACCCATGCTATATGCCTGAAATATAACCGCAAATATACTCCTGATAATTATATCGGCTCGCTGTACCTTTCTCTTTATTGTATCCGGCCATAATTGACGACAAAAAAAGGGACGCTCATGCGTCCCACTGATTGTTGTCCTGATACATGCTCTGATAATCATTCCGATAATTACTCTGTCCGCGGCTGCCATAGGTGATTTCCTTCAGCGCCACATAAACACTATCTCCTCTCGGCGCGCATAGGACTAAACCTGAGTGCCTTCTTCATCTTTCGCAGCTGCCTGCAGAGCTCATCACAGTCACAGTCCACATTTTCCGCAAAGTACACTTGATACAATGCCTCCTCCTGTGCCCCGTCAATCTCCAGACGGCTGTGAGTTCTCACCCAGTCGATCTGTTCCCGCAACGTGCGCAGTTTACGATAATCCAAATGCTTTTTGCCCAAATAAGACTGGATTCTTCCATATTCCAACCGCACTCTCTCGCGCCCGGGAAGCTTGCTCTCCCTGAACGCGCGAACCAGATGCACCGTCCACAGACCGATCAGCACCAGAGCCGCCGCCCCCAGCAGCACATAGCTCACACCACCCAGCGTACCCTCCAGATATGCACCCAGATTGCTCTCGGACATCTCCAAATCCGTGTCACCACCGCTCCCTGTCATAAACGCGTTCCAGAAAGACGTTGTCTCCTCCTCAGAAGTCTGCGCCGGCGTGGGGTCTACAACAATCCATCCCTGTCCGTCCACATAAATTTCCACCCACGCATGGGCGTAAGCATCGGGAATTTCTATCTCGATCAGCGCCGTCTCACCGATAGGCGAATAACCTTTATAGTAATCACTGTACTCGGCACCTTCCACCAGTTCGCCGCTCTCCACGACATTCAGATAGGAAAAAGCATATCCCTCCGCATAACGCGCGTGAACTCCCATTTGACGAAACAGCATGGTCGCCGCAGAGGCAAAATGCGCGCAGTACCCCCTCTTACTGTTAAGCAGAAAATGGGAAATATAGTCGGGATTGCCGAATGCATATCCCGGACGAAGGGTATAGGAATAATTGTCATCGAAATACCTGACGATCTGTTCCGCAATCTCCTCCTCCGTACCTGCAAAACCTGCCTCCTCGCACACTTTTGCCACCGCATCCAGGCAGCTTTGCGGTACATCCAGATAGACATCCGACGGCTCTCCGGTCACTTCGCCCGTCCGACACACATCGGGATAGTAGACATAGGTGCATGCATTTTTGACCGGCTCCTCGGGTACCACTGCAGCGGTATAGTAAGGCCTGTATTGAAATCTGTCGGTACGCTCAAGTTTCTCCACAATCATGGTGCCCTGTCCCTGCACATCCTCAGGGTGTCTCATGCGGTTCTCCACAGTTGTAAGCATGATGTCGTCATCAGGCAAATCCGTATCAGCCTTGCTCCACATGTCACCCAGATAATCCTTCCCTGTAAAAGCTTTCAGATAAACCGGATTGTAATCGTAAGGAGTGTATCTGACCTTCAGTACAGTCTCATAGGTCGGCACGACGGAAGAATTGCCGAGCCTGCCTCCGCTTACGCCGGCATTGGCACTTCCCTGCCGCAGCATTGCCGTCAGACCATACTGTGCGAATCGGGCCATGCCCGCCTCCGACGTCTCTTTAGCCACACTCTTGGGCACGGCCCTCCCGTAACCCGTCTCCGGCATGATAAATGCAAGTGTCCGCACAATCAGAATCGTCAACACCGCCGCGAGCGGGAGAATATAGCACATCTGACCCGACAGTTTTTCACGCACATTTCCTCCCTGCAGCATCGCCACCGCAAGATATCCGATCAGCAGGAAAAGAATATAGATCAAGTCGGGCGAACAGTCAAAATAGAAAGGGACAACATAGGGCGGCAGTGTAAGGAATGCCACCTTCACAAGACTGCATTTATTTTGCAGCATGATATTCATCAAAATAACGCCAACCATGCCAAGGAACAGCACAAACATCGTGACCGTCGCATACGTTTCTTCTATGATGAGAGCGTACTCCATACCGCTTCCCACGTCCAGATAATCCCTTGCAACCTCATAGACTCGGTTCAAAATAGCATAATACCCGTTATTTATCGCCCAGTAGTTTGCGACGGCAATATACAGATAGAATATAAAGACCATAATGCTCACTATATTGGTCAGCCATCTCATCTCCGTCTCATACACTGCGGCGAGAAGCAGCGCCAGCCCGAAGAGAACCAGCATACACATACCGTTATTGTACTTGAGCTCCAAGGACGACAGGAATCCCCCTATTGCACCGTAGATCAGCATAAAAAGAAGCAGCGCCTTCGCCAACGCCGCAAAAAAATTGTACTTTCTGCTCTCCTGCACCTGCACGAGAGTCAGCTCGGGAAATTCAATTTTCTTTTTCCTACCGAATATATGCACCTTGATATGCTCCTGTCTGAATCAATATATAGCTTTCTCCGGGGTGTTCCACCGACATCTGCGTCTCAGCTTCTCCCTGCCCGTGTAAACCGTTGTCACTCAGAATCTCACTAATCACATTCTCCAGCTCACCCTGTTCCGCCACAAACTGCCCCCGCAAAGTCTCGCCGCGGCCTGGCCAGTGAAGCTGTACCGGATATTCCTTATGCAGCAAAAGCCTGCACAGGGCATACACAGCCTCCATAAGACCATCGTTGTGATGCCTCTCTTCAGAGAGCGGCAGCAAGACGTTGATCTTCTCACGTCCGGTCGCCAGGCGCTCCCTCACCATCAGTTTATCCTGCTTAGCGGACAGCTTCCAGTGAATGCTCTTCAGTTCATCTCCCGGAATATACTCCCTGACCTCATAGTCCGGATTATAGTCCGTTCCTCGCTTCTTGCTCTCATTTTCCTTCGGAAATCCCTCCACGCGGCTGTATATGTCCTCCTCATCGACCTCCGTGAAAGCGGGCCACACGATCACATACGCGTCTGTCCTGTCACATCCTCGCAGGCAGAATATGTGAAATAAATCGTAAACCTCGAATGCCTCTATCCGCACCTCAACTCTTCCCGCATAACGGCTGTTCACAAGCTGCCTGATTTCACTGCCGCCATCAGGTGCTATCCACATATGCTGTTTCCTGTGCTCTGAATAACCCGTAAAGATATTGCCCCAAGCGTAAGTGATATCTGCCGCAAAAGCCGCAATTCTGCGCGGATTGTGTATCCTAATACTCAAGGAAAACTCTGTATCCTTGCCCACCCTGTTGTCCGGCAATACCGCCTGTGCCCGCAGCACATCCCGGCTGAACCACAGGAGCAGAAATGACACCACCGGACTGCATACCATAAGGATCAGCGCCAAGAATAGAAAATAGCTTCTAAAGAAGCTCCAGACGTACAACGTCAAAGCCAACAATATGCAGAACCGCAAAATCCCCAGGGGGCTTATAGTCAGCTTTCTCTCCATCAGACCGCATGTATCCTTTCCGTAATCTCCAAAATAATATCAGACACGTCCATGCCCTCCGCACGCGCCTTGGCGTTCAGATGGATTCGATGTCTCCACACGTCATCAATGACAGCCAGAACATCCTCAGGGATCACATACTCACCGCCCCGCAATAGCGCCATGGCCTTCGCCATCTTCAAGAGCGCAATGCCTCCTCGCGGGCTGACCCCAAGCGCAATGCGAGGTTCCTGCCTGGTCGCCTCTGTGAGCTGTACAAGATACTCATAGATATTATCCTCCACGTGAAGCGTCTCCGCCTGCCTCTTAAGCTCCATCAAACGCTCCACGGTAATGACACTCTGTACCTGGTCAATCCCTGCTCCCGCGCTGTTTTTTAGAATGTCCACCGCAGCCTCATGGGCTGGATACCCCATGTTCAGACAGATTAAGAAGCGGTCCAGCTGAGATTCCGGCAAAAGCTGTGTACCGGAAGAACCAAACGGATTCTCCGTGGCAATTACCGTAAAAGGTCTCGGCAAGGGATACGATACGCCGTCCACCGTCACTTTGGACTCCTCCATGACCTCCAAAAGCGCCGACTGCGTCTTGGAGGATGTACGGTTCAGTTCATCCGCCAGAAACAGATTGCAGAACACCGCACCTTTCCTGTACTCGAATTCACCCGTACCGCTGTTGTACATGGTAAATCCCACAATATCGCTGGGCAGCACATCCGGCGTAAACTGCATACGCTTATACTCCAGTTCCATGGATTTGCCAAGGGCCATCGCCAGAGTCGTCTTGCCCACGCCGGGAATATCCTCCAGAAGTACATGTCCACCCGCCAGCACTGCAGCCAGCACTTTACGGATGACACGGTCCTTGCCCTTTACCACTTTGCCCACTTCAGTAATGATCTGTTCCAGCTCTGTATTCATACATGCGATTCCTTTCAAATATCATTACATATATTTTATCATTTTATCTGATGTTTTCAATACAAATACGGAATCGCACAGTGAATTCACAGAAAAATCACACCCGTACAGTTTCTATCCGAATTTTCCCGCAATATAATCCCTTGTTCGCCTGTCACGGGCCCTTGCAAATATATTGCGGGCAGTATCAAACTCCACTACTTCTCCTGCCAGAAAAAATGCTGTGTCATCCGCAATACGCACGGCCTGCTGCATATTGTGGGTGACCACCACCACCGTATATCTGCTCTTCAATTCACTCATCAGCTCTTCCACCTTCATGGTTGATACGGGATCCAATGCCGAAGTGGGTTCGTCCATCAAAAGTACCTCCGGCTCCACTGCCAGTGCGCGGGCAATGCACAGTCTCTGCTGCTGACCGCCCGACAATCTCAATGCGGATTTTTGCAACCTGTCCTTCACTTCATCCCAAATCACTGCACCACGCAGGCTATTCTCCACAATCTCATCCAGTCTGTCCGCATCCTTGACGCCATGAACCCTCGGTCCATAGGCGATATTGTCATAAATGCTCATCGGAAAAGGATTCGGCTGCTGGAAAACCATTCCGACCCTCTTGCGAAGCTGTGTAACGTCCGTGCCCGGGGCATAGATATCCTTACCATCCAGATATACTTTACCCTCAATCTTAACGCCGTCAATCAGGTCATTCATCCGGTTCAATGTCTTTAGAAAAGTAGATTTACCGCACCCCGACGGTCCGATGAAGGCCGTGACCGCATTGGCACGTATCTTTAGGTCAATGTTCTTAAGGGCATGATTGCTGCCGTAGTATAAATTTAATTGTTCCGTAGTGATCTTAGTGTTGCTCATAACCGCCTCTATTCTGCGTCATTGTTACTCCGCATGTATATAGCTGCATTATATTTCATGCTTCATCGGGATAGCACATCCACTTTCCCTATCATCATCTTGATTATCAGGTTCAGAATAAGCACAATACACAACAGCACTGCCGCAATACCGAAGGCTGCATCGTAACCAGCCTTGGCCACACTCAAATACAGCTGCACAGCGAGCGTGCCGCCGGATTCCATGATGTTGTATAAATATCCCGCGCCCGGCTTAGGCAGCAAATATCCGCTTCCCGCCGTCAGCAGCAGGGCTGCCGACTCCCCCACGATACGCCCAATCGATAAGACCACACCCGTTATTATTCCCGGCATCGCCGAGGGAATCAGTATGGTGCGGATCATATACCACTGGGTAGCCCCCATGCCGATTGCCCCTGTGCGGTAGCTGTCCGGTACCGACTTTAATGCCTCCTGTGTGTTGCGGGTAATGAGTGGCAGAATCATCAGACTGAGCGTGAGAGCCCCCGTCAGAAGCGAATATCCAAAGCCCAGCGTCGTCCCGAAAAACACCATCCCAAACAACCCGAAGATAACGGACGGTATACCCGCAAGTGTCTCCGTGGTAAATTCGATCAAACGGACAAACCTGCCATGCCCCGCATATTCGGTCAGCCATATCGCAGATCCGATTCCGATGGGTACTGCAATCATAAGCGTCAGTATAACAATGTACAATGTATTCACGATATTTCCTGCTATACCCACCGTCCCTCTCAGAACGCTCGACACCGTAGTCAGGAAGGACCAGCTGACCATCGAAAGTCCCCTGGCAAGCACATAGCCGATGATTGCCGCAAGCAGTATCACTGAGAAAAATGATGCGAGATAAATCAAGCCTATTGCCAGCCCTTCTCTGAATTTTCTGATCACGCTTCGATTCCCCTCCTCAGCACAGCATTCATGATAAAATTAATCAGCATGATAAATACAAACAGCACCAACCCTATCGCAAACAAAACCTGTCTGTGCGCTCCGCCGGCATACCCCATCTCGCTCACAATCGCCGTAGTCAGAAATCTGACTGATACAAAAGGCAGCGGAAAATGCACTGAATTGCCCGATACCAGACTGATTGCCATCGCCTCCCCGATTGCCCGTCCCACTCCCAGCACAATCGCCGTGACGATACCCGGCTTCGCTGCCGGGACAATCACCTTGAAGATTGTCTGGATGCGGGATGCCCCCAGTGCCAGCGAAGATGACTTCAGTTGCGGCGGCACAGCCCTAAGCGACGTTTCACTGATGCTCACCACCGTCGGCAGTATCATAATTGCAAGCACCAGAACCGCCGACAATAAATTAGCACCGCCTGTGAATTGATGCGTAACCGATTCTCTGAAAATCCTCAGTTCCCATCTGTACATGACCGGATTCAAAATCATCATTCCCAACAGTCCGTAGACGACCGAGGGAATGCCCGCAAGAATTTCCACCGCCGGTCTCACGACTGACGCCAATCTCTTAGGCGCAACCTCCGCCAGAAAAATTGCCGTCAAAAGAGCAATCGGAACCCCAATCAATATCGCCATCGCCGTACCTGCGACAGAGGTCAAAATAATATAGAAAATACCGAAGGACGGCTCATCTGCCGTGGGTTTCCACACCGCAGAAAACAGAATTTCCTTGATTCCTATCTTATAAAATGCAGGCACTCCGTTGGCAAACATGTATAGAGTAATGAAAACAACCGCAAACACCGCAAAGAAAGCACAGATTGTAAAGACCGTCTGTGCCGCCGCTTCCACCGCGCGGGCACAGTTTCTTTTGCCCACATGATCGTATAACTCTGATTGACTGATTCGATAAAACTTCTGCCTATATATGTTCCTTCTTGATACACAACCTATTTCATATTTCATATGCTAATCCGGAACAATCAATCCTACCGCTCTGATCAGTTCCCGTCCCTCCTCCGATCTCAGATATGCAAATATCTCCTGTACCGTCTTGCTCTGTTCGGAAATCTCTCCGTTGGTGACCATGATGAAAGGTCTCATAAGCAGATAATTGCCCGATTTTATGCTCTCTTCCGCAGGTTCTGTGCCGTCCAAGGACAACACCTGCACCTTATCATCCAAGACATCCAGAGAAACATAACCTATCGCGCCGGGCGTCAAAGCTACCCTGGCTTTCACGGCACCGGTGGAATTCAGCTCGTTCGCATATGCACACATATCTCTGATTCCAAGCAGTTTCTCGAAGGTGACTCTGGTTCCGCTGCCCGCCTCCCTGCCGACCACCACGATTGCCATATTGACACCGCCGACTTCGCTCCAATTTCTGATATCGCCTTGGTAGATTCCAATCAATTGTTCCGTGCTGAGATTCTTAACCGGATTATCCGCATCCGTAATGACTGCGATTCCGTCAATCGCCACGATATTCTCCACTGCACCGGCCAGTTTCTCTTCCGCGCTCAAATTTCGGGAAGAGTTGCCGATATCAACAGTTTTTGAAAGGACGGATTCAATACCTGCCGAGGAGCCCGTAAACTCTGCCGTCACCGTCACATCCGGATGCTCCTCCATAAAGCTCTCCGACAGCGCATTTGCGAACTTCTCCATGGATGAGGAACCTGCCATGGTGACGGTGTGATGCGCCAAAGTGTCTCTTTTCATATAGCCTGCATGCTCTGTGAACGCACATACCGCTATGCCAATAGCCATTACCATGGTTACGGCGCTACACTTTTTCATGTCATGCGCTCCTCTTTTCTTACAATCTATGCGCGGCTGTTTTGTCCCATATACAAAAAATGATTTCACACAGTCTATTTTTGTGTAACAAAAAAAGACCACATGAGTGGTCTCTTTCTGAACAACAATCATATGCCGATTTGCTTCGGTCAAGCTATAGTTGTGCTTCCAGATGCTTCATGAAGGCTTCACATCCCTCTTTCACATCATCATAGGTGATATCAAACTCGCCTGTGTACCACGGGTCTGCAATCGCCCTTGAGCTGCCCGCATATTCGAGTAGCTTATGTATCTTATGCTCGGGATCACCGCCGGCAATTCTGGTCATGTTGCGAACGTTCGCATCATCCATGCCGATTAAGTAATCGTATTCCTCATAATCACGCCTTGTCATCTGACGTGCTCTGTGACCGCTGCAGGGAATGCTATACTGCCTGAAAATGGACATTGTCCCATAGTGGATGCCGTTGCCGATCTCCTCCGTGCTGGTAGCCGCCGAATCAATATAGAATTGAGCAGACAACCCGCGGTTGTCCACCATCTGTTGTAATACGAATTGGGCCATCGGCGAACGGCATATGTTGCCGTGGCACACGAAAAGTATTTTTATCATTGTTATCAAACTCCTTAATATGCCGTGAAATGTCCCGTTTTGCGAGGATTCTCGGATGTCTTATGCCTTGCTCTGAAATGAACGAACGTTGCAAATTATAGCATATTTTAGCAAGTTGTGACTACCTGTTAGTAGTAAAATTAGTAGTAAATCGAAAATTCTTACTACTAAGGATTTTTATATACACATATCAAACTCTGTAATTGTTTGCACAAAATCTTGTAGTTCTCTCAGTGTTTTGAATTTCTTAAAAGGTTTTTCTGTACTTCTAGGTTGTTGCTGCAGTATTGCATCGAATAAAGTTTCCAAACTTACTCTCGGATTATTCCACAGCATCGTCTCTTCAAAGTTATTACAATACAGCATCATCCTAATGTCATAAAACTCCGCCCATTTTTTCCGTTGTTCTTTTTCGTTCTCTGCCAAATTTATAATTGTGAACGGAGCAATATCTTTCATTTGGCTTATGCTATTAGCAGTCATCATCAATTCTACTGCTTCTGTATCAGTAACCGGAGCCCCATATCCATATACAGTGATTCCTGCTGCTTTAGACAAAACACCTCTTGCTCTGTTCCATTCATTTTGCATTATTGGCATGCTGTTATAATTTTTCTTACCTATGGGATATAGAAGGGGCATCTGTTCTAATTCTTTAAAACAATTCGGGCATAAACAATTAGCATATCCCTTAACTTTACAATCATAGCATAACCCTACCCCTGAATTTCCATGTGGAAATATTAACTCTGGCAAATTACCAACACTGATATTTCTTCTATATGCTTGCATTAAAAATGGATCCCAATTAAAAGATATAATTGCATCTTTTTCAGTTAACGATAAAATCAAATAATCATATAATGTAGGGTCATCTGGAATTATAAGTTTACTAAAATAATCACATACCTCATACTCCAACTTTGCTTGTAAATCCTTGTATTCTCTCTTTCCATAAATATCAGAGAACAGTTTTTCAAAGTCTGCCATCTGTTCATCAGAGAAGTTATACTTTTCTAATTCATCAGTAAGTCCTAAAATATTATGTATATTTCTTAGTAATGGAACTTCTTTCCCATTTTTATCTATTTTGCAAGCAGCTATTGAGGCGCCTGCACCTACAATGACCACATGGGGATCTAATAGTCTTTTATCTTTAAAATTTGGTAATCTATATGGAAGAACATCTTGAAATCCCATGCATTTTCTCCTTTAATACTTAACTACATCTATACTGTGTAAATATTGTCATATCTCCTCTGACAAATCTTTCTGCAAGTTCTTCATCCTGCTCTGATGATATATCATTTAAAAGTTTGAGGCTATCAAAAGCTCCTTTTTCAATAATATTGAACACTTCCCCTCTTAATTCATTATACAACTCATATGGACTGAGTTGATACAATGTCCTTGGAGGCATTCCATTTATCACGACATTCTCATACATTTTTAATAATTGTTGTATAGCTGTATGTATTATATTATCTGCCCGAACATTAATAATAAAATTTATAATCTCTTTTGAATCTATATCCCCAAAATTATTCAAATAATATATCGCTTTATTATAATTATCAACATCCTTACTCAAATCATGTATTTTTGAAATTCTTTGGAACAATTCATAACACATATCCATAAAGTTCATTGATATCTCCTCCTTTTTCACAAAATCACTTTTACTTTTTATATTCGCTTCTGGCACTGTAGCCATAAGAATAGATCAAAACAATTATAAATTCAATATCTCATCCAACATGATAAGTTTAGCATATTCTTCCGACTTTTACCAGTCGCCGCCACCCGTAAAACGGGTGGCTCGGGACGCTGGCTGTAAGCCCTTGGCACCGGACAGCGTCTCAAGGCGCCCTTGACTTTCTCTCCGTTCAAGTCACTATTGCACTTGACGCGTTGCTTATGCCCCTGAAGGGGCGTTCGTACTACTTCGACTTAACCCTTAAAAGGGTCTTCATACTC
>JAFLTD010000180.1 GCA_022510625.1 Lachnospiraceae bacterium
GTAGGCGATATACTTACGCCGGCATTACGGCACCTACTGTCTTCGGCATGGTTTTACAACCTTGAACACTATAGCATATATCATGCGGGGCTGTCAACCGCTTTTTCTGTTTCATTTAATTCACTCAGGTATTCTTTTCCAGTATCTGCAATAAATGTTTACAGAGCTCCGTACTCTTCTGAAGTTCCGCAACCAGCTTCTGTTTCTCTTCCGAGAGGGATGTCATGGTATTGTACACCAAGGGATCTCCCACGCAGTCTCTCACGAACTCCTCCATCAATTCCGTGTAGAAAGGTGTCTGCTTGGCATAATCCCACCACAACTTTTCAATGTCATAGTGGACATACTGCCCTTCCCACGGTTTCATACCCGCATAATGTATGATCGTCGTCTCATTTTTGACCTGTTCATATCTGAAACCGTCGTTATATGCCTTTTTGGAGAAAAGGTCATACCGATACTCGTCCACAAGCTTAATCTGGTTCCAATGCAGATAATTCAAAAGATCCTGATCGGGAGCTCGCATTTTATATTCCAGCTTCCCCGCTAAGTCCATATAATCCTTAAAAGAATATTTCCCGCGCAGCGCCGCAACATTCCACAGCATGAGTCCCGCATTAACATATGTAAAACCGGCGGCAATATGGTCTTTGAAAATTTCATCTCTGGCATCCGACATCGGAAAGTTTACCGTCATATCCCGGCAGGCACAGAAATAAGCATCCTCAAAATCGGTCTGATACAGCTCCACGATGGGCTTATTGATGATCATATCCACATCCAGATACAACAGTCTGTCTACCTCATCCGGCAATATATCCAGAAGCAAGAGCCGGTAATAGGTTTCCAGCGACCACTGCTGTGTAGTGGGTAACTCTGCAGGGAAAGATTCTCTGCCTATGGGCAAAAAGTGTACGTTATTCCCATAACTTCGCACCAAAGACTGCAGACACTCCTGATCGCTTTCGGACAGATCGCTGTGAAGCAGATATACGTGGATATCCGCCTCCGTCTGATTGACAAACAGCGATGTCAGCATCACATAAGTATAGCGCACATAATGGCTGTTCAGTGCAGTAGCCACATTGATACGCGGTCTCATATGGTTTCCTCTTCCTTGTTTAAATAAGCAGATTGCATTTCTGCTTTCGCCGCTTCTTCCATCTCAGCCTTCTCTTTCTCCGCATTCTCCATGCGAATCTCAATCTCGGCTTCCACCTGCTCGATCAGCTCTTCCTCCGCCTCATCAAATTTCTCAAGCAGTTTCTTCCACTCTTCCTGCGTGTACTCCTGCGCACCGATTTGGATTTTAGGCTGAATCGTCCCGTGTTTGATCTTATCAAGCATTTCCGCCATATGTTCCTGAAGCTGTTTTCTGTAATCTGCATCCTGTGCGTTTTCAGACTTTTCCCCCGCAGACTGCGCCTGTTCTTCTTTACCTTCCTGCGCTTTGAGATAATCGCTGAAATCGCTGCCCGCCCCGGTATTTCTCTGTTTCGCCGTATAATTTGCCGCAGCCGCAGCATGGTTGTTGTTAATCTGTGCGTAATCTGCCATATCACTGTTCTCCTTCTGCAATTTATATCTATATACTTATAATCGGTCACTTGTGCAATTCTCATAACAATGCCATTGCACAACATATCACCTTATATTCTAAATATAATACGAATGACAGCACCAAAAAGTTTCACTTTTATAAAATGTGCACATTGTTATTCAGTTTACGCTCAAGCGCCCTACCATGTCACATATCCCTCGTCGTCAATTTGCACGCCGGCGGATATGCTCCTCATGTAGTCGAGCACACTCTTTTTCTCTTCTCCCTGTACAAGCGTCGTTTTGCTGCCGCTCTGCCGACACGGAATGAACTGATAACTCTGTAGCCCGCTCTCATTCAGCGTGACCTTGACCATACCGGTATCCAGCGTCTTGGAATTGAACCAGAAATTGCCGAGACTGTATATCACCGGCACTCCCTTCACGATATTGATCTGTTGAAGACAGTGGGGATGGTCACCGATGATCAGGTCAGCTCCCGCTTCCGCCACCTCTGCAGCCTGTTTTTCCTGTGCCCAGTCGATGTCCTCCACATTCTCCGTGCCCCAGTGGAGATAGGCGATCACGAAATCGCTGTTCTCCCCGGCATCCCGAACGGTCTCCAGAAGATTATCGCCGTTCCAGCACCGGAAAACTCCCGGGGATGAATCCGTCGCACCCTTCGTATCCGGATTATCCAGCCGCTCAATCTGCGTCGCGGACACGATAGCTATTTTAACATTGTTGATAATATAGTAGACCGGTCTGCGCGCCTCCTCGAGATTACGCCCGGCGCCAACATAGACAATCCCCGCATTCTCCAGCGTTTCCATCGTGTCCAAAAAAGCATTTTCGCCGTAATCGTAAGCATGATTGTTGGCCAGTGACACGATGTCCACACCCAGATCGTTTAAATAGGATGCCGCAGACGTCTTCGCCCGGAAGGTAAACTGCTTATCCTCAAGTGGCTCACCCCTGTCCGAATAAGGAAACTCATTGTTGAGCATCATGATATCGGCACTTTTCATTTCACTGATCAAATCAGGAGAAATCCCGGCTGCGATATCTCCGCCGCTTTGCGCCACACCGGCCATAACGGCATAATTCTCATCAAACAGGATATCGCCCGCAAAAGTAATCGTCACCTGTTCGGAACTGACCGCATCCTTCGCATAGATATTGTTCTCCACCATATAATCGGGGTCACTCAACACATCCGAATATTTGTTGTTGACAGCCAGAATCTCCTCAATTTGAACCTCCTCCGCCTCAACATCCCCACTCTCTATAATCTCCCTTGTCAACTGAAAATGACTGATGTCAGCCGATTTAGCCGGCTCTACGATCCATTGATACGCTGCCAGTCCGGCAATCCCCGCCACCGTCACCACGCAGAATGTTACGAGGAACGGTTGCAGAAAGCTATGCCGCATTCCTATTTTGTTTTTCCCTCTCCGTCTGTTTTTCTTCTTACTCATGAATTCATTATAACACAAAAAAAGCAGCGCGTATATCTCGCACCGCCTTTATTGTTTCATAGTATATGAACTTATCTCGTCTCACGATCTATTAGTATTTAGCCGTGTTTACTTTCACACCGGGGCCCATCGTGGTTGCCAGTGTGATGCTTCTCAAATACTGACCCTTCAACGCCGACGGTCTTGCCTTAACGATTGCTTCCATCAACGCATCGAAATTCTCCTGCAGCTTCGCCTCATCAAAGGAAACCTTGCCAACCGGAACGTGGATGATATTAGCCTTATCCAGTCTGTACTCAATTTTACCGGCTTTGATATCATTGACAGCCTTGGTAACGTCCATCGTTACCGTTCCCGCTTTCGGGTTAGGCATCAATCCCTTAGGACCGAGAACCTTACCGAGACGACCTACAACACCCATCATATCAGGTGTCGCAACTACTACATCGAAATCAAGCCATCCGTCGTTCTGAATCTTGGGGATCAACTCCTCGCCGCCTACATGATCGGCACCTGCTGCCTCAGCCTCAGCCACCTTATCACCTTTGGCAAATACCAGCACTCTCACTGTCTTACCTGTTCCGTTGGGCAGTACAACCGCGCCACGGATCTGCTGCTCTGCGTGACGTCCGTCACAACCTGTTCTAATATGGACTTCCACAGTCTCATCAAATTTAGCTGTTGCCGTCTTCTTAACCAATGCGATTGCCTCAGCCGTGTCGTACTGAATTGTACGGTCTACAAGCTTAGCCGCATCTGCATACTTCTTACCATGTTTCATATCAAATCCTCCATTACTCTTCTACTGTGATGCCCATACTT
>JAFLTD010000181.1:0-1205 GCA_022510625.1 Lachnospiraceae bacterium
ATACGGAGATTTCTATATCTCTGAATAGGAAAGGAGGACACGAACATGGCTCTTTCCAATCTGGCCGGATGGACTGAGGACAAGGTTGCTTCCGCTTGCGGTTCTGCCTGCGGCGCTGCGGATAAGCCCGCTGAGAAGCCTGCCGCTTGTGGCGCTGCGGACAAGCCCGCCGAGGCTCCCGCTGCCTGTGGTGCTGCCAAGCCCGAAGAGAAGCCCGCTGCTTGCGGTGCTTCCTGTGGCGCTGGCGACAAGTAATGGTTCCTTATTCCAATCCTGTTCCCGGTGGGTTCACTCGCCGGGAACACCCGATGATTCCACGGTACGACCGATTGACATAGACGCAGAGGTGGACAGGATGAAGCAGTATTTCGCTTTTCAATGGCACATCACGGACGAGTGCGACCAGCGGTGCAAGCATTGCTATATCTTCTCGGAGGATCACTGCAAAAAGCCCGATGCCATGACATGGCCGCAAATCGAGAATACCTTCTATAACTGTCTGGACTTCTGCGAAATGTATGATCGTCTGCCGTATTTCTATATCACAGGCGGCGATCCTATCCTGCACCCGGATTTCTGGAAGCTGCTGGAGCTGCTCAAGGCGCACGACATTCCCTTTACGATTCTCGGCAATCCGTTCCACCTGAACGATGAGGTGTGCCGGAAGCTCAAGGAATACGGCTGTCAGAAATACCAGCTCTCCCTCGACGGACTGCGGGAGACGCATGACTGGTTCCGCAAGCCCGGTTCCTTTGACATCACGCTGGAAAAGATCAGTTGCATCAGGCGAGCGGGCATCCGCTGCGTCATCATGACCACCGTCTCGGATGTGAACATCGACGAAATTCCAAAGATCATTGATCTGATCGTCATGCACAATGTGGATATTTTCGCCTTTGCCCGCTATTGTCCGACCAGCGAGGAGAAGGACACGGGCATGGAGCCGATGCGCTACCGGGAACTGCTGGCCGAATGTGACAGGAAATTCAAGGCGTATGAGGCGCTTGGGTGCAGAACCTATTTCAACAAGAAGGATCACCTGTGGACGCTGTACGAGTATGAGACGGGCAGCTTCACCATTCCCGCGACAGCCGAGGTAGGCATGATCTACGGCGGGTGCAATTGCGGCAACTGTCACCTGACCATCCTCCCCAACGGCGACCTCTACGCTTGCCGCCGGGTGCAGAACAGCAAGGTGGCGAACG
>JAFLTD010000181.1:1305-3811 GCA_022510625.1 Lachnospiraceae bacterium
TCCGGGACAGGGCGCTCATTGAAAAGCTCGGACGGATGAACCTTGCCCATTTTGACAGGAGCAATCTGTCAGGACGGTATGTCTCGAAGGAGCAGCCCAGCGTCATTGACGATCCATCCATCCCAAGCGGCTTTTATGGAGCGCCGACGGTATGCGTGATCTTTGCGCAGAAGAATTTCCTGTATAGCATTCCGGATGCTTTCTGCTGCGCTGAGAATATGGTGCTGATGGCGGCAGGGCTGGGTATATCCTCCTGCATCGTTGCCCGAGGGGAAGAAACCTTCGATAACGAAGCGGGCGCGGCGCTGTGCGCGGCATGGGGTGTGCCGGAGAACTATGTCGCCCGGTGCTTTGTTGCGTTGGGTTACTGCGACGGGGATTATCCCCAGCCTAAACCGCGAAAAGCGAACAGGAGCAAGATTATTGATTGACGGTGAGAGCATGATGCAACAGCAGCGACGGGCCTTTCTGATCCGGTATTTGCTGGACGAGCAGCCCCGGTATCAAAACATGGGCATCCCACAGGACGACGGGGAGCAAAGGCGGCTGCTCCGTTCGTTGATGAATGTCCGTATGCCGGTGGCCATTGACCGAGCTTTCCTTGATGTGCAGGATGAATACCTGCGGGAAGAAATCAGCGCAAAGGGCGTCACGGAGCTGGCAGACCTGTCGCCTGTGTCCGAGGGAATCTATCTCTGGCAGGGCGACATCACCACGCTGCGCTGCGACGCCATTGTCAACGCCGCCAACAGCGGCATGACCGGGTGCTATGCCCCCTGTCACGGTTGCATCGACAACTGCATCCATACCTATGCAGGCGTACAGCTCCGGCTGGAGTGCGCAAGGCAGATGGAAGCGCAGGGCCATGAGGAACCGACGGGACGAGCGAAGATTACGCCAGCCTATAATCTTCCATGCAAGTATGTGCTTCACACGGTCGGCCCGATCATCCGTGGTTCTGTCACGTTGCAGGACAAGGTGTTGTTGGCGTCGTGCTACCGTTCCTGCTTGGAACTGGCGGAGAAAAACGATGTGAAAAGCATCGCGTTCTGCTGCATCTCGACCGGGGAATTTCACTTTCCGAATGAACTGGCAGCAAGCATCGCGGTTGAAACGGTCAGGGCATACAAAGCGCAGACTGGCAGCTCAATGGAGGTCATCTTCAATGTCTTCAAGGATCAGGATTTGCAGATCTACCGAAAGCTACTCAGTGCAGATTGATCGGCTCACGAAAGCTCTGCATGACGCGGAAGCCGTCGTAATCGGCGCGGGCGCGGGGCTTTCCACCTCGGCGGGATTTGTCTACACGGGCGAGCGGTTCCAGAAGCATTTCGCGGATTTTGCGAAAAAGTACGGCTATCAGGACATGTACACGGGCGGCTTCTATCCGTACAATACCCCGGAAGAACACTGGGCCTACTGGAGCAGATACATCTATGTCAATCGGTACATGGATGCGCCTAAGCCCGTTTATCAGCAGCTTCTTGAACTGGTGAAAGATAAGAACTATTTTGTCATTACCACCAACGTGGATCACTGTTTCCAGAAGGCCGGGTTTGATAAGCAGCGGCTTTTCTACACGCAGGGGGATTACGGCCTGTTCCAGTGCAGCGAGCCGTGCTGCAAGGAAACGTTCGAGAACGAAACGACCATCCTGCAAATGATGGCAAAGCAGCGGGAGATGCGGGTGCCCTCGGAGCTGCTGCCCATGTGTCCTCGTTGTGGCAAGCCCATGACCATGAATCTGCGCTCGGACAATCGCTTTGTGGAGGACGAGGGCTGGCACAAGGCGGCAGAGCGGTATGAGAGCTTCCTGCGGGCAACGGAAAACGCGCGGGTGCTGTATTTGGAATTGGGCGTCGGCTACAACACCCCGGTGATCATCAAGTACCCATTCTGGCAGATGACCGCGCAGAATCCCAAGGCGACCTATGCCTGCATCAATCTCGGGGAAGCCTTCTGCCCGGAGCAAATTTTGCGGCAATCCATTTGCATTGACGGAGATATTGGCGAAGCCATCACTGGGCTGCTTGGGCAGGAGGCATGACCAGATGAACATGAGAAAGCTGTTTGCGGTTTTCTGTGTGTTGATGATATTGACCATGCCCGCGCTGGCAGAAGAACAAGAGGCGGATATGACAAATTTGGAGTTCTTCAAGTCGCTTGATTTTGACGACGGCTTGAGTGTTGTCACGAAGGTTTTTGATCGCTTCCCGCTGCAATATGCCGCGACGGTTGGCCTTGATGGAAATGCCCAAGTCAGGCCCATCGAGTTCAAATTCGCGGATGATGGCGTGTTGTATTTCGACACCGTGGTATTCTATACATCCTATGCAGAGCTTATCGCGCATCCGTATATCCAGCTTTGTGTCTGCGATCAGGAAACTATGACCTATGTGCGTCTTGGCGGGAAAGTCAATTTCACGAATGATCAGGATATTATCAGCCGATGTTTTGAGAGCAGCGAGGTACTCACCTCGCAATTTGGTAATAATCGCGGTCTGGT
>JAFLTD010000182.1 GCA_022510625.1 Lachnospiraceae bacterium
AACATTCTTCCATATTTGGAGGAAATGAACTATAATAAGACGTAAAGAATTTCTAAAGCATTAAAATACAATGCTTAAGAAATTCTAAGTTACGTCTAAAAGAACAGCAAGCTGTTCTTGAGGTGTACTGTTTTAAGTGGAGGGATTATGAATTCAACGATTTTATTGTCTGTGATGATATCATTTGCAATCAGTGTTGTGCTGGGTCCTCTGGTGATTCCTTTTTTGCGAAGACTTAAGGTAGGGCAGACGGTCAGGGAAGAAGGACCTGAAAGCCACCTGAAGAAGAACGGCACACCGACAATGGGCGGAATTTTGATCCTGATCAGCGTAGTAATCACCTCTCTTTTCTTTGTGAAATATTACCCGAAGATCATCCCGATTTTGTTCCTTACACTTGGGTTCGGACTGATCGGTTTTATGGACGATTATATTAAAGTTGTACTGAGACGCTCTATGGGGCTTAGGGCGTGGCAGAAGTTTGCGCTGCAGATTGTCGTGACAGGTGTGTTTACTTTCTATCTGCTGCGTTACACCGATGTTTCGCTGGCCATGAAAGTGCCGTTTCTCGACGGTGTATTGCTGGATTTCGGACGGATGAACATTCCGATTCTGTTCTTTATCGTGATCGGTACCGTCAACGGCACGAATTTTACCGACGGATTAGACGGGCTGGCAAGTTCTGTAACGGTTCTTGTGGCAACTTTTTTCAGTGTGGTTGCAATCGGAACGGGAAGCGGAATTGAGCCGATTACCTGTGCGGTGGTAGGTGCACTTCTCGGGTTCCTTTTGTTCAACGTATATCCGGCCAGTGTGTTCATGGGAGACACGGGTTCCCTTGCACTGGGCGGTTTTGTGGCGGCTGCCGCCTATATGATGCAGATGCCCTTGTTTATTGTGATCGTAGGATTTATTTACATGATAGAAGTATTGTCCGTAATCATACAGGTTACATACTTTAAGATGACGGGAGGCAAGCGCATCTTTAAGATGGCGCCGATCCATCATCATTTTGAATTGTGCGGCTGGGCAGAGACAAGAGTGGTTGCCGTATTTTCCATTGTGACGGCGCTGCTGTGTCTTGTGGCGCTGATGGGAGTATAAAAAGGCTGGAAGGATATGGAAGACGAAGACTATGGATGTTAAGGATATGCGAGGAAGGAAGGTACTGGTTGTCGGATCGGGAATCAGCGGAATCGGTGCGGTCGAGGCGCTTTGTCATGTGGGGGCGGTACCTGTGCTGTTCGACGCCAACGATAAGCTGGATCCGGCGGAGATCAAAACAAAATTTGCGCAGGGTACGGATGCGGAAGTGGTGTTGGGAGAGCTCAAGGCGGAGATTGCAGAGTCGGTTTCCCTGGTGGTGCTCAGTCCGGGGGTGCCTACGGATACTGAGTTTGTGAACGGATTTCGGGAGCGGGGTATCGCAATCTGGGGAGAGATAGAGTTGGCATACAGACTCGGCAAGGGCAGAGTGATCGGCATTACCGGTACCAACGGCAAGACGACTACCACAACGCTGGTGGGCGAGATCATGGCGGCCTGCTGCAGCGATGTGGACGTGGTGGGCAATATCGGAAATCCGTACACGCTGACAGCGCTTGATGCCACGGAGGACACTGTGACAGTGGCGGAAATCAGCAGCTTTCAACTGGAGACTGTCGAGAAGTTCAGACCGGAGGTGTCGGCAATCTTAAATGTCACACCGGATCATCTGAACAGACACCACACGATGGAGAACTATGCGGCAGCCAAGGAAGCAATTGCGAGAAATCAGACAAAGGAGCAGACTTGTGTGCTCAACTATGAGAATGATTATACGAGGTCTTTCGGTGACAGATGTCCCGCCCGTGTTGTGTGGTTCTCATCTGCGCGCAGGTTGACCGAGGGTTTCTACCTGGATGGAGAAGAAATCTATCAGGCGAGAGAGGGTGAAGTGACACGCCTCATGAATATTCACGACATGAATCTGGTAGGTATCTGCAACGTGGAGAATGTGATGGCGGCAATTGCGGTAACGCAGGCTATGGGAGTACCCATGGAAACGATCTTGTCAGTGGTCAGACAGTTCAAGGCTGTGGAACACAGAATCGAGTTTGTGGCTACCAAACGGGGTGTGGATTATTATAACGATTCAAAGGGAACAAATCCCGATGCGGCAATCCAAGGCATTAGGGCCATGAACAGACCTACGGTTCTGATCGGCGGCGGCTACGACAAGCAGAGTGAGTATGATGATTGGATTGAAGCCTTTGACGGCAAAGTGAAGTGTCTCGTGCTCATCGGTCAGACGAGGGAGAAGATTGCGGAGTGTGCCAAGAGACACGGCGTAGAGAATATTGTTCTTGCGGACAGTTTTGAAGAGGCGTTTGGGATATGTGTGCGGCAGGCCGGGGACGGGGATGCGGTGTTGCTTTCCCCCGCGTGTGCAAGCTGGGGGATGTTCCCCAATTATGAAGTCAGAGGAAAACTTTTTAAAGAACTTGTAAATCAATTGGAGGAAATTTAAGCAGGTGGCACAGAGAAATTCTGCTCGAGGAAGACAACAGAATAGTGAAAACTTTATGGATTACAGTTTGCTGTTTATTGTACTGTTCCTGTTGGGATTCGGATTGATCATGGTGTTTTCCACAAGTTCCTATGAGGCGAATCTGGATTTCGGGGACTCTACATATTATCTCAAGAAGCAGTTGTTTGCAACCATATTGGGACTGGTTGCCATGATATTTGTGGCGAATGTTCCCTATCATTTCTGGGAGCGGTTCGCCGTGCTCGGATACATCGTATCGGTGGTGCTTATTTTGCTGATCATACCCTTCGGGATTGAGTCACACGGTGCGAAACGGTGGCTGCCCATAGGACCGCTCACCCTGCAGCCTGCGGAGGTGGCGAAACTGGCCATGATCCTTTTCCTGTCGAGCATGGTCTGTACCATGGGCAAGCAGATACGGTCCCGCAAAGGGTTTTGGATGGTTATGCTTGTTCCCATGCCGATTGCGCTGATGCTGTGGAAAATTACGGATAATTTGAGTTCGGCGATCATCGTTGTCGGTATCGCGGCACTGATGCTCTTCGTGTCATGTCCCGACTATAAGAGGTTTATTCTTCTCGGATTGGCGACGATAGCGGGTGCCGCAGCGGTCGTTTTTGCGATTGTTCAGTCGGCGGCGACACAGGTTGACATCGATCAGATGAATTTCAGGGGTGCACGTATTCTGGCGTGGCTTGATCCGGAGGCTTATGCCAGCAGCAAAGGTTTTCAGACGATACAGGCGCTGTATGCCATCGGTTCCGGCGGCGTGCTTGGCAAAGGGCTCGGCGCAAGTATGCAGAAGCTCGGTTTTTTGCCTGAGGCGCAGAATGATATGATTTTCTCCATTATCTGTGAAGAACTTGGATTGTTCGGCGGATTTGCTGTGATTATCATGTTTGTTATGCTGATCTGGCGGTTTATGGTAGTTGCGAACAATGCGCCCGATCTGTTCGGCGCGCTCCTCGTGGTAGGTGTTCTGGGACACATTGCCATACAGGTCATTCTGAATATCGCAGTTGTAACCAATACCATTCCCAATACCGGAATATCCCTGCCGTTCATCAGTTACGGAGGATCGTCGGTGATGTTCTTGCTCATAGAAATCGGTTTGGTCTTAAGCGTGGCGAGGGGTATCCGGCTCAAAGATTTATAGGGACAAGATAACTTTCATTTCAAAAGCCATATAGATAGAATAGGTCATATTTTTTAGATTCGAGGTAAGGAATATGGATGCTATTCGTATCTATGGCGGTAACTG
>JAFLTD010000183.1:0-2532 GCA_022510625.1 Lachnospiraceae bacterium
CCGTAAGACGGGCTGTCTTGTCATGCCCTGTTGCGGTGGTTGTTTTCATAACAAATAGACTTTTGGCCTTTTGTTTTGTATTGTATATAATAACCCATTAAATTGATTGTGTCAACCATTTTTTTATTTATAATGCCAAATTCATGCTCTCTGAGTTTGGTTTTATACCCGCTTCTACATAGTTACATCTGCTCTCCAATCAAATCACTAAGGCTCCGCCGCTGTACATAGGCAATTTTCTGGATGTCCTCATAAAGACTGGGCAACACCGACAGGCTCCACCCGCTTCTTTGTTTCTCTGTCCTCCTTGGGCCGTCTCCTCTGTCTGTTGTCCGCTACCGACACTTAGAAATACTTCTCTAATCCTTTTCTCAATACATCATTAACTGCCTCTGTCAAAGTCTTTTCCTCCTCCAGGGCCATCCTTCTCAACGCTTTATCTACATCTCGGTCCAGGAAGTACGATCGCTGCACCCGATCTTTATATTTGCTCCTTGGCGCAGGTTGCTCCGCAGAGTCCTCCACCGGCTCCCGGCCCTGCCCAATAATAGACTTGAACGCTGCCTCCTGGTCAAACTTCGGTTTTCCGGCCATCACGCATTAACCTCCTTCAAAAATTCCTCAATAAAGGATCTGTAGTCCTCTGCCACGGTAGACTTTCCAGCATAGTCAAATATATCAGCCCGGTTCGCCTGGGCCTCCTCCACGGCCACCGCAGCTCGGATATAGGTCTTGTAGATCGGCGCCGAGATATACTTACTCAACTGCTCCGCCAGCTCCTTGATCTGTCGGCTGATATTGGCCCTTGGATTGAACCTGGTAAAGAGAATGCCCCGGATCTTCACCCCAGGATTGCAATACTTCTGGACGCTGGTAACCGTCTCATTGAGCTGGGAGATCCCCGCCGTCGCAAAAATCCCAGCCGTAGTGGGGATCAGAATGTCTGTGGCACAGGTAAAGGCGTTCACCGTCAGCACACCCAGGGAGGGCGGCGTATCGATCACGATAAAATCATAGTCGCCGGCGATCGGGGCCACGGCCTCCTTCAGCCGATGCTCCTTCCCGGTCTGGGACAGTTCCTGCTCTGCTCCAGCCAGCATGATATTTGCCGGAACAATATCATAACCGCCCTTCGTGTGCTGCACTGCCTCCTGGATAGTGGCTCCCCGCTTCATCACCTCATAGATCGTTGGCACATGGTAGTTCTCTGCTCCACAGGCCGTTGAGAAGTTCCCCTGGGGGTCGAGGTCGATGCCAAGCACCTTGTATCCTCTCTCCGCTAATCCCGCAGCCATGGCCTGGGCCGTGGTGGTCTTACCCACGCCGCCCTTTTGATTGGCTACTGCCATAATCACATTTTTCACGCTCCTTTTCTAAAAATATACAAAAATATTTTTCTATACATATATTTTACTATAAATATATAAATCTAGCAATACAGAAAAAAAGAAATCTATAAAAATATTTTTCTGTATTTATAGATATATAGAAAGATATATCCCCGGCCATATCTTAATGGCCGGGGATTCCTTTATACTTTGACAAAAAGCCCAATCGGACAAACGTCCTTAAAGCCAGGTGTGGAAACGTACCAGCAGCCGGGACCAGTCGGCTTCCACTTGACCTCCAAGGTAATATCATGCCAGCCATCCGGGAACAGGGCGGTAAAGCCCTCCCCGGCGTGGATACCCCGGCCATCCAGAAGTAGCCGAGGGTACGGATCGGCGTCTGCTGGGTCTGGTAGCCGAATCTGAGCAATAAGATCTTCACAAAAATCCATGATGTTCCTCCGTTCAATCTTCATAGTGGCCCCTACATGACAGGATCATAAGACTCTCGCCCTCTATTGTGTAGGTCAGCCGGTTCTTGTCGTCAATACGCTTGCTCATGCCATTGATATGACGTAGCAACTCTGCTTTGCCAAGCCCCCGTACAGCTCCATTCCGTTGCAACTCCTGGAGCAATTTGTTTATCCGTTTCAATGTCTTTTTATCCTCTGTCTGCCAGTAAAGATAGTCAGCCCAGGCTTCAGGCGAAAAGATGATATTATACGCCATCTTCCGCCATCGCCTCCAGCTCCTCCATCGTTTTTACGATACCCTGGCCGGCACGGATCTGAGCAAGTCCCCTTTCCAGCTTTCCAAGATAGGCAGCGTTCCTCTCGGCCTTCTCCAGCTCGTTGTATCGCTCCGCACTGATAATCACTACGTTCTTTTCGGCCTTCCTGGTTACAATCACCGTCTCAGCCTCGTCTGTTACCTTATCGCAAAAGTCTTTAAGTCGGCTTCGGGCCGTTGTAAAGTTAATCGCTATCATTCAATACACCCCTTTTTCGTATTATGTACTGTATTCTGTCCTTTTTATTGTACCATATTTCTTAGGCTAAATCAACCCATTTATCTCTCTGTCGGCACGCCGTCTCTTTCTAAGAGTTTCTTATATTTCTTATATTTCTTATTATAAGGTATGGGCCGCTTTACGGTGACATTTGGTACGGACTACGGTGACATTTGGTACGGACTACGGTGACAT
>JAFLTD010000183.1:2632-3698 GCA_022510625.1 Lachnospiraceae bacterium
ATTTGGTACGGACTACGGTGACATTTGGTACGGACTACGGTGACATTTGGTACGGTTGTAAAATATAGGCAACTATCAATGTGACAAAAAGTACTATATTGTGACACCGTTGACAGGTGCGACACAATAGTATATAGTTACTTGTGGGTGGTTTGGATGAAAGATAATAGATATTTGGAGTTGCGGAATAAAACCGTTACAAAATCGAATGATTTAATACAAAAAAGCAGATTTAGTCTTACTTTGCAACAGCAAAAGATCCTATTATGCCTTATTTCACAGATCACTCCGTTTGATGAAGATTTTAAGTTATATGACTTTAATATAGTGGATTTTTGTAAAGCCTGTGGGATTGATTATGAGAATGGGAAGAATTACAGAGACTTAAAAGCGGCTATTAAGGAAATTGCGGATAAAAGCCTTTGGATAACAATAGATGAGAATGAAGAAACACTGATTCGGTGGATTGAGAAACCGTACATAAATAAAAACGACGGCATCGTTAAAATCAGGCTTGATCGGGATATGATGCCATTTCTGCTCCAGCTGAAGCAGAACTTCACACAATATGAAATTATATGGACGCTTCACTTCAAGAGTAAATATTCAATCCGGCTTTATGAGTTAGTCAAAAGTATTCATTATCACGAATTAGAACTTTATAAAAGAAAATATACAGTCGATGAATTAAAGAAACTGTTAGATGGAGAAAAATATAAAGAATATCGTGATTTTAAGCGCCGTGTGTTAGTTCCCTCTATTGCCGAAATAAATCAGTTTAGTGATAAGACGGTTTCCTTTGATGAAGTGAAGCAAGGAAGAAAGGTTGTAGCAATAGAATTTACCATAGAATCAAAGGACAGTATAGCAGCGTTGAAAATAAGAAACGATATTGAAAAAGAGTTTGGGCTTGATCAGATGTCGTTGTGGGATGATTTAGAAGGAAATGGAAAAGTTAACCCCTCCACTGATTGATTCAGTGGAGGGGTTAACTTTTCAAGTCCGGGTAATACGAGACCGCTGAAAAGTCTGTGTAATCGACGCAAAATGACAGTATGAAAGGCTT
>JAFLTD010000184.1 GCA_022510625.1 Lachnospiraceae bacterium
AGAGCAAATGCTCCTGCTCAATCTCCTGATTGCCGTATTCGTATGCCAGTTTCTCACACTCCTGTACTGCCTGTATGGATTTCTGGGTGAATTTCGTTAAGTTCATATGCTCATGCCTCCTGTTCCTCAATGGAAAAGTCATATGATAGAATGATAAACCATATGCAATTGATTTATACGTTCGTTGTTCTATTTGTAATATAACAATACGACTTATTATTAGCACTGTCAAGAGGTGAGTGCTAATTTTTTCTGAAATTAATTGCAAACCCCGGATTTGCAGGGTTTGCAAGTTCTAAATTTTCTATAAACTTACTTCTTTCCCCAAAAACGTCAAAATTTCCCTCCAGTAATTCTGCAGTACCTTGTCATCCGAATTGAAGATCTCATGCTTTGTGCCGTCAACACGGATCTTCTCTACAGACACTTTCCCCGCCGCTTTCACTTTTTCCGCGAACCGGTCCTGCGCCGCGGAAGATACGAAAGTATCGTCCTGCGCCTGGAATATGAGAAGCGGCGTTTGTATATGCTTCCAGCCGGTGCTCATCAGGTAACGATTCAGTCTTGCCGTTTCGTTCAGCCATCCGCAGGATGCCGCATTCATCTGAAAAAGAGGTTCGGCGTTGCGTTTTTTCTGATAGTAGGCAAACCGTTCCCGGCTGGTGGAAGCGCTGTCCTCGAAGCGCTCTTTGCCGTCAAAGGCATGACCACCCGGCACGTACTGTTTCGCCTTTCCCATGCAGCATAAGAGCTTTGCAAGAAACTTAGCCACAGGCCAGGGAGTAGTCCCCGTAAGCGGTTGAATCATGGGTGAAGACAGCACAGCCCCCGTAAACAACTCCGGCTGTCGGGAAAGGGCTGCAGCGGCAATTCCACCGCCCATGGAATGCCCGAACAGAAACAACGGCAGCTGCGGATGCGCCTGTTTTGCCGCCTCTGCCGCGGCAAGCAGATCGGTCACATAGCGCTCATAGCGGTCAACATACACCAGAGACAGATCCTCCACCAGCCGGTAGCTGCGCCCATGTCCGCAATGTTCCGGCTGACAGACGTTGTAACCGTGTTTTACGAAGTAATAGATCGGTTCCGGATATTTTTCGGCAGTCTCCGTAAAGCCATGGGAAATGACTACGGTTCCCTTTGGTTCGTCCGCATCATAGCAAACGCAATAAAGTTCTTTATCAGCTTCACGAGTAATCCGTAACTCTTTCCTGCGCCCGGCAAGAAAGGGTTCCACCGTATCCTCCATGAATTGTGTGAAGGTTTCCTCTTTTATGATAAAGTCTTCCATATTTATTATACCTCCTAATATTCATCCAAAAAGCTGTGGCGTACTCCGTCCAGTTTGTACGCGACCACCGCATCAACATGAACGTTCTCCACACTTTTAAATATATTTGTTTCCACAAATGGGTTCGTTTTCTTCATTTCTTTGATCAATTCTTTGACTTCCACGCGCTTGGAACGGTTCTCCTCGTTATCGCATGTAGTGCAGGTGTCCGTGAATTTGCAGGCACACTGGATAAAGTTTAGTCCATTGTAATCCCGCCATGCCTTGATGTCGTCCTCCCTGACCAGATACATCGGGCGAATCAGCTCCATCCCTTCAAAATTGGTGCTGTGCAGCTTCGGCATCATGGTCTGTACCTGCGCACCGTACAGCATACTCATCAGGATCGTCTCAATCACATCGTCATAGTGATGACCCAGCGCAATCTTATTGCACCCCAATTCCTTGGCATAGTGATACAAATGCCCTCTTCTCATTCTCGCACATAAATAACAGGGCGATTTCTCCACGTTGTAGACCGAGTCGAATATGTCGGATTCAAAGATCGTGATCGGGACATTCAGCTTTCTGGCATTCTCCGTGATGACCATCCGATTGGCGGGGCTGTACCCGGGATCCATCACCAGGAATTTGACTTCGAAGGGGAACTTATTGTGAAGCTTCAATTCCTGAAAGAGCTTCGCCATAAGCATGGAATCCTTGCCACCCGAAATACATACCGCTATGCGGTCCCCCTCTTTCACCAGCTCATACCGGTTGATCGCCTTGGTAAATTTGCACCAAATGCTTTTCCTGAACTTCTTTCTAATGCTCTGCTCAACCTCTGTGCTGATCTCCTTGTCTTTTTCTTCCTGTATCTTATCAAGCAGCCATGCAGTGTAGCCTCCAGACAGGCTGACTGCGTCATACCCTTTTTCCGAAAGCCGCTCCGCCACATCGATGCTGATCTTACCTACGCTGCAGCAGATAATCAGCTTCTTGCCGAAATTCACTGACGCATTTTCCTCTATATCATCCTGTGGCACATGAACGGCACCGGGGATAACACCGTGGGCAACTTTCGCTTCGTCACGTATGTCAATAATCTGATAACTGCCTTCTTCAAGCGCTTTTAATTGCTGTACTGTGATCTCCATCTGTTACTCCGTTACAATTCAATTTCCTCACCCGGTTTCACAACCATGGCGCCCTCCGCATTAAACTTCTCCGCCTTCTTTAAATCAAACAGTTTGCCGGGACTCATATGGATCGGCACGGTATGCTTCGCCCGAATCAATCTTGCACATTCCGCGGCGGCTTTAGCATTCATCGTAAAGATGCCGTCTATCGGCAGAAAAGCATAATCAATCTGTCTGTCCGCGAGTGTTTTCATCTGCTCTGTCTTGGCGGTATCCCCCGCAAAATAGATGAGCAGACCGTCCACGGAGACAAGATAGCCCACACACTCGCGTTTAGGATGATTCATGTTGTAGGCTTCCGTTGCTTCTATATTAATATCTTTCACGGTAAACTTCCGGTACTCTCCGTCCCCTAGCGCATCCATATTCTGAATGATCTCACAGTCGTTCGCGTGAGCCGGAAGGTCAATTTTATTGTGATCATGGTGCTGGTGTGTCACCAGAATCAGGTCCGCCGGTTTATCGTACCCGTCTCCTGCATACGGATCGATATAGACAACTGTTCCGCCGTCCGATGTAAGCCGCAAACTTCCGTGTCCCTGATAAAGTAATCTTGCCATCTTCTACCTCCATAAATCCTTACAACAAGCGTCTCTTGTTCTCTCACGATGCATACCGTATTGCACGCTATATCTAGCATAACACAATTCAACCAATTTGCGAATGTGAAAATGTTTGAAATTTTCCTTTATTAGGAGTAAAATTATTTGGAACAACAATTTCCAATTTTACGTTGGAATTTTGGTTATCAAGAAAGAAAGGATACTTGACACAATGAAAACGAATGAAAACAAATGGATACGTGCCGCTATTCCGGCACTTCTGCTCCATTGCAGTATCGGTACGGTTTACTGCTGGTCAATTTTCAGTCAGGAGATAGCCGATTACATCGGTTTCTCTAAGGGAGCAACGGAATGGGCATTCAGCTTTGCGATCTTCTTCCTCGGAATGTCGGCGGCATTCTTGGGAAATGTGGTGGAGAAAGACATTCATAAGTCCTCCCTGATCGCTGCGGTCTGCTTTGCACTCGGTATGGCAGGCACCGGATTTTTCATCTATTACGGCGGCCAGCATCAACACAGCCCTCTGGCACTGATCGGTATCTACATATGCTATGGTTTTATCATGGGTATCGGTCTCGGAACAGGTTATCTGTCTCCGGTCAAGACGCTTATGCTCTGGTTTGAGGACAGAAAAGGTCTTG
>JAFLTD010000185.1 GCA_022510625.1 Lachnospiraceae bacterium
CTCCTATCCCATCATACCTTGGAAAGAAAAACGGGCAATCCGGGTAAATAGCAGCAACCTTTTTGGCATATCGTCTCATTAACTGGAGCAAATCGTCAGCCACAACCACGGCCCGATCTTTGTGCCCTTTGGACTCCTTGATATAGAGAACACCCCGTACCAGATCCACGTCTTCCTTGAGGAGCAGCCGAGCTTCAGCGGGACGCAACCCGCAGCAATAGAGCAGCCGATAGAAAACGGGTACCACAAGATGTCTGGCTGGTGCATCTTTGTGCGGGATAAAATGATCCGCACCATAGAAAAACGCCGCTATTTCGCGTGATGTAAAGATATGAGGAATATACCTTGGACTTTTCGTCGTCATGGAGATGGGGATTAGATAAGCTGTGTCTCCGATGGCATTAAGGTATTTGGCAAATTCACGCAAGACCATGACGCGGTTTCTGTGCCCAGCTTTGCCTTCTGTATCACGCATTTCCAGCCATGCCATAGCTATTTCGCGGTCAAAACTGCTTTTCTTTGGAAACTTGTCGCAACAAAAAAGATCGAACTTCCATAGAATGCGGCAACTCTCCTCATAGTTGTGGCCCAAGCTGTGCTTGTAGTCAACGAAATCAGTGATTCTCCCAGAAAAACTGCTGTTTAGAGGATATTTCATCATAGCAGCTCCTCCTGCATCACTGGAATAGATTCCATAGTCCTCGCGCACTGTCTCAGGCACTCTAAAGAGGACGCTGTGTATTGCCGCAGGGACGCTGCAGACGCATGGCCTAAAACGTCACAAATCATAGAGGAGGGTATCCCAGCTTCCAGCAGCCGTCTGCCCATTCCCCTTCGAAATGCGTGGGGACCGTTCATTTTTCGGTCGGCACCCAGTGCTGTATGGGCATATCTTGCGATGGTACTCCAAAGACTGCCCAGTTTCGTATAGGGGCGCATCATCCGCACAAAAATGTACTCTGAATCACACTCAGGCCGCCCTTTTAAAATGTATTCGGCGATTGCGTTTCCCACAGTTACATCAAGGGGAAACGCTAAGGGGATATTGGTTTTCTTTTGGGTTAGTCGAATTTCACCAGCTTTCCAATCAATGTTTTCAAATTTAAGATTCACAATGTCGCTGCCACGCAGTCCGGTGCTGTATGCAAGCATCACCATAGCAAAGTCTCGTTTTCCTTGTGCGGTTTTCCGGTCAATTACGGCCAGAATTTTATGCGCATCTTCGTCGGAGTACCCCATATAAACACGTCTGCGCTTTGCCGGAGTGCAAATCAGGGCCGCTGTGATATTGGGTAATTCAGGATGGATTTCGGAGACAAATTGTGCAAAGGAGCGCATAGCAACCATCGTATTAAAAATCCCTAACGGAGCTTCCGTTGCCGTTTTGCTGATGCAGTCAGTGACATTACGCAGTGTAAGCTGATCATATTCAGTTGGACCCAATAATTCCATTCTCCGGAGAAAGTCCCGCACTGCGTTGGTATAAACATAACAGGTCTTTTCTTTGAGGTAACCGGCAGAACGTATGTAGGCACCATATTCCCCAATCAATCGCTCAAAGTCAGGACTGGCATACGCAAACACTGTGTTTGTCAGCCTATGATGAGAAATAACTCCTGTTTTCTGGTATTCTTCTATCCAAAAAACTGATTTACGTATGTTTTGCCAAGCAGCCCGTTTGATTTCCCCGGATAAATACTTTTCCCGCGTATCTGCCAAAAAGGCATCCAGCAAATCTTTAGAATAAGTTGATTCGCCCACAAGATCACAATATTTCAGAACTGCGCCAAGGCCACAATAGAGATAGTTTTGCTTAGCTTTTTCAGATAAATCCAGCTTTGCTATAGCATTTCGAACCTGGCAAATCAGTATCTCCATACCCTGAGCTGGTAGCTCATCCTGCGGCACGGACCGGAACAAACGATTGTGATCTGCTTCCCATTTTCGCAGTGGAGCTTCTTGGATAGAACCGCACTCAGCCATCTGCTCAAGATACACTGCGGCGCGGCGTGTGTGTGCCCACTGATATGCGGGCAGCTGGCCGCTCTCTGTCTTTAACCGTCCCTGCAGAACAAATGCCCATACGGCTTCTTTGGAGTAGTTGATCCACCCATGTTCTGAAAAGTGTGAGACAATCCGCCGGAGTCCATAACGCTCAAATTCACGAATCGATTTTGCTTTGAGGTCTCGCGTTCTCATGGCATCTAAAACACGCGAAGAAAGGTCTGTGATCATTATTGCATCCATTCATAATACACCTCTCAACTCTGATTCAGGCTGTTGCCTGTGCAGATATTGTATCAGGTGTACTTATCCTGTAAAAAATAAAATAGATGGACTATCACTTTCGGATAGTCCATCGCAGAAGCATTATTGTGAGGATCTGCTTTCATTTAGATACTTTATATACAATAAACAGAGCTCAATCTTTGCACGTACAATGTAATTGGGAATGACAACTCTTTCCAAATTGTACCTAACATTTTTAACTACTTCATCTCCGTCAGTCATTCCTTGAACAAATTGTTGAGCATACGAGGTGATTGAGACAACAAACTCAATGATTGTTTTATTATTTTTCTTTATATCAAATTGAAAACATGCAATAGACCCTTTGAGTTTTCCATCCTCGTCATACTCATCTTCGTTATCCGGAATATACTGATTAGCATCAAACGCTACTTGCTTGCTATTTTTAAAAACACTATGGCCCTTACTCTGAAGCAGATACTGGAAAGTGCTCATTCTACCACCCTGCTGACTTGTCAAACCAGAAATTGACAATCCACGCTCTGTAGTTGCCCAATGCCAATCCTTATCATTTTCTTCTGGAAACCTGTAGATAATGCTCGTAAATAGTTCAGTGACATGCCTTCGCTCTTGAAATTTCAGAAGACCCGCTAAGCAGATAGATAGTTCTTTCGCTAATGAATCAAGTTGTCTACGTGGGTTGCTTATTATTACAGGTGGTATTTCTTCAGAGTGTGTAATGAAAAAATCCAGTTGATCTGTTAAAGTTGATAATTTACTTTCACAGATTTCGTTCGCACTGCTATTCAAATCACGCAGTACAAGGCCACTTTCTTTCTGCTCTAAAAGCTCATCTTCCAGCTTTTTAAATTCCAAATTTTTCCCATTTACTTTCTCATCATAGATAAGTGCACCATTTCCCCCAAAAATAATCAAGAGGAACACGGCCATTATGGCAGAGCCCAATGGCGTAAATTGGCTCGATTGATCAACAATAGTTACTAATTTCAATTGCACACCAAGGAATGTATAAAGAATTGGTAGCCAAACAGCAGAAAGATTGACAAATATAAGAGTAAAAATCCAGTGTGTCCTCTGAAATTGTGCGAGCAATGTTAAAATATTGCTTTTTACTTGCTTTTCATTTCTCGGCTTTGACATCCTTGTTAACACCACTATTCTCTTCTAATTTAGGTGATGATAAAGGAGGGCGCGCTGTGGATGAGATGAATCCGGTGTAGCTATAATCTAGTTTGCGTTTACCAATAATCGAACTGCTCACACTCTTTTTAGGACTTATCATTCGTACTTTTACCATACCCTCCAAAACCCCTTTCAAGTACTTGAAAATATTCATTGATACCTTTCCCCCTAAATAATA
>JAFLTD010000186.1 GCA_022510625.1 Lachnospiraceae bacterium
CATAAGGATGTGAAAATGATATGCCGTTAACGAAAGAGGAATTTCTAAATCAGTTTACGCGTCAGGCACTGGATGAAAGAATATCGCTTTTTGTAGGCGCTGGTGCTTCTGTCAATGCAGGATATCCATCCTGGCACAGTTTATTTAAACCTCTTGCTAAGGAACTTGGAACGATATTGGATGAATCAACCAATTATTACAAGCTTGCGCAATATTATGCAAATAAATTTGGAGTATCCGAACTTCGAAAGCGAATTAACGACACTATTAATAAAAATGATTTTCGAAGCCCTCTAATCAATGAACTCATTGATGTCGGTTTTACAAATATTTGGACTACAAACTTTGATAATGTTTTAGAGCTTAACTATAAGAACCGTAATGTTTTAATCAACAAAGTGTTTAGAGATGCGGATTTATCTAATGTAGAGCTAAATAAACGGATCAACATCTATAAAATGAATGGCGATATAGAAAATCCTGATGGTATTGTTGCTACCCAAAAAGACTATGAAGAGTACGCAGACAGTCATCGTATGATGCTGATGTTTTTTAAGAGAGAATTGATTTCCAGCACTTTCTTGTTTATAGGATATAGCTTTGCGGATAATTTGGTAATGGATTGCCTGAGTGAGATTGCAAGATATCTGGGCGAAGCTGCGCCATATCACTACACAATTATGAAGGAGAACAGGTCTAACCCGTACTTTAGTCACTTCATTGATGACTTAGAACGCAGATACCACATTCGTGTCCTCCTTGTAAAGGAGCATACAGATATACTCCTTGTATTAAGTGAGCTAAATAGCAGAATACGTAACAAAAGAGTTTTCATTTCTGGAGCGTTCCGCTCTTTTGATCAAAAAATTGAAGAATATTCCCATAATTTGTCTCGCAGCATTACCTCGCATCTTTTGGCCAACGATTATCGGATTATAAACGGCATAGGCAGACATTTTGGAACGCATATCATTGGGTATGCAAATGAGTATCTTGCAAAGAAAGGAATTAAAGATAAAGAAAAACACATTATTGTCAGACCCTTCGTTGGAATGGGAGAAAAATCTGCAGAAGATAAAAAGAAACTGCGGGAAGATGTTATTTCTGGATGTGGTTCGGCAATATTTGTCTTTGGAGACTATGACCCATGTGCTCCCAACCCCAACAGCGGAGTTAAGGAAGAGTTTGAAATTGCTTTGAAAAATCACAAAACAATTATACCTATAGCATACCCAGGGATGAGGTCGGAAATAATTTGGAACGCAATGAAAAGCAACTTGACCAAGTACCCATATTTGGAGAAAAGCATAGATTCACTGACATCCAGCATCGATACAGAAGAGTTGGCAAAAATAATCGTCTATATTTTGGATTCTGTGCAGTATGTACAGTAATAATTAACTAATATGCACAACGAATTTTCCAGCAACCACAGTTCTCTATAATCCACTGTCAGATTAAGGAGCGTTTCTGCGAATAATCGCTCAAACACGTTTGTAGGCACTTCGCATAGTGGGACCATTGTCAGGTCACAGGACTCCGCAATAATAACGTAAATAGCGTAGAGTACAGCGACCCTACTGTTTAGATTTGCATAATCTATTTGAATGTATTTATTTAATAAGGTACTTACTGATTTAGGAAGCGGTAAGTCAGCATATGCGATTTCCTTTATAGTCCTATACTTACAACAGCTCAACATATCTTGTGTAATCCTGCACGCTATATGGTTGCATATTTCCAAAGTGCCAGTGGCACGATCAACTTCTTTGAAGATCAACTTTTTGATCCATCCAAATTCAGGAGGAATGTTGCTGGGTTCTAATTCGTATAATACAGGAAAAATAACGACTTCTCCTCTGTTGTATCTTGATTCTAGTATTTTAATTTCTTCTGTTGCACATAATGAGCTGATGGTATTTGCGGATAGAATAATCAATGCATATCTGCATCGTTTGGCCCCATCCCCAAGGTTTTTTTCAATGCGGTCATCTCCCATAACCATTTCATATCTGTCATACCAAACATGGATATCATAGTTTTTAAGATGATAGACAACAGGTTGCACAATATCATACCGATCCTTAGCAGAAAAGCAGATAAATAGTTTTATTGAGAAGTTTTCCATATTTACCTCTGACCATATTTGACTAAATATTCATTGATCCAAAATGCAATACCATTTTCATCGTTTGTTCTTGTTACATAATCGGCAATTTTTTTGAGGATAGGAACGGCATTTCCCATAGCTACACCCGTACCAACAATTTTCAGCATATCAATATCGTTTATATCATCCCCAAAAGCTATCATCTGATCAAGAGGTGTGCGAAAAATTTCTGACGCTCTCTTGGCTGCAGTTCCTTTATTTGCATTTTTATGACCAATTATTACATCGCCAAATGTTGTATAGTAAAATGTACTTTCTGGGGTCATATATTTTTGTATTGGTATAGACATAAGATTTTCTGATTTCAACCGAATCCGTTGTACATCATGCTCCGGCAATTGGGTGAGACTGCACACTTTTCCCTTTTCTAGATCCATATAATAGCACATTTCACTGCATATACTTGAAAAATGCCACGGTTCCTGATGTACATCAATTGTCACATCTGGAAAATCCTTGTTCAATCTTTGCAGTATTGAGGTTACTTGTTTGTATGACAGTACATTGCTCTCGATTAATTGATTCCCCGCACAAATTACCGCCCCATTATAGAAAGCAGTAAAATCGCACGGCAACCCGTCTAACAGCCGGATGTTTTTCTTGGATCGGGATCGTGCAGTAATATATCCTATATAATGCCCTTCTTGTTTGCAACATTTTATGATGTTTGCTGTTGCAGAGCATACGGTACCGTCAGAAGTCAACAATGTCCCGTCCAAATCGAAGAGAATCATCCGGTGCATCATTTTCATTAAAATATCCCCTTTATGGAATGTACAGGTAATATTATATGAACACTTGGTTCGCTGTGCTATGCGGAGCACATACCTCATTTAGTATCTTAAGCACTGAAGAGTATACTTTATCAACTTTCTGCTCAGCATCTACTCTCAAAATGGGATACTTTTTGTTGGGAATCATCGCCTCATACCCTGCTTTTTTCTTTATTAATGATTCCATACTCTCGCTATAATGTGGCTGTGTTCCAGTTCTTCTGCTTCTCTCTGCAATCCTTCGGATAGCGATACCAATATCAACATCAAGATAGATTCCCAAATCAGGAACAGGTAAGCAATTCAAAGCTCTTGATAGACAACTGTATGAGGAATTCAGAAAAAGATCAGTAAACAATTTGATGCAGATAACATATCTATCTAGTATTACGTTCCTGCCATTATCTAAAAGAGGCAATATCGTATCAAACATCTTGTAAATCACACTGCCAATATGAAGTAAATGTTTAAATTCGTGTGAGAAGACGTCCCCTCTGGAGAAGCGCAGCTTACATTCCGCTTGGTACAGTTCTTCTTCGAATACGGCATTTGTCCCGCATAATGTATACACTGTATTATCCAGTCCACTATTTTCTAACATTTTTAAGATAGTAGATTTTCCACTTCCATCGATTCCAAACAAAAA
>JAFLTD010000187.1 GCA_022510625.1 Lachnospiraceae bacterium
AAACTTTTTCATAATAAATGCCAAGTAAAGAATTTCTTTACTTGGCATCCTCCCTTTTTAGGGGTATTTGCAATGCAGATACTCTTTTTTAATTTACAAACATGCTCGTCACGCCCTGATATCCATGTATACAATTTTCTCTTGCGATACCGGTACAGGTATGATATACTTTGAAAAGTGTAGGTATACATTATATTTATAGAAGAAAATAATTTCCGAAATGTCAGCGTAGACATATCCAGCATGTCTGCGCTTTTTTACGGAACAGGCAAAGGAGGAAACTATTATGAATGGATTCGTGGATCTCGTCACGAAAGTCAACGGGGCTGTCAACAACTTCGTATGGGGTATTCCCATGCTGGTGCTCCTTGTAGGTACAGGTATTCTGATGACCTTATTGACTAAATTCTTCCAGTTATCCCACATCGGACACTGGTGGAAAAACACAATAGGCGGTATCTTCAGCGACAGGCACATCACGAAGCATACCGACAAGGACGACAAAGCAATTTCTCAGTTCCAGTCCTTATGTACGGCGCTTGCCGCTACGATCGGTACAGGTAATATCGTGGGTGTTGCCAGCGCGCTCATCTCCGGCGGTCCCGGCGCAATTTTCTGGATGTGGATTGTTGCTTTCTTCGGCATGATGACAAACTATTCCGAGAACGTTCTCGGTATCTACTATCGCCGCAAGAATTCTCAGGGCGAATGGTGTGGCGGTGCTATGTACTACTTGAAAGACGGTCTTGGTTCGTACAAAGGCTGCAAGCAAATCGGTGCAGTATTGGCCGTACTGTTTTCCGGATTTTGTCTGCTCGCTTCTTTCGGTATCGGCAATATGAGTCAGGTAAATTCCATTGCTGCCAACATGGAAGCTGCATTTTCGGTTCCCACCTTTGTGACAGGCATTGCGCTTGTCATTCTGGCAGCACTCGTAATTGTGGGCGGACTTAAGAGAATTGCCTCCGTTACGGAGAAGCTGGTTCCTTTTATGGCTATCCTGTACATAGTTGGCGCTCTGGTTATTTTCTTCGCAAACATCGGTCAGGTAGGCGCAGTATTCTCCGCTATCTTCAAGGGAGCATTCGGCTTGAAGGCTGTCGGCGGCGGTATCGTCGGCTCCGGTGTCAAGATGGCTCTGACATGGGGTATGAAGCGTGGTGTATTCTCTAACGAAGCGGGTTTAGGTTCCTCCGTTATGGTACACTCCAACTCCAACGTCAAAGAACCTGTTCGCCAGGGTATGTGGGGTATTTTTGAAGTGTTTGCGGACACGATCGTTGTCTGCACGCTGACGGCATTTGCAGTGCTCTCTTCCGGTCTTGTCGATCTGGAAACCGGCGCTGTTCTTAGCGAATCCGCCGGATCCGCGTTGGTTGGCGAGGCGTTTGCCACCATTTTCGGTTCCTTCGGTCCCATGTTTATCGCTCTTGCGATTTTGCTGTTTGCTTTCTCCACTGTTCTCGGTTGGAGTCACTATGGTTCCAAAGCGTGGGAATACTTATTCGGCACAAAATCTACGATTGCATATAAGATCGTATTTGTTCTCATTATTTTCATCGGAGCTACAATGAACCTGAGCCTTGCATGGGATCTCTCCGACACCTTCAACGGACTGATGGCTATGCCGAACTTGATCGGTGTACTTTGCCTGTCTCCGCTTGTTATGAAAATTACGAAGAACTATGTGGATCGCACTATTCGCAATAAGAAGATCGATCCGATGCTCTCCGTTTTCCCGGACATCAACGAGGAGCACAGCGATAACTAAAAATTGGAATTAGTCACAAAAAGTGGCACATCTAAACAGTACAATACGACTGGCAGGAAAATTTGATATATAGTAAAATAAAGATACAGCATACTCTGCAAAGGATATGATGAACGTGAAGAGAAAGCGCAAAGTCTTTAAAATTCTATTTATCACAATACTGCTGCTTGTCGTATTGTATTTTATTTTGGTCAATTTTCTGGTAAGCGCCGCATTGGTGCCGTCTTTCATGCGGAAACTGGAATCATTTCAGAGAATTACGGATGAGAGTTATGCAGCACAGGTGCAGACATCTGATATTCAAGTTACCCGACAATTAGCGCTGAATCACACCAATGAATGGCTGGAGGCAGTAGACTCACAGACAATTTCAGCTGTGACCGATGACGGATATACTCTGATTGCAAAAGAATTTATTTCACAGGATGACAATGCAAATAATCATAAATGGGCTCTCGTACTGCACGGCTACACGGGCTGGAAAGAAGAAATGTATCCTTTTGCCTGCTGGTATCATGAGCAGGGATACCGTGTGATCGTTCCCGATCTGCGTTGTCAGGGCGAGAGTGAAGGCGATTTTATCGGAATGGGATGGACGGATCACTATGACTGCAATCTCTGGATCAACTATATTCTGTCACAGGACGAGGACGCCTGCATCGTGATTCACGGACAGTCCATGGGCGCCGCCACCGCACTGATGATGACGAGTGAGGATGATCTTTCGGATCATGTTGCGGCAGTAGTTGCAGACAGTTCCTACACGGACGCATATTCTATGTTCGGAGATAAGGTGAAAGAATGGTTCTACCTTCCGGCTTTTCCGCTGGTGGACTCCGCCCGTCTCGTTCTAAGACTTCGCGGCGGCTACGATCTGATGGATGCATCCGCCCTTGATGCCGTCGCGAAGAGTAATACTCCGACACTCTTTATCCATGGTGCAGCGGATGCCATGATATCCGTACAGATGTCAAAGGACCTCCACGATGCCGCCACTTGTGAAAATGAACTTCTTATCATTGATGGCGCGGGGCATGCGCAGGCTCAAGATAAGGACCCGGAAGCGTATTATGAGACGATACGGGAATTTCTTGATAAATACAGTCAGTAAAATTAAAACTTAGGTATTTTTAAATTTATGTTGTAAATGCATGTTTATTATTGTACTATATATATAGTTATATCAACTCAGGATAAATAGAAAGGAGCATTTATTATGACAGGTACATTTAATTTCGATGTTTTAAAACCTTGCAGTCTTCCGGAAAAGGTTGCAACAGGATTTGCAGATGTGTTTTCTCATCTTGCAGGCGCTGACTATATTCCTGTGTTATACTGTGGCACACAGACGGTGCATGGTATAAATCATATGCTCATTTGCAAAATGCGGGTATGTCATCCGGACGCAGTAGAAAAACTTGCAAAGGTTATTATTAATCAAATACCGATAGACGAGATTAACAGCAAGTGGTCTATCGTTTCAATTGAAGAAATCTGATCAAACAAAAAGAACCCTCTCAGCTCGAAAGGGTTCTTTCTTTTATTTGTTAATATGTACTGCTTTATGCCTTACCGTCAGAACCAAGAACGTTCTTAATCTTGTGAGCAACCATATCCTTAACAGCCTGACGGGCAGGTTTCAGATACTGACGAGGATCAAAGTGATCCGGATGCTCTGCAAAGTATTTACGGATTTGACCCGTCATAGCAAGACGGATATCGGAGTCGATATTGATCTTACATACGGCAAGCTCAG
>JAFLTD010000188.1 GCA_022510625.1 Lachnospiraceae bacterium
ATTATCTATGCCAGCCCACTTTTGATGTATTTAACTTTCTATTTTGCAAATCATATATCAAGAGGTCTGCAATGTCAATCTTTTGCTTGCGCTGGTCGGGTGTCGCCATCATTTCCAAATAATTGCTGGTGTGAATATTCCACCCTGCCATATTTAGTTCCTTCGCCTTGGCATCCCATCGTTTGAACGCCTCCGATTTCTCATCTGTATCAGGGTATAAAATAACCTTTCGGTTCTTGACCGCCTCAAACCTCTCTTGTTGCATATTATTCATAGAACCCGTTGCCATCCATAATATATCAGGCATGCAAAGTGAGCAAATGATAGCAGATTTCTCACTTTCGACTATACCGACGGTCTTGGCATGATTCTCTGGCTTTGCAAGGAGATGTTCTCCAAACAGAGTCTTTTTAATGGTGTAACTGGATGGCAACAACCCTTGTTTGGCAAGTTCACAGGGAATGCTTTTAGGAAAGAAAGAGTGCTCACGATGACCGTTCTTGTCGTAAGCCATGATTTTTCCATAGCGCACGAGTCCTCCTTGGTCCATATACCAATAGATGACATGATGGTCTGGTGTCGCCCCAACCTGATAGTCTTGGATTATTTCAGCAACACGGTCAATATCCTCCACCAAGGTTTTCAGAAAGCAAACAAAATCAGAATCCATATTTCCAACAAGGCTTTTACGCATATGCTCCTTTGGTATCTCGATGCAGGCTGTATTTATCGGCTCACGTTTCATTACCTTAGGGAAGTCTTGAACAAGTGGCACCGAATCCTTTACATAGAACTTGGTTGTATCAATGTTATGGCACTTGCACATATAGATGAAGGAGGCAATACTGATGCTCCCTCTTGTGCGAAGGGCATGACTGAATTTATAGTCATTCTCAGACTCACGGTATTTATCACTCAGACTGCTGATTGCCTTAAACAAGCAGCGTCCATCCTCCCCAAGATCTGCAAGAGCAAGTGCGCCCTTCGTCCAATCATCGAAAGACTCAAACATATTGATGCCTCTGCGGACGACTTCATTGACCAGCGCGTTATAATCGTAATTACCCATGTGTTATTCCTTTCATCTTTTCATACCTTGCAATAAATTTCGACACGCCCGATTTATCCTTATACTTGACTTTCTGGGCAATTTGATCAAGAGTTAATCCTTCTGCCTTCAGCTGCATGATATACTCATATTTTGTCTCGTTGTCGGTTGAAATAGGCACAAGGTTTTCAAACGGTACTCGCTCACCTGTTTCCATGAAAGTAAGATTCTCTGTAAATCTAAACTTTATGGATTCCGTCTTATAGTCAGCAGACAGATAATTTCCCTTGACACAGCACAAGTGCTTGACCGTCTTGTCTGCCACGTCATTTCGAAGTTCCAATACCAGTCGCATCTTTGCCTCGAATGCCTGGCTACCAAGAAGGTTATGCTTGCTCGGCATAAAGTTTTCAGTACGCTTGCCACAATGGTGCAGAAAGATGATGAGACACTGATGCCTGTTTGCCAACCGGGAGTATTGATTCAAAAACAGCCGCACCTGATTACTTTCGTTCATACTACCTGTATATAGGTCTGAGAAGCAGTCTATCACTATAAGATCGGCAGGATGTGCGGTCAGCCGCCTGTCCAATTCCGCTACAACATTCTCGCTTTCGAACAAGAATCTCAGGCCTTTCAAATCAGCTGGGGCAATATCAAGGTCTGTGTTTTGACGGCTAAGAAGATAGGCTGTAGCAATCTCATCGTCTTCCGTAGAGATATAATACGCACATCGGTGAGTCACGTTAATCTTCATTCCAAGAAAGGAAGGCAGACCTGCCGTGACAGACATCACCATCTGACGAAGAAATGCAGATTTACCTGTATCAGAACTACCCGCAAGACAGGCTAATCCCACTTTAGGCAACAATGGCTCTACAAGTGTAGGAATCTCACGAATCTGTCTCTTCAGCAGCATTTCGCCTGTAATTTCGTCAGACAATTCAGCAGCAGAGACAAGATTTGCCTGTATCTGTTGCAGTTCGTTGTTAATACCTTGCACATGGTTCTCCATAACCGTATCACTTTCGATTGTACTTTGCCAGTTTTCCAGACTTTATCAGCAAGTTCACTTCTGCCTTTGGGTAGAGATTCTTACGGCCAACCTTCTGGCTTTTCAATAAGCCTGATTTCTCGATTCGCCAAAGAGTAGGATACGCAATGTGCAAAAGCTCACATATCTCGTCACGATCATAGAAACCTTCATCTTCGGGCTTCTCAACAATGTTGCCGATATTCTTTTCATTGAGGCATCGGCTGACGGTTCTGTAGATAATATCCTCGAACTGTTCCTCGTTTAATATAACAATGTTCTCCATAATTTTTTGAAATTAAAATTCTGGCTGCAAAGTTATTCCAAAAAATTCATGGAAATAAAAAGGGGAAACGAGGTACGCCCGCAACATATTGAACAGCAATACATTGCGGGCGCAGCAGGGGAAGATGGAAGGGGAATAACAGGGGAATGGTACGGGTATTCCCCTGCTTATGGCAGGTTAGTCTAACATGTAGTGGAACTCTTGTTCCAGACTTTTTGTGATAGGCAGCTTAGAAGGCTTGTATGATGGGTTGTATTCACAGCCGACAATTTTACAGAAGTATTGATACCATTCACTGAATGTATTTGGTTTCTTTCGCTGAATCATCTTATTACTGTTATAGATAAGGAGGGCTATCTTGGCGTATTCAATGACGCTCCTCTTTCTTGCCGCATCCGTGAGGCTCGAAACCAGTCTTGCATAGTTGTCTATATTACCCATGCCTATACCTTTGAATGGGGCTGTGAAATAGTCGGCAAATTCAGAGGGAATCTGTTGCCTGTCAACATTCTTCGCTTGTATAACATCATCTGGGATGGCTGCTTGCGGTGGTTGTTCGTTTTCTGCATTTGTAGTCTGGGATGTCTCTATCTTTATAACATCTGGACGGTTCTTGTTCCAAGGTCTCTCCATCTCAAATATTTCGCATATGGCATTCACTGCTTGACAATGAACCATCCCGATATTACAGATAAGATCTTGGTAGACTTTACTTTCATCGGGTAAAATAATCTTATGACTTTGTAAAGGTACAAGATAGTTTTTCAAAGTCTTGTTGATGTCCATATACCACTCGATGGCAAACATGACCTCCTCAAACTTTTTCCTGAAAAGTTTGATAGCTTGCTCCATATTGCGGGAGTTAATGACAAGGTTGTTGTATTCTGACTCAACATATGGCATTGCGTCATACAGGGCCTTGGCATATTGGTTATTTGCGGTGGCGAGAAGTTCTAAATATTCCTCGAAGTCGTTACGCATCGCTCTCCTGTAATCAGGATCTTCGTAATCTTCCTCCTTCCATGTGCCAGCATCAAAACTCTTTGGATATGCACCTTTTTGGAATACAAAACTTCTGATGGCACGGAAAGCCGCTATGCTTGATTCCAAATATT
>JAFLTD010000189.1 GCA_022510625.1 Lachnospiraceae bacterium
AGATCAGGGATACATCTTCTTCCCATGAGAGATGCAGTATCATAGAGGTTATGGGAAGGAATGCGGGCTATATCGCTCTGTGGTGCGGTGTTGCTAACGGAGCGGAGGATATTCTGCTTCCCGAGAAATACGATTATAATGAGCAGGGAATCATCAATAATATCATTGCCAGCAGAAAGCGCGGAAAGACGCATCACATCATCATCAATGCGGAGGGAATCGGGCATTCCACTTCTATGGCACGGCGTATCGAGGCGGCTACCGGTATGGAGACGAGAGCTACGATTTTGGGTTACATGCAGCGCGGCGGTGCACCGACCTGTAAGGATCGTTACTATGCTTCCATCATGGGAGCGTATGCGGCGGATATTCTCTGCCAGGGCAAATCTAACAGAGTGGTCGGCTATCAGCACGGCGAGTTCCTGGATTTCGATATTGAGGAAGCGTTGAATATGCAGAAGAGTATTTCTGAATATCAGTATGAGGTTGCGAAGGTTCTCGCAATGTAATATGACAATACAATGATTATTTCCCCGCAGATGCTTGATTTGCGGGGAATTTTTCATGATAAAAGCAGAATTAATTTCCGCACATTTTACTAATTAAATCATAGTATAACAAGGGAGACCTCATGATAACAAGCCACAGCAATAAATCTGTCAGGGAAGTCATACAGTTGAATCAAAAAGCAAAGGCGCGAAACAGGCAGGGCCTTTTTGTCGTAGAGGGCATCAAGATGTTTGCCGAGGCACCTGAAGACCGGATAGAAAGAGTCTATATAGCAAAGAGAGCGGAAACGGACCTGCGCAGTTCGTACGGGGATAAGTTGGATCGGCTCTCCGTGGAGATCGTGTCGGACGATGTGTTTGACAGGATGTCTGATACGCAGACCCCGCAGGGGATCCTGTGTCTGGTCAGGCAGTTTCAATATGGCATTGAAGATCTTCTGGAGGCCGTACATGATAAAAAACACATATTATTTATTCTTTTGGAAGACCTGCAGGACCCGGGCAATCTGGGCACTATATTCCGTACCGGAGAAGGTGCGGGTGTGGACGGCATTATCATGAGCCGTCAGACGGTGGACATCTACAATCCGAAGACGATTCGTTCCACGATGGGATCTGTTTACAGAGTACCATTCTTCTACACGGACGATCTTTGTGAAACAATCCGCACACTGCGGGAAAATGATATTACCGTGTACGCGGCGCATTTGGAAAGTACGAGATATTACGACGAATACGATTATTGCCGGGGAACGGCATTCCTTGTCGGCAATGAAGGAAACGGCCTGCGGGGGGAGACTGCGGGCTGTGCGGATGAGTATCTGAGGATTCCCATGGAGGGGAGTGTGGAGTCTTTAAACGCAGCGGTTGCATCCTCGATCCTTCTATATGAGGCACACAGACAGCGGAGAAATATGCCTTGATCCAGGCATAAAAAGTAGACAAGTTGCATAAACTTGACAAAGAATAGGTGTTTTGCTAAAATTATCCAAACTCGGATTTAACAATTTTGTAACATATTTGGCGCTGAGGAAAAACAAGCGCCGCCCGATGTGAATATACGAGTTGATGTAATGGAGGGTTACATTTATGCTGAAAGGCAGATTTATATCTATTCTGCTTTCAAGCCTGATTCTTTGCCTGGTTTTATCGGGAATGTTCTGTCTGAATGCGGAGGCAACCGGACAGAAAGAATATCTTGATTCTCTGAGTGCGGGGATAGCGAAGATCATTGATCCGACAACGGGGTCTGCCGACGAGGAGGCGATCGAAGAGCTGACACGAATGTCAGAATCTAACGCCTTGCAGGCGGAGGAGGAGTCCGATCTGGTGATGGTCAATGTCCAGCAGGCCTTGAATGTCAGAGTGGAAGCCAGCGAGGAATCCGATAAAGTCGGTTTGTTGTACAAAGACTGTGGGGGCAGAATATTAGAACGTAAAGACGGATGGACAAGGCTCAAGAGCGGCGATCTGATCGGCTGGGCGAGCGACGAATATCTTCTTTTCGGAGAAGAGGCGGAAGCGATGGCCGATGATGTGGGGAATATGATCGTCACGATTGAGACGGATATACTGCGCGTGCGTTCCGAGCCCAATACGGACGCCGAAGTGATCGGTCTTTTAACTGTGGACGATGAATTGGAAATCATTGACTTTGTCGATAATGACTGGATCAGCGTGGATTATCAGGATGAGACGGGATATGTTTCAACCGAATTTGTGGCGGTTGATTTTCACATTGATGAAGGTGAGACGCTTGCCGCCATCAAGAAGAGGGAAGAGGAAGAGCGTCGGGCGAAGCTGACTGCCAATCAGGGCGCGGTCGTTGTCGGCGGCGATGATCTCAGGCTCTTGGCTGCGCTGATTCACTGCGAGGCGGGCGGTGAAACGTACAACGGTAAGCTGGCTGTCGGTGCGGTCGTTATGAACCGTGTCAGAAGCGGGGCATATCCGAACACAATTTCCGGTGTTATCTTCGCATCCGGACAGTTTACCCCGGCAATGAGCGGCAAGGTAGCGCGTGTCTACACCAGCGGCAATATTGCTTCGGGATGTTACGAGGCGGCGCAGGCGGCAATCAACGGAGAGACCAATGTGGGTGCTGCGACTCACTTCAGAAGAGCCGGCAACCATGACGGCATCCTGATTGACAATCAGGTCTTCTGGTAATAATTTCGCTTGCTAGCGCATGGATGATATAGTAAAATACAATATAGGATTATATAACAAAGGAGTGAGAACTTATGGCTGATTTGAACATGACTGTGTTTTGGTTGGTCGTTCTCGTCGTGCTGGTTATCATCGAATTGCTTACTATGGGGCTCACAACCGTCTGGTTTGCCGGCGGAGCGCTCGTAGCGACGATTGCAGCGCTGTTTCATGCACCGCTTGCATTGCAGGTGATCATTTTCCTGATTGTGTCCGCAGTGCTGCTGTTTTTCACGAGACCGCTGGCTGTCAAATATTTTAACAAAGACAGAGTCAGGACCAATGCGGAGAGTCTTGTGGGGCATCAGGCGATCGTCATCAGCGAGATCGATAATCTTCAGGGTATCGGTCAGGTCAACGTGGGCGGCATGGAGTGGTCTGCGAGGACCAGGATGGACGGCATGAGACTGCCGGTCGGCACGGTTACTACTGTACTTGGAATCAACGGCGTGAAGCTGATTGTAGAAGAGAGAAAAGAGGTATAGAAAAGATGGGTGGAGTTATGGGTGGAATTTTTGCACTGGTTGTAGTTTTGATCTTGCTTGTAGTGATTCTTTTATCCTGCATCAAGATCGTCCCTCAGGCACATGCCTACGTTGTGGAGAGATTGGGCGCATACCAGCAGACATGGTCTGTGGGCCTTCACATCAAAGTGCCGTTTATCGATACGGTTGCCAAGAAAGTTATCCTGAAAGAGCAGGTTGTGGATTTTGCACCGCAGCCGGTTATCACCAA
>JAFLTD010000019.1 GCA_022510625.1 Lachnospiraceae bacterium
AAGGTATATATTCTGGAAGTGAAGAATACACCTAAAGGACCGAGGATTCTTGTGAGCCGTACCCATCCGGAACTGGTCAAGAGGCTGTTCGAGTCCGAGGTGACGGAGATTAAGGACGGCACGGTGGAGATTATGAGCATTGCCAGAGAGGCGGGCAGCAGAACGAAACTGGCGGTTCGATCCAACAATCCGAACGTGGATGCAGTGGGTGCCTGCGTCGGTGTCAACGGTGCGAGAGTTAACTCTATCGTGGATGAACTCTGCGGTGAGAAGATTGATATTGTCAACTGGGATGAGAACCCCGGTAATCTGATACAGAATGCATTGTCGCCTGCCAAGATCGTGGCGGTGTTCGCCGATCCCGACGAGAAGACGGCCAAGGTCGTAGTGCCGGATTATCAGTTGTCACTTGCCATCGGTAAGGAAGGACAGAATGCGAGACTGGCAGCGAGGCTGACCGGTTATAAGATTGACATTAAGAGTGAAACGCAGGCGAAAGATGCGCCCGGTTTCCGTTATGAAGATTATGTCTACGATGATGAGGACTATGAAGAGTATGATGAGGAGTACACCGATGAGGAGTATGAGGGTGAATCCTATGAAGAAGAGAATTATGAGTCCGAAGATATAGAAGACACCGAATATGAAGAGGAAGGTTCGGGAGAGGCGGAATAATGGCGAAGAAGATTCCCATGCGGCAATGCGTGGGCTGCGGTGAAATGAAGAGCAAGAAGGACATGATGCGAGTCCTTAGAAGTGAGGACGGATCCATCCTTCTGGATATGACCGGAAGGAAAAACGGCAGAGGTGCTTATCTGTGCATGAACAGAGAGTGTCTGGTAAAAGCAGGTAAGAATAAAGGCCTGGAACGCTCCCTCAAAGTAAATATCCCGCAGGAAATATACGAGAATCTGGAAAAGGAGTTTGAGGAGGGCGAGCATGCAGAGCAGACCGAATAAAGATCGGGTGTTATCTATGCTGGGTCTGGCCACCCGCTCCGGAAATGTTGTCAGTGGCGGATTTGCGACGGAACAGGCAGTTAAGCGAGGGAAAGCATATCTGGTTATCATAGCGGAGGATGCTTCGGATAACACCAGAAAGAAATTCAGTAATATGAGCAGCTTCTATCAAGTGCCTTGTGAATGTTACAGTGTCAAGGAGACATTGGGGCACGCGATCGGCAAGGAAGAGCGTTCCTGCCTTGCTGTGACTGATGAGGGATTTGCAAATTCGATACGGAAGCATTTATTAGATTCGAAATAGTTGGAGGTAGTAAGCATGGCAAAAATGAAAGTACATGAGCTGGCAAAAGAGCTTGAGAAGCAGAGCAAAGAGCTCGTCGCTTTTTTGCAGGATAAAGGATATGAAGTAAAAGCAGCACAGAGCTCTATTGAGGACGATGCGATTGAGCTGGTACGAAAGCATTTCGGTGGCGATACGGCACAGGCTAAACAAGCGCCTAAGGCAAAGAAAGCAGACGCGGTGAAAGAGACAAAGGAAACTACAAAGCCGGAGTCTGAGAAGGCATCCAAGGCGGCTGCAAAGGCGGAGAATAACGAAGAGTCCAAGACAGCTGCAAAGCCGGAGATCAACGAGGAACCCAAAGCAGCCTCAAAAGCAGAGAATACGGAAGAGCCTAAAAAGGCCGCAAAAGCGGAAGCCAAAGAAGATGACAGACCTAAGGCGGAACCGCCCAAGAAGAAAAAGATTATATTTGTCAGCAATCCGCACAATTCTAAGATGCCGGGTCAGAGACCGCCCCAGGGTGGCAACGGTCCAAGCCGCGGAAATGACAGGAGACCTGCAGGAAACGGTGGTCGTCCGGTGCAGTCACAGAATGCGCCTCATCAGATCATAAGACCGACTCAGAAGCCGATTCCCGTAACCGCAGAGCCCTACGATGTGCGCCAGAAACAACAGCAGGAGCGCAGATTGGAGCAGCGGCAGCTGGAGAGGCGTGAACGTGACAATACCGGTGCTGCGATGAGCGGCAGGGCACAACAGGGACAGGAGAGGACAGGAAGTGCAGGAGAGAATCGCAGATTTGAAGGACAGGGTGGTCCGGGTCATAACGGCAGTCAAGGCGATCGCAGGAGTGGTGGCCCTGGGCCGGGTGCTGGCCGCGGTGCCGGAAGTTTTGACCGCTCTCAGAGAGGCAATGGCGGGCAGGAAGGTCGATTTAGGAAGGGTAATAATCAGAAGGACTTTATGGCCGAGACGCCTATCAAGGACGTGGAAAAACATCGGGACGAAGAGAAGCGCAGGGCGAATCAGGATAGAGACAGACGTTCCAAGAAAGATTTAATATATGAAGATGACGAGGTAGCAGTAAAGAACCGTAACAGGGCGGGACGTTTCATTAAACCCGAGAAGAAGGTGGAGGAGCCGGAGGAACAGATCAAGGTCATCACCATTCCCGAATCCCTGACGATCAAAGATCTCGCTGACAAGATGAAAGTTCAGCCATCCGTGATTATCAAGAAATTGTTCTTACAGGGACAGATTGTCACGCTGAACTCCGAAATCAGCTTTGAGGATGCGGAGAATATTGCTATTGAGTTCGAGATTATCTGCGAAAAAGAGGTCAAAGTGGATGTGATCGAGGAATTGCTCAAGGAAGATGATGAGGACGAGGCATCCATGGTGAGCAGACCGCCGGTTATCTGTGTCATGGGACACGTTGACCACGGTAAGACATCCTTGCTCGATGCCATCCGTAAAACGAATGTGACGGACAAGGAAGCGGGCGGTATCACACAGGCAATCGGTGCTTATACGGTTACTGCCAAGGGGCAGACCATTACTTTCTTAGACACACCGGGACATGAAGCGTTTACTGCAATGCGTATGCGCGGTGCTAACTCTACGGATATCGCGGTGCTGGTAATAGCGGCGGACGACGGTGTTATGCCCCAGACAATAGAGGCAATCAACCATGCAAAGGCTGCGGGAATAGAGATTATTGTTGCAGTCAATAAGATTGATAAACCCAGCGCAAATATCGACCGTGTCAAGCAGGAAATGACAGAGCACGAGTTGATTCCGGTAGATTGGGGCGGTTCGACGGAGTTCGTGCCCGTATCCGCCAAATCGGGTGAAGGTATCGAGAATCTGTTGGAGACCATTCTCCTTACCGCGGAAATTTTGGAACTGAAGGCAAATCCGAACAGAAATGCCAGAGGTCTGGTCATTGAGGCGGAGCTTGATAAGGGACGTGGTCCGGTGGCGACCGTGCTGGTGCAGAAAGGTACTCTGCACGTCGGAGATTTTATTTCCGCAGGTGCAAGCCACGGCAAAGTGAGGGCCATGATTGATGATAAGGGCAGGCGAGTGAAGGAGGCAACACCCTCCACACCGGTGGAAATCCTTGGACTGTCCGATGTGCCGAGCGCGGGCGAAGTGTTTATCGTACACGAGAATGACAAGAGCGCTAAATCTTATGCGGAGACTTATATGGCTCAGCATAAAGAAGAAATGCTTGCAGATACTAAGACGAGAATGTCTCTGGATGATCTGTTCAGTCAGATTCAGGAAGGTAATCTGAAAGAGCTGAACCTGATCGTCAAAGCCGATGTTCAGGGTAGTGTGGAGGCCGTAAAGCAGAGTCTGATGAAGCTGTCCAACGAGGAAGTTGTGGTAAAATGTATTCATGGCGGCGTAGGCGCTATCAACGAGTCGGACGTATCTCTCGCCTCAGCATCCTCCGCAATCATTATCGGTTTCAACGTGAGACCCGATACCACGGCCAAAGCTGTGGCGGAGCGTGAAGGTGTAGATGTGAGACTGTATAAAGTCATCTATCAGGCAATTGAGGATATTGAGGCCGCAATGAAGGGTATGCTGGACCCGATCTTCGAGGAGAAGGTCATCGGTCATGCGGAAGTACGCCAGATATTCAAGGCTTCGGCTATCGGCAATATTGCAGGTTCCTATGTGCTTGACGGTGAATTCCAGAGAGGATGCAAAATCCGTATCAGCAGAGAGGGCGAACAGATTTATGAAGGTGAGCTCGCTTCCCTGAAGCGTTTCAAGGACGACGTGAAAGAAGTAAAAGCCGGATTTGAATGTGGTCTTGTATTTGACGGATTTGATAAGATGCAGGAATTGGATATCGTCGAAGCGTATATTATGGTTGAAGTACCTCGATAAGGTTAATGGAAAGGACGCTATACAATGCGTAAAAACAGTGTTAAAAACACCCGTATCAACGGAGAAGTGCAGCGCGTGCTGGCGGAGATTATCCGGGGCGAAATCAAAGATCCGAGGATCGCATCGATGACGTCGGTGGTTGCGGTGGAGGTCGCACCGGACTTAAAGACCTGTAAAGCGTGGATCAGTGTGCTGGGAGACGAGAAAGCACAGGCGGATACGCTGGCGGGTTTAAAGAGTGCGGAGGGATATATACGCAGCCAGTTGGCAAAGACGATCAATCTGCGCAATACACCGCAGATTACCTTTATAATGGATCAATCCATTGCGTACGGTGTCAACATGTCTAAATTGATAGATGAAGTAGTCGTTAAAGATGAGACGGTAGAGGATCATGAAGATAATTGATGAATTGAAGGATGCAAAGATAATAGCCATAAGTGGTCATATCAGACCTGACGGAGACTGTGTGGGTTCCGTGATGGGATTATATCTCTATCTGCAAAAAGAGATGCCCGGGGCACAGATTGATGTATATCTTGATAAACCCGCAGATATTTTTGACTGCATCAGCCATATCCATGATATTAAATCAGAATTTAATACTGACAGGACCTATGACGTGTTTGTAGTTCTTGACACCGCGCCTGATCGGTTGGGCGATGCGGAGCCTATTTATCAGAGGGCAGGCAAGAAAATCAATATTGATCACCATATCAGCAATACCGGGTACGGCGATGTGAGTGTGGTTGAGCCTGAACGCAGCTCCACGGCGGAACTGCTTTATGACCTGATGAGACCGGAAATGATCGATGAGGAGATTGCCAAGGCCATCTATATCGGTATTATTCACGATACCGGTGTGCTGCGGTATTCTAATACGTCTCCACGTACCTTACAGGTTGTGGGCGAATTAATTAAATTTGGATTTGATTTTCCTCAAATCATTGAAGAGACGTTTTATGAGAAAACTTATCGCCAGACACAGATTATGGGCAGAGCTGTGGCAGAGAGCGTTCGCTTTATGGAAGATCGGTGTATCGTCAGCGTGATCGATCGCCGTATGATGGAGTTTTATCAAGTGACTTCAAAGGATCTGGACGGAATCGTAAATCAGCTGCAGTCTGTCAAAGGAGTTGACTGTGCGATTTTTATGTATGAGACAGGGGAATCGGAATATAAGGTGAGCATGCGGTCCAACGGCAATGTAGATGTATCTGCTGTGGCGGTGAAGTTTGGCGGAGGCGGGCATGTTCGTGCGGCGGGTTGTACCTTGAACGGTACATATCAGGATATTATCAACAAGCTTTCCATAGAAATAGCGGAGCAGTTTGAGAAATGAATAACACATGCAATGGAATTATTAATGTGTACAAGGAGAAAGGCTTTACCTCTCATGATGTAGTTGCCAAACTCCGTGGCATTTGTAAAATGAAGAAGATCGGGCATACAGGAACACTCGACCCGGAGGCGGTCGGCGTGCTTCCTGTATGTTTGGGTTCGGGAACAAAACTTTGTGATATGCTCACGGACTGGGATAAGGAGTATATTGCCGTGCTGCGGCTGGGCGTCGTCACCGACACGCAGGATATGACGGGACAAGTGGTGTCACAGTGCGGTGCCGACCGGATTAAGTTGCTGACCGAAGAGCAGGTGAAAGATGTAATTATGGGTTTTGTCGGTGCTTACAATCAGATTCCGCCTATGTATTCGGCATTGAAAGTGGACGGAAAGAAACTGTATGAGTTGGCGAGAGCAGGCATAGAGATAGAGCGCAAACCGAGAACGGTGCAGATTAAAGAAATCGAGATTCAAAATATCAATCTGCCGCTCGTGGAGATGCGAGTAGTTTGTTCCAAAGGAACTTATATCAGAACTTTATGCCATGACATCGGAGACAAACTTCAGTGCGGAGGTGCTATGGAAACACTGACCAGAAGCAGGGTGGGCATTTTCGGGATAGAAGATGCACTGACTTTGGAGGAATTGGAACAATTGAGGGATGACAATAAAATATCAGATGTTATCATCCCGCCGGACGCAGTGTTTGATAGGGAGCGGGCAGTTGTCGTGAACGAGCAGGGACTCAGACCGCTGCAGAACGGCAATTTCCTGAGCAATGCGCATTTGACGGATAAGATGCAGCTTAATGACAAAGAGCAGGTCAGGGTCTATGATAATACCGGAAAATTCTATGGAATTTACGCCTATCAAGAAGCGAAGAGAACATTAAAGCCGGTCAAAATGTTTTTGACATGAGGGCACGACCGGAGAGGGTGTGCCGGATCCAAGTCACTATATAACGATTTATAAAGATTACAGAACGGAAACGGAGCAGATATGCAGATTGTAGAGCAGACTACCGAGTTTCGGCTGTCCGGTCGGAGCGCCGTTGCAATCGGTAAATTTGACGGAATTCACATCGGGCATCAAAAACTTATTCATAAGATTATTGAACAGAAGAATCGGGGCCTTCTCGCCACGGTGTTTACCTTTGACACTTCCGTAGCGGCTTTTTTCGGCGGAGAGGAGAAGGAACTGACCACCGCTCTTGAGAAAAGACGGATATTTGAGCAGATGGGCGTTGACATCCTGATTGAATTTCCATTGAATCTGAAGACGGCGGCGACGGAACCGGCGGAATTTGTGCGCAGGTATCTTGCCGAACAGATGCGGGCGGCTTATATTTGTGCCGGAACCGACTTGTCTTTTGGGAAAAACGGCGCAGGTAATTTTGCGCTGTTGGGGAAATATGCCGACAGGTATGGTTATCGGGCGGAACTGATCGATAAAGTCAGAGTTGATGGGAATGTGGTAAGCTCCACCGGAGTGAGGGCGGCCGTGCGCCGGGGAAATATGGAGTATGTCTCCCACATGCTGGGTGTACCCTACAGTGTGAGCGGCCGCGTAGAGCATGGGAAAAAGCTGGGGCGAACCATCGGGATGCCCACGGCCAATCTGGTGCCCGAGAAGGATAAACTCCTGCCGCCCAGCGGTGTCTACTTCTCACGGGTACTGGTTGACGGTCTGACGTACAGAGGGATATCCAATGTGGGATGTAAACCGACGGTGGGTGACGGGCATACCGTGAGTGTGGAGACTTATCTCTATGATTTTGAAGAAGATCTTTACGGCAAGGATATCACAGTGTATCTTCTCGCTTTCAGACGACCGGAAATGAAGTTTGACAGTGTGGAGCATTTGCGGAGGCAGATGGAGGCGGATATCGCCGCCGGAAGGAACTGTTTGTAACCGCTGCGGGTTCGGCACGGCAGAGCCTGCCCGTTTGAATAGGGACTTGTCAGTAAACTTTATTTTAGATAAAATAGAAACGTGTAGATTTGTGCGGGGAATAATTACAGGTGAAGGGAATTATAATTCATATGAATCTATCGATCATTCTTTCTATGGCAGGCGGCTTGGGACTGTTCCTGTACGGCATGCGTATCATGAGCGACAGTATCGAGAAGGTTGCCGGCGCGAAATTGAGAGAAATATTGGAGCGGCTGACTACCAATCGCTTCATGAGTATATTTGTAGGTATCATCTTCACTGCGGTGATACAGTCATCGTCTGCATGTACGGTTATGGTGGTCAGCTTCGTTAACTCAGGGCTGATGACATTGACGCAGGCAGCGGGTGTGATTTTCGGTGCGAATATCGGTACTACGGTGACAGCACTTTTGGTATCCTTCAGGCTGGAGAAAGCGGCACCCGTTATATTGCTGCTCGGTGTGCTGGTCGTTATGTTCTGTAAGAAGCAGAAGGTGTCCCGATGGGGAGAAGTCATCATCGGATTCGGCGTTCTGTTTATGGGACTCAGTACGATGTCCGGTGCTATGGAAGGCATGAAAGATTCTCCGACTGTCTTACATATGTTTGAGTCTCTTCAGTCGCCTTTTTTGGCGGTGCTGCTCGGAACCGTGCTCACGGCGGTGATTCAGAGCTCCTCTGTCACGGTCAGTATCATGGTTCTGCTCGCCAATCAGGGATTGCTGAGCATGGAGATAGGCATGTATATTATTCTTGGCTGTAACATCGGTGCTTGTACATCAGCGGTACTTGCATCTTTGAACGGTAAGAAGGATGCCAAGAGAGCGGCCGCCATTCACCTGCTCTTCAACATGATCGGTATGGTGATCTTCTTTGTGATCTTTATGTTTGACGTACATCGGATCGTGGAAGTGCTGACTGTGATATCGGGAGATAATATGGGCCGTGTCATTGCTTATGCGCATACCTTGATCAAGATACTTCAGGTAATCATTATGATGCCTTTTATCAAGGGTATTGTTAAACTGACTTATCTGTTCGTGCCGGGAGACGACAGGAAGGTCGGCTACAGAGACAGCTATCAGTTGAAATATATCGGAGAGAAGGTAGTGTTGAATCCTGCCACAGCGGTTGTTGAGGCAATCAAGGAGTTGGATCGTATGGCATCGCTTGCCGATGAGAACTTAAATCGTGCCATGAATGCATTGATTACGCTGGAACCGGAAGAGATTGAGGAAGTTCGGGAAGTGGAGAAGAATATTGATTATCTGAGCCATGAAATCACACAGTACCTTGTCAAGATCAACCAGACGACACTTCCTATAGAAGACTTAAAAAATATCGGCGCGCTGTTCCATGCGGTGAACGATATCGAGAGAATCGGAGATCATGCGGAGAATATAGCGGATGCCGCGGAGCACAGAATCGAGACCGGCGTGGAATTTTCCAAAGAAGCGCAGAGGGAACTGGGCGAGATGATGGATATGGTCAACACCATCCTGCGGTTCTCCATTGAGATGTTTGTCAAGAGTACAGAGGATCACATGGAGGATGTACAGCATCTTGAGGAAGCGATAGATGAGAAGGAGAAAGAACTGCAGCAGGCGCATATTACAAGGCTGTCCAACAATGAGTGTTCGCCTGAGGCGGGGGCGTTGTTCTCGGATATTGTATCCGGGTTGGAGAGAGTGGCGGATCATGCCGTCAATATAGCATTTGCCAATAACTACGGAGAAGCAGGCTGATTCAATTTATATAAATATAAGGAAAGAGACATTTGACAGAACGATTCATCGTTGCTATAATGTCTTCGGAATTGTTACAAAAGTGTTACAAAGCGTAACAATTTACATTGTGCAGCAGACTGCCGGGAGTTGTCAACTGCGCTGAGAGGATTAAATGGGATGAAAAGACGAGAGATTCTGTGTCTTCTTACAGGATGTATGCTTTTACTTACGCCCGCACATGTAAAGGCGGAAGAGTTATCCGATGTGTTGTCGTTAGGAGCATTTGACGTGCTCGCTGATGATAGCGGCGTCACAGAAGATTCCGATACGGAAGATCAACAAGTACAGGATAGCAGCGTCATTGAAAATTCTATTCAGGATATTTTGAGCCCTATCGGGTCAAGTGCGATTCTGGAATGCACGAAGACGGAGAAAGAGTATGCCGAGGCCTATGAGAAGGCCAAGAATGCTAACTGGGGCTATACCAATCTGGGCATTGCGAATGTGGACAATAATCTGAATGTCCGTGCGGCCGCCGCCGAGGACGGTAAACTGATCGGCAAGCTGCCTAAGAACGCAGCGTGTGAGGTGTTGGATGATGACGGCACATGGGCACACATTAAGTCTGGCAACGTAGAGGGCTATGTCAGTATGGAGTATTTATTTACCGGTATACCGGCAAAGCGCAAAGCCGAGGAGTTGGCTGTGACGATGGCGACAGTCACCACGGACAGCCTGAAAGTCAGAGCTGAGGCGAGTACCGAGTCGGAAGTGATCACACTGGTGCCGGGTGGAGAAGAGTTGGAAGTCGTATCGGTGGAAGGTGATTGGGTCAAGGTGTATCTCGATGACGAGGAAGTCTTCGTATCAGCGGATTATGTGGATGTCAGCTCGGAACTGGCCACGGCAATCACTATGACAGAACTGCTTTACGGACAGGGCGTATCGGATATTCGAGTGGATGTGTGCCAGTATGCCAAGGAATTCTTGGGCAATCCTTATGTATGGGGCGGCACGAGCCTGACAAACGGCGCAGATTGTTCCGGTTTTGTGTTGGGAGTCTTCAAGAATTTCGGCGTGAAACTGCCTCGGACCTCTAGGGAACAGGCAAATTGCGGAACCGTTATCAAAGTGGCGGATGCCAAACCGGGCGATTTGATATTCTACGGCAACGGCAAGACGATTAACCATGTGGCAATCTACATCGGAGGCGGTCAGGTGATTCATGCCAGCAGCCCTAAGACAGGTATCAAAATTTCCAATGTGTCTTATCGTTCACCGATCAAGGCGGTCAGGATCTTGTATGATTAAAAATTTATATATTAAACTTTCTATATATCAAGCAGCAGGAGGAAAATGGGTGGTTTGAATAAGTTGGATAAAATTCTGACCGGCATGCTTTTAGTGGGAATATTTACATTTTTGGCATTGGCATGCGTTACTAATCTATTACATTTTAATTATAAGATCAATGCAGACTTAGCCTCAGATGTCATTCTGGGAAAGCTGATATGGGAAAGTAAAGAAATTGTTCCGAGTACATGGTATATTGCCGAAGAGGCGAGGATTATTTGCACGCCGAATCTTACAGCTCTATTTTATGGTTTGACACATCATATGACGTTGTCAGCAGGTCTTTCATGCAGCGTAATGTCCATATTAATTCTGCTTAGCGCTTTTTTTTTCGGAAAATCCATTGGTTTTACAGTTAGGGAAAATCTCTTGTTTGGTTTTCTGTGCCTCATGATCCCAATGGATTTCATCATCTTGGAGTTGTTTTATTTATTTGCCTCCTATTATGCAATCCATATTGTGATATCGTTTTTTACCTTGGGAATATATATCAGGACAATTAAGGAAGAACGGCTTAACCGAGTATTTGCGGTTGTGACTGTACTTCTGGCTTTTACTTTGGGTGTGCAGGGAGCGAGGGGAGTTCTTGTATTATATGGCCCCTTGTTTGGTATGGAGGTTATCAGACACCTATATCGATGGTATTGCGGGAAAGAAAAGAAAAAAATCGATGCATTTATTTGTCTTTGGGTAGTGGTTCTGCTTGCTGTCAGCTTCTTGGGAATGTGCTTCCCGGTTTCCGTAGGACAAGAATTTTCCAGGAATATCAGAAAAGGCTTTCGTAAACTTCTGACTGTTGTTTTACCGGATATGGGTAGGGCGATAGGCTTTGAAAGCCGCTTTCTGTTGGAGCGGGTATCAGCGGCGCTTCTTTTGCTCGTGGCGATATTCCTGTTGGCAGAGCTTTTATATCGGATGTACAGAAAAGCGGAAATTCGACCGGTCGAATGGGGATATCTGGTGATATGCAGTACTCCTGCTGTAGCAGCATTTATGGTGGCTTTTACGACGGTCGAAAGTTCAGAAAGATATTATTTCCAGGTCGTCTTTGTTATGGCCTATTCGGCAATTCTGCTTTTTAGAAAAGCAAATTTGTTTGGGAAATTCAAATTTGGGATGGAGGTAGGAGTCTGTCTGGTTATTACTTTACTTAGCGTCCTGCATATCATTGATATCTATCTCCCGGTTTTGAGATCGAAAGAACCGCCTGTGGAAGATTCTTATAAAGTTGCATATTATTTGGAGGAGAATGGGTTTCGAATGGGCTATTCGACTTTCAACAATGCCAATACGATAACGGTTCTAGCCGACGGAGAAATCAGAGTCGCCTCAGTGAATTCTGTAAGCAAAATGGATGTCTGCAAGTGGATGACCAGTACGGACTGGTATGTGCCTAATGTTCCGTTTGAAAGTGAGACGGCCTATATTATTCCCAAATCGGAAATGGATAATTTTGAAGAATTTTTACAGGAGCATAGCAATGATATGCGGTTTGAAGCACAGGTAGGGAGATTTTATATTTACAGTTCCGATTATAATTTTTCACGGCTGGTTGATTAGAGTGAGTAATTTGGGAAATAAATTTGACAAAATTATAATTGGTGCCGGACTTTACGGACTCTATGCTGCAAAATTCAGCAGTGGCAGAGATGAGAAAGTTCTGGTGCTGGAATATGATGCGAAACCGTTTGGTAGGGCCACTTATATCAATCAGGCCAGAGTACACATGGGTTACCACTATCCGAGAAGCCTTACCACAGCCATGAAATCAGCGGGGTTATTTTAAGAGGTTTGTAGAGGAATTTGCTTTTTGTATACATGATAAGTTCGAGCAGGTCTATGCGACTGCATCTCAGCTTTCATGGACCGATGCAGAACAGTTTAAGGGTTTTTGTGAGGCGGCGGGCATTCGATGTGAGGAAACGGCTGTTTCCAAATATTTTAAACCAGGCATGTGTGACGGCGCTTTTATCACGGGAGAATATACCTATGATGCCAAACTGCTGCAGGAATACTTTGAAGATCAGCTAAAGGACAGGACAGGCGTAACGTTCCGTTACGGAGCAAGAATTGAGAAGATTGTCAAAAATGCGAATCTGTTTGAAATCTATATGAAAGACGGTAGTTTTTATGAGGCGCCTTTTATTCTGAATGCTTCTTATGCTTTCGTCAATCAGGTGATTGACAGGTTGGAGGGAACTGCAAAAGATTTTTTTGGCATTAAGTATGAACTGTGTGAGATCATTCTCTGTGAGTCTTCGGATTTGTTGCGTGATATAGGGATTACGGTAATGGATGGACCTTTCTTCTCGATTATGCCGTTTGGAAAGACGGGTTTGCATTCGTTGACTTCCGTCAGTTTTACACCACATGCAACTTCTTATGATGAATCTCCTTCTTTTGCATGCCAGAATGAATTGGGTGAAAATATGCAGACTCAAGCAGATATGAATGGGGGGGGGAGGGTCAGCGACCTGTACACCGGATAGACTTGCAAACTGCAATCTCTGTCCCCATAAGCCGGATTCTGCATGGCCGTATATGTCCCATCTTGCAGATCTGTATCTGAAAGAAGAATATAAGTATACTTATAAAGAATCCCTGTATTCCATGAAACCGATATTGAAGTCTTCCGAGGTGGATGATTCGAGACCTACGGCAATTAAAGTGTTGAGCAGAGAACCTGTATTTATCAGCGTACTTTCGGGCAAGATCAATACGGTTTATGATCTGGATCCTTATTTAGAATAGAGGCATGGGTGTTAAGATGATTCAAGGTAAAAAGGAAAAAAAGTTTATCTCATTGGTAGTCTATCTTCACAACGTGGAAAAATATATTGAGCACTTCATGAAGACAGTGATCAAGGTATGCGAAAGTTGTTTTCAGGATTATGAGATTGTCTGTGTAAACGACGGCTGTACGGATGGCACCGTTGAGAGACTGAAGCAATACCTGGAAGAAAATCAGGTGCAGGCAATGGTCAATGTGATCCATATGAGCTTTTATCAGGGTACGGAAAGCGCAATGAATGCAGGGCGCGACATTGCGATTGGAGATTTCGTATATGAATTCGATGATATTTTTGTAGACTATGAGCCGGATATGCTAATCAAGGTATATGAGAAAATGCTGGAAGGCTATGATATTGTGGCGGCGGGCAGTAAAGGGAAAATGCGGTTGACATCCAGAATCTTCTATGCCCTGTATAACAGAACCAGCCGCATAAGCAGTAAGATCGGGCCGGAAACCTTCCGCCTAATCTCGAGGCGCGCCATTAACCGTATCAAATCCATAGGACAATACATTCCGTATCGTAAGGCGATGTACAGTAACTGTGGTTTAAATATGGCCACACTGTATTATGATGGCGTTGATATGAAAGAAAGAGCCAAGAATAAAAAAATAAACGCCGAAAGAACGGCGTTGGCGCTGGATTCATTTATTTATTTTACCAATGTGCTGGAGCGTCTGTCGATGATTGTCAGCGGTACTTTTTTAATCATAACGATAATAGTAGGTATATATATCATTATGGACTTGTTCAATGCATCACAGCCGGTGGAAGGTTGGCTTTCTACGATGGGATTCCTGGCGCTTGGTTTTTTTGGAGTCTTTGCGCTGCTTACAATTATAATAAAGTATTTGTCCGTAATACTGAATCTGATCTTTAAACGGCAAAGATATCTGGTAGCGGATATAGAGAAAGTGGTTGGAAAATGAACAATGAAGTAAGAAGTATCAATTTGCTGTTTCCTGTGTTGAACGAGAGGCTGCGGCTCAGGAACGGAATCGAGAAGACGATTGAATATTTGCGCGAAAATGTACACATATCCTATCAGCTTACGATTCTTGACAACGGTTCCGATGATGAAACGCCGATGATCGGCAGGGAACTGGAAGCGAAATATTCGGAGGTTACTTATGTGCGGATTCCGGAACGCGGCGTAGGAATTGCTTTTCGGGAAGGAATTCTGTCAAATCAGTGTGATATTGTAGGTTATATGGATATTGACCTGTCTACTGATCTGAAATATCTCGGAAAGACCATAAAACTTTTTCAGAAGAGGGAAGATTTGCAGTATGTTAACGGCAGTAGATTCCACAGAAAATCCGATACACGAGGCAGAAAGTGGTATCGTAAGATTACTTCGATGGGACTTGTTTTTCTGCTAAAAGTCATTTTTCAGATGAGAGCAACGGATGCGCTATGCGGATTTACTTTTCTGCGAAAGGATGCGGCCATGCAGCTGGTCAGCGAGTGCAGTGATGATCATGGATGGTTCTATACGGTGGAGTTTTTGCTTCGGGCGGAACGTGATGGTATGGTAATCTGCGAAATGCCGGTGGAGTGGCAGGAAGATTATAACACGACAGTGAAGGTATTTAAAACCATCAGGAATTATCTGATACAGATTTGTAAACTGCACAGGACATTTCGGCTGGAAGCAAAGGGCAGCATTCCCCAAAAGAGAAACAGACGAGGGAAGATGTGAGGAAAAGTTTCGGATGTTGAAGAGAATTGACTTATCTAGAGATTATCATAGGCATAAAGAAGAATACTTGGATGCGATTAGGGCGGTCTGTGAGGAAACTGCCTTTTCCGGCGGAAAGTTTGCCGACCGGTTTGATAAGGAGTTTGCCGAGTACTGCGGTGTGCCTTATGCTGCGGGGGTAAACAACGGTACCTCAGCGCTCCACTGTGCCATGATGGCACTGGGAATCGGTGAGGGGACGAGGTGATCGTTCCGGCCAATACCTATATTGCAACGGCATGGGGGGGGGTTACCTATACGGGAGCGGTCCTGGTGTTTGCGGACTGTACTGCTGATACATGGGAAATAGATCCGGAGAAGATTGAAGAAAAGATCACGGACAGAACAAAGGCAGTAATTGGTGTGCATTTATATGGACAGCCTTTTGCGTTTGGCCCGGTGAAAGAGATTGCCGACAAGTACGGCCTCTATGTTGTAGAAGACTGTGCGTAGGCACACGGAGCGCTTTATGAGGGAAACAAAGTAGGAAGTCTGGGAGATTTAGGATGCTTTTCTTTCTATCCCGGCAAAAACCTCTATGCTTTCGGCGAAGGCGGCAGTGTTACCTGTAAGAAAAAGGAATATTATGAGGCAGTCACCACAATCAAAAATCAAGGTTGCAGGGTGCGCTATTATCACGATGTAATTGGATACAATTATCGCTTGGAAGGACTTCAGGGGGCTGTTTTGAGCGTCAGTTTAAAATATCTGCCGGATTGGACAAAGAGGCGTCAGGAAATCGGGGAACGATACATCAGGGAGATTACAAATCCCCTGATCACAATGCAGGCACATCCGCAGAATACTTCCCCGGTATATCATCTGTTTGTTGTGACTGTGAACAGCCTTGATCACCTCATTTCCTATATGAATGATAGGGGCATGGAGTGCAACAAGCATTATCCGGTGCCCTGTCATCTGCAGAAAGCCTATCAAGATCTGGGGTATAAAAGGGGAGACTGTCCAAATGCGGAATATTTGGCAGATCACTGTGTCACGCTTCCGCTGTTTCCGGAAATGACGGATGAGGAAGTAAAGATGGTGATTGATGCATGCAATCACTATGAGGGTATCTAAAAATAAACCGAATCAATATATTTAAGAGGAAATATAAAAAAATTTATGTCTTGTCAGTAGAGAACTGATATGGTAAAATAATTGAGTATGAATTTCAGCCGATGCTCAGAGGCGGGACACTCCGACCCCATCTTAGTGTCAGGCAGTTATTAGAGAGAGGAGAAATTATGATTTCCAAAGAAAAGAAAACAGCAATTATCAACGAGTATGCGAGAACGCCCGGAGACACAGGTTCGCCGGAAGTACAGATAGCAGTACTCACAGCCAGAATTCAGGAGTTGACAGAGCACCTGAAGAGCAATCCCAAGGACCATCATTCCAGGAGAGGACTTCTGAAAATGGTAGGTCAGAGACGAGGCTTGCTCACGTATCTTAGAAATAAGGATATTGAGAGATATCGTACTTTGATCGAGCGTCTTGGCTTGAGAAAATAATGCAAAACAGAAGGCGGAGATAAGGCTGAATAACATTCAGCTTTATCCGTCCTTTTTCTTTTTTTATGATACATAGGTGGGAAGAGATGAAAAGGAGAGAAGATTATGTACAAGAGTTACACATTAGAACTTGCCGGACGCACCCTTCGTGTGGATATCGGCAGAGTAGGTAAACAGGCTAACGGCTGCGCTTTTATGCAGTATGGTGAAACGACCGTATTATCCACTGCAACGGCTTCCGAGAAGCCGAGAGAGGGAATCGATTTTTTCCCTTGCAGTGTGGAGTATGAGGAGAAATTGTATTCTGTCGGCAAAATACCCGGCGGGTTTAATAAGAGAGAGGGCAAGGCATCCGAGAATGCGGTTCTCACAAGCCGCGTAATAGACAGACCTATGCGGCCTTTGTTCCCGAAGGATTACCGCAATGATGTTACCTTAAACAATATGGTTATGAGTGTGGATCCCGCATGCCGTCCGGAGTTGGTTGCCATGATCGGTACGGCGATTGCGACCTGCATTTCCGACATACCTTTTGACGGTCCCTGCGCGATGACACAGATGGGACTTGTGGATGGAGAACTGATCGTCAACCCCTCTCAGGAACAGTGGGATAAAGGCGATCTGCAGATGACAGTAGCTTCCACGTCTCAGAAGGTTATTATGATCGAGGCCGGTGCGAACGAAGTGCCGGAGGATAAGGTACTTGAGGCAATCTACAAAGCCCATGACATCAATCAGACTATCATTGAGTTTATCAATAAGATTGTGGCAGAAGTCGGCAAACCGAAGCATGCTTATGAGAGCTGTGCAATCCCTGCAGAAATGTTTGAAGATATCAAGAAAGTTGTGACGCCCGAGGAGATGGAGACCGCAGTTTTCACAGACGAGAAGCAGGTGCGCGAGGAGAATATCAGAAATATCACCGCGAGACTGGAGGAGGCTTTTGCCGAGAACGAAGGTTATCTTGCGGTGTTGGGTGAAGCTGTATATCAGTACCAGAAGAAGACAGTCCGCAAGATGATCCTGAAAGATCACAAGCGTCCGGACGGCCGTGCGCTGGATCAGATCAGACCGCTTGCAGCAGAGGTGGATATCATTCCGAGAGTACACGGTTCCGCTATGTTTACCCGCGGACAGACACAGATCTGCAACGTGACTACGCTCGCACCGCTGTCTGAGGTACAGAGAGTGGACGGTCTTGATGAGAATATTACATCCAAAAGATATATGCACCACTACAATTTCCCTTCCTATTCCGTGGGTGAGACGAAAGTCAGCCGCGGACCGGGACGAAGAGAAATCGGCCACGGTGCATTGGCGGAGAGGGCATTGATTCCGGTACTCCCCTCGGAGGAGGAATTCCCCTACGCAATCCGTACGGTATCCGAGACTTTTGAGTCTAACGGCTCTACTTCCATGGCATCTACCTGTGCATCCTGCATGTCCCTGATGGCTGCAGGCGTGCCGATCAAGAAAATGGTGGCAGGTATTTCCTGTGGTCTTGTGACGGGTGATACGGATGATGATTTCGTATTGCTGACGGATATCCAGGGACTCGAAGACTTCTTCGGTGACATGGACTTTAAGGTGACCGGAACCCATGACGGCATCACGGCGATTCAGATGGATATTAAGATCCACGGTCTGACAAGACCTATCGTGGAAGGTGCTATCGCAAGATGCCGTGAGGCGAGAGAGTTCATTATGGCTAACTGTATGGTGCCTGCAATCGCGGCACCCCGCAAAGAGGTGGGACCGTACGCGCCTAAGATTATCTCCATTCAGATCGATCCCGAGAAGATCGGTGATGTGGTAGGACAGCGCGGTAAGACCATCAATGAGATTATTGCACGTACCGGCGTGAAGATTGACATCACGGACGACGGACAGGTATCTGTATGTGGTACGGATAAGGATATGATGGATAAAGCTGTTGACATGATCAAGACGATCACAATGGACTTTGAAGAAGGACAGATCTTCAAGGGAACCGTAGTCAGCATCAAAGAGTTCGGAGCATTCGTCGAGTTTGCTCCCGGCAAGGAAGGTATGGTTCATATCTCCAAGATAGCCAAAGAGAGAATTAATCGTGTGGAAGATGTGCTGACACTGGGAGATAAAGTGACGGTTGTATGTCTCGGTAAAGATAAAATGGGCAGGATCAGTTTCTCTATGAAGGATGTGGCTCAGGTATAAGATACTTTGTGATATGACATAATAGGGTAAGCAGGGTGAGAGGAAATATGAAGAAACCAACAATCTTGATTGTCGACGATGTGGATATCAACAGAGAAATTTTGTGCGAAATGTTCCAAGAGTACAAAACGATTCAGGCAGAGAACGGTAAGGAAGCAATGGAGATCATTGCATCCAATCCGGAGAGAATATCCGTTGTGCTTCTGGATGTTGTAATGCCTGTTATGGATGGCGTGGCTGTCCTGAAAGAGATGAGGAAGCGCAAATGGATAGACAGTATACCGGTGCTTCTGATTACCGGAGAGGCGACCACGGAGATTGAGCGGGAAGCATATCGGCTGGGCGCCAGCGATATTATCAAAAAGCCCTTTGATGCTTATATTGTCAAGCAGCGTACAAAGAATGTGATTGAGCTGTATTATAATAAGCGTCATCTGGAAGAAATGGTTGATCTTCAGACCAAGGTGCTGCGCAAACAGGCCGAGGAATTGCAGAGTATCAATGACCGTATTATAGATGTCATGAGTAACGTGGTGGAGTTCCGTAATTTAGAGTCCGGCAATCATGTTAAGCGAGTGAAGACGTTTACGAATATCCTTGCCAAATATGTGGCGCAGGAATATCCGGAATATAAGTTGGACGACAATGATATCAACATGATTACTTCCGCTTCAGCCTTGCATGATGTGGGCAAGATTGTCATTCCCGATGCGATTCTCTTAAAGCCGGGCAGATTGACGCCGGAAGAGTTTGAGATTATGAAATCTCACACCACGAGAGGCTGTGAGGTTATCGATATGCTGGCGGAGGCGGACATCCAGCAGGGTGAATACGGCAAGGTCAGCTATGATATATGCAGACATCACCATGAAAGGTATGACGGCAGGGGCTATCCGGACGGACTGAAAGGAGAAGAGATTCCCATAGCCGCCCAGATCGTATCCGTGGCCGATGTGTATGATGCGCTTGTCACCGAGCGATGTTACAAGAAAGCGTTTACGACCGAGGAAGCATACCGTATGATTTCAAACGGCGAGTGCGGTACGTTCTCTCCAAAGCTGATGAAGTGTTTTGCATTGGCTAAGGAAGAATTTGAATCGGTAGTCAGCGGCAATCATGAAATGATATAAGAGCATATAATATCAAGTTTGCGAAGTAAATCTCGCAATCGAGCTTGCTCGATTTTTTACGGGGAGGAGGCAGATTCATCTGCTTTCTCCTCACAATATTTACAGCGGTATATTTCCTTCTCCTCATCTGCCAGCACAAAGATGTGCGGGAGCTCCTGCTCTATGGAAGTAATGCAGCGGGGATTCCGGCATTTGATGATGTTCTTTATTTCCTTCGGCAGAACAAGTTCTTTCTTGTCAACGATGTCCCCGTCCTTAATCACATTCACTGTGATATTGTGATCAATAAATGCCAGGACATCCAAATCCAGCGCGTTGATGTCACACTCTACTTTCAGAATATCCTTTTTGCCCATCTTGTTGCTGCGCGCATTCTTGATGATCGCCACGGTACAATCCCGTTTATCCAATTGGAGATGATGATAGAGCGATAGGCTTTTACCTGCTTCAATATGGTCCAGAACGAAGCCTTCCTCGATTTTTCCTACATTTAACATATTTGTCTGCTCCTTTTCTGTTTCAATACTAATCATTCAGTATGAATATTAAATATCAATAGTTATTTAAAGACGTGTCATGCATTGATTTCCAAGAGTGTGAGAATCAGTGCCATCCTGACATAGACACCGTACTGAGCCTGCTTAAAGTACACGGCGCGAGGATCGTCATCCACTTCCACGGAAATTTCATTGACGCGGGGCAGTGGGTGCAATACCAGCATATCGCTTTTGGAAAGTGCCATCTTCTCATTGTTCAGAATATAGAAGTCTTTCAGACGGACGTAATCTTCCTCATTGAAAAAACGCTCCCGTTGTACACGTGTCATGTACAGCAGATCAAGATCTGCTATGCAGTCCTCCAGACGAATAACTTCTTCATATTCGATGCCCTTTTCTGATAACAAATCGGTGATGTAGTCCGGCACTCGTAGCTCCGGCGGGGAGATAAAGAGAAAACGGATGCCGGAATAACGGATAAGTGCGTTGATCAGGGAATGTACCGTTCTGCCGAATTTCAGGTCGCCGCACAGACCGATGGTGAAGTCACTGAGCCGTCCTTTCAGAGCGCGGATCGTCATAAGATCGGTCAATGTCTGTGTGGGATGCTGGTGTCCTCCGTCTCCCGCATTGATGACCGGTATACCGGACCGGCCGGCGGCTACCATAGGCGCCCCCTCCTTGGGATGGCGCATAGCACAGATATCCGCATAGCAGGAGATGATGCGAATCGTATCCGATACGCTTTCTCCCTTGGATGCGGAGGAGGAACCGGCGTCAGAAAACCCAAGGACCTGACCGCCGAGATTTAGCATTGCGGCCTCAAAGCTGAGCCTTGTTCTTGTGCTCGGTTCATAGAAGCATGTGGCAAGCTTCTTTCCTTCACAGGCATGTGCGTATTTGGAAGGATTGGCGGCAATATCGTCCGCAAGATCAAAAAGCTTGTCCATTTCTTCCACGGAAAAATCAAGTGGATTCATTAAGTGTCTCATATTTGCAGCTCCTTTCCAAAAAAAATAGGAGAATTGACATCTCCTATTTCTAAAAATATTATGTTTGATATGATAACAAATCTTCAACCGGTTTTCTCTTCGGAGCAACGGGTGCTTCATCGGGATAACCGATAGGAATAAGTGCTACCAGCTCTCTGTCTTCGGGAAGCTGAAGCATTTTCTCAACGGCAGCCTGATCAAACAGTCCGAGAATAACGGAACCGAGTCCCTGCTCATAGGCAGCCAAACAGAATGTCTGTGATGCAACACCGGCGTCATACATCTGCCATCCGTCACCGCGGGGAGTACTGTAGGAACCGTCCCGCTCGAAACCGCTGCGGTTTTTCAGGATTGTCACGGCAATCAAAACAGGTGCATTGGAAATAATGTCCCCGTTGCCCGGCCAGATGGAAGTGCCCTCTTTGGCAATTTTCTCTTTCAATTCGCCCTCAATAGCAATATAGCGGGTAATCTGTGTGTGTTTCCAACTGGGAGCGTAGGAAGCTGTCTCAACGATTTGACTGATCAGATCATGGGAGACCGGGTCGGCTTTGAATTTGCGGATGCTTCTGCGCCCTAAGATACATTCCTTTGCAGTCATGCAATACCCTCCTTGTCGTGTATACGTCGGCCGCCTGCGGTACCCATCACCTTGTACCTTACAGGCAAGTTTACACCTACATTTTGTATATCATACCACAAAGGTTTGGTTGTTTCAATAGTTTTGTGCCGGCAGTTTATTCGATTATTTCTGTCCGGTCGAACTTGTTATATATTGTGGAATAAGTGGCGGTATGTTATAGTGATAGATGAATTTATAACACATTATGCGGGATTCAGACGATATGAACCAAGCAGATCAAAGGAGCGATATACTATGGAAGATTTAAAGAAAGACGGAGCATTGGGAGAAGACAGTCAGGACGAAAATATGAAGGAAGAGAACGGAACAGCGTATATAGAGCGGAAATGCTGGCTGTTCTTCGGTCTCCCCTTCACTTTTACGAAATACACGGTGACAAGTGAGGTCATCACAATCAACGAAGGTTTTCTGAGTACAAAAGAAAACGATTGTTATTTATATAAGGTGCAGGATGTAGAACTGCATACAAGCTTGATGGAGCGTATCTTCAAGCTTGGCACAGTGGCATGTTATACCGGGGACAACACACATCCTCAGTTATATCTGACACATATCCACCATGCCAAGGAAATCAAAAATTATATTCTGAAAGCATCCGAGGAAGCGCGCAGAAGGCGCCGTACCCTGAATACGCTGAATATCGATGCGGCGGATATTGAAGAAATAAACTAGCGTGAGACTTAGTGGGGCGGTTTCTCGTTCTCTGTCAGCAGACGTTCGAACAAAAGTCCGGTGATAAACCAGCAAGGGGCATAGTCCAGACGGATTACTTTCGCCAGGTTCCATTTGGAGCGCTCGTAGTTCCAAGGACACAGGTCGCGTTTCTTAAGCCACATTCCGGTTATGAATTCGCCGGTAAATATCACGCCGGTGTAGACAAGACCGCGAAATATGAAGTTGCAACGGCGCATGATACGGCACAGCGGGGCAAGCATGGAGGCGAGTCCGTAGATGGGGAACATCCAGACGGAAGTGGTGCACGGAAGCCGCAAATCCCTGCTGCGAAAAGCGTGGAATGCGGTGAATATCATTTCGAGGAACCAGCCCAACAGTCCGCAATGTATATAGTTGTGAATCCATTTTCTCATATAATGAGGATATCCCGATTGAGCTTCTTATATACGTGGACTGTGCAAATATCATTTACCGGTGAATTTGATGGAAGGAGGCGCGTGCGTGAACTACAGGGAAGCAATGGAATATATGGCAGAGCTTGGGCAGTACGGAACGGTTATGGGACTTGCGACCATGCAGGAATTGTGCGCGCGGTTGGGAAATCCTCAGGAACAATTGAAATTCGTGCATATTGCCGGAACGAACGGCAAGGGCTCTGTTCTCGCCTATGTGTCCACCGTGCTGCACACGGCGGGATACCGGGTGGGCAGATACATATCTCCGGCGGTGAAAGACTACAGGGAGCGGTTTCAGGTGGGCGGTAAGATGATTACCCAGTCGGCCCTGTGTAATAATTTGGAACAGGTCAGAACGGCCGCTGAGGCCATGGCGGAGGAAGGTCTGCCCCATCCCACGGCTTTCGAGGTGGAGACGGCAGTGGCTTTTCTCTTTTTTCTGGATAAACAGTGTGACATTGTGGTGCTCGAGACAGGTCTGGGCGGTGCGCAGGATGCGACGAATGTGGTCAACACGACGCTGGTTGCAGCTTTTACCTCCATCAGTGTGGATCATATGGATTTTCTCGGAGACACGCTGGAACAGATTGCGATTGTCAAATCGGGCATTATTAAGAACAAGTGTTATGTAATATCCGCAAAGCAGACGCCGGAGGTCATGAAGGTGCTGCGTCAGGCGGCTTTGCTGCGCAAAGCCAAATTTTTGACAGCGGATGTGACCAGAGCTAAGAATGTTTGGTACGGCGCCACCAAGCAGCGTTTTACCTATGATAAGTTTAAGGATATAGAGATCACAATGCTTGGGCAGTTTCAGATAGAGAATGCGGTTGTGGCGGCGGAGATATTGTCCGCTCTGGGCAAAGTGGGTTTTCCGGTGCCGGAGGATAAAGTGCGTAGAGGTTTCTCGGAGACCGTATGGAGGGGCAGATTTGATGTGATCGGCAAAAAACCGCTCTTTATTGCAGACGGGGCGCACAACGAGGACGCTTCGAAAAAGCTGGCGGAAAGCATCAGATTTTACTTTGAAAACAGAAGAATCATCTTTATAATGGGAATGCTGCAAGACAAAGAATACGATAAAGTAATTCGAAATACTTATGAATTGGCGCAGCATATCATTACAGTGACACCCCCTGTCAGAAATCGGGCATTACATGCATATGAATTGGCACAGGCAGTGCGGGAGTACCACAGCAGTGTAACGGTGGCAGACAGCGTGCAGGAGGCTGTAGAGATTGCTTATCTGCTGGCGGGACAGGACAAAGAAACCGTTATCATTGCATTCGGTTCCCTGTCTTATCTGGGGGAGTTGATGAATGTTGTAGAGCATAGAGATACGATCAGGAGTGACTCGCATGGTAGATCAGAAGAAAATTGAAGAGGCAGTGCGCCTACTGTTGGAGGGCATCGGCGAGGATGTGACAAGGGAAGGTCTGGCGGATACCCCCAACAGGGTTGCGCGGATGTATGAGGAAATCTATAGAGGAATGGACGATGATCCGGCGATACATCTGTCTAAGACGTTTACTGTAGACAGTAACGAGATTGTTGTGGAGAAGGATATTACGTTCTATTCCACCTGCGAACATCATCTTATGCCTTTCTACGGCAAAGCGCATATCGCTTATCTGCCCTGCGGCAGAGTGGTAGGGTTAAGTAAACTGGCGCGTACCGTGGAAGTATATGCGCGGAGATTGCAGATACAGGAGCAGATGACGACCCAGGTCGCCGAGGCAATCATGGAACACTTGCGACCCCAAGGTGTGATGGTGATGGTGGAAGCGGAGCATATGTGTATGACAATGCGCGGTGTCGCCAAGCCGGGCAGCAGAACAGTGACAATGGCGGCCAGAGGGTGCTTTCAGGATAATGCGCAGCTGCAGCAGTATTTTTTTGAGATGATCAGAAGATAGATAACACAAGATATTTATTGAGCACAGGAAGCGAATAAGGAGACACATATTGAAAATTGGCGGCAGAGATTTTACGGTCAAAGGTCATACCTATGTGATGGGCATTCTAAATGTGACGCCGGACTCATTTTCCGACGGCGGCAAATACAACATGATAGACCGGGCGTTGTATCATGTGGAAGAGATGATCGGCGAGGGCATGGATATACTGGATATCGGCGGTGAATCCACAAGACCGGGGCATACACCGATATCCGCTGATGAGGAGATAGAAAGAATATCACCTGTTATCAACAGGGTTAAATCTACATTTGATGTGCCCGTCTCACTTGATACATACAAATCGAGAGTAGCTAAGGCCGGCATCGCCGCGGGAGCTGACATGATCAATGACATCTGGGGTCTGAAATACGATCGGGAAATGGCAGGGGTCATTGCAGAGGCCGGTATTCCATGCTGCCTTATGCACAATCGTAAGGAGGCTGTGTACGGGAATTATATGGAGGACGTGCTGGAGGATTTGAAAGAGACACTGGCTATCGCGCACCGGGCAGGAATCGCCGATGGGAAGGTTATCCTCGATCCGGGAGTGGGATTTGGCAAGAGCTATGGGAATAATCTTGAGATCATCGACAGATTGGAAATGCTGCATACTCTCGGATGCCCAATCATGCTCGGCACGAGCAGGAAATCGGTAATCGGGTTGACGCTTGATCTCCCGCCCGAGGAACGCGTGGAAGGAACACTTGTGACGAGCGTTTATGCCGTTCTCAAGGGAGCGATGTTTGTCCGGGTGCACGACGTGAAAGAGAATGTGCGCGCTGTCAGGATGGCGGAGGCAATACGTGACGGCGCTTGAACCGCAGGTCTCCGATATATAAATAACACACGATATTTATGGGGGGGGGAGAAATATGATGGATCAAATTATTATAGAAAACCTCAAAGTGTTTGCCTATCACGGGGTGTATCCTGAAGAGAATGAAAAAGGACAGAATTTTTATATTAATGCCATTCTGGAGACGGATACAAGAAATGCGGGCACATCGGATGATTTGGACCTCTCCACGAATTACGGAGAGGTTTGTATGTTTCTGAATAATTTGCTAAAGGAGCAGACGTACAAACTGATCGAAGCGGTGGCGGAGAATGCCGCCGAAGCGTTATTGCTGCGTTTCCCGTTAGTCAGACGGGTGACGTTGGAGATTCGCAAGCCGGAGGCACCGATAGAACTTCCTTTCGAGTCGGTATCTGTTAAGATTGTCCGGGGATGGCATAAGGTACATCTGTCCTGCGGATCCAATATGGGAGACAAGAAGGCTCATTTGGACGGCGCTGTGAAGGCACTGCGCGCCGATGTCAAATGTCATGTGATGCGCGTGTCCGACTGGATTGTAACGGCACCGTACGGGGGTGTAGAACAGGATGATTTCCTAAACGGCGCTATTGAGATGGAGACATTGTATACACCCGAAATGTTATTGGAGAAACTACACAAGATAGAGAATGCGCATGGCAGGGAGCGCACAGAACACTGGGGACCCAGAACATTGGACCTCGATATCCTCCTGTACGAAGACTGCATCATGTATACGGACAATCTGATTATCCCTCACGCGGATATGCAGAATCGGTACTTTGTGCTGAAACCTCTCGCGCAGATTGCCCCTTATGTGATCCATCCGCTGCTTGGTCAGAGCATCGGCCGGATGTATGAGGCATTTAGTGAAACTATTGAAGCTCCTTGAGGGCTGCCTGCATGCCTGCTTCAAAAGAAGTCACGTTGACACCGCCGTAGGTACTCGTGCGGTAGACGGGTGTCGGTTCACCGAAGGCATTAAAGTACACATACTGGGAAGTGATATTGATATTCTCGTAGATTCCTTCACGTACCACCTCCTGTGAACTGCCGTCGATGTACATTCTCTTCAGCGCAGGAGCGGTTCGTGAGTTGGTCTGGTAATATATGTAACTCTCATACACGTTAAACGTGTCAATACGTTCGTTGGTCAGCACTTCAACAATATTGTCATACATCGAATAGCGGCACAGCCGGTAATCGTTCTCCACGTCCATATAATAGACGAAGTTACCGTCATAGACAGGGTTCCAGATGTTGCCCTCCCAAACCACGGAGGTACTGTCGTTGGCGGTGTTCAATGCGTACAGGTAATGATCCTGCTCCGTTCCGTTGTAATAGATCCTGCCGTTCACATAGCAGTTCGGGTTGATTAGGGCGTTGGGATTGATTGTCTGTTTATCTTTCTTGTCAATTCTGATCTTCTCCAAAGACATGGAAGTCTTGGTATCTATTTTGGAATAGTACAGATAATTGCCGCACAGCTGCATACCGGCTACATAACACCGATCTAAACCGGTGACGTTTTTGCCGTTCAACTTGCTTCTGTAAATACCGTATGCACCGCGGAATGAACCGTTGTCGTTAGTTTCGACGCTGGTCGTGACATAGTAGATATAATCACCGCCGGCGTTTATATAGGAGGTCGAGCCGCCGTGAAGTTTCTTAACATCGGTCTCATCGGAATTCATGGAATACAGTGAATAGTTATCGTAAGCGTTTGCGAAATAAACGCGTCCGTCCTGTTCGCAAAAATATCCCTTGTTGTTCAGGTTGCCTGCCGTGTTGCCCACGGTGTCCTCATCGTTTAGCGGCATACGCCCCGTCAACACAATCAGCGCCATAAGAAGTGAAATAATAACAAATGTTATGATAATGGTCAGTATATTTTTCCGTTTTGCTCCCATAGTCTCCTCCGTTACGGAATATCATATTGGAACACAAAGGCATGCTCCGATAGAATTATTATAGCCTTAAACCGTCTTGCTATCAAGGGGGTTTTGCGGTAAGATGATAGATGCAGGCAGACTGCGGGGAAGGCCGACAGGTGCGGTTGCGCGCTTGTGAGTCTTGAGACACGGAAAGGATAATTAGAATGGATTTATTGGAATTACGCGGAAAGCTGGATCAGATTGATGAGCAGATCGTCAGGCTCTATGAGGAGCGTATGGAAGTATGCTCGCAGGTTGCCGACTATAAGATAGAGACAGGCAAGAAAGTTCTGGACAAGTCAAGGGAAGAGGAGAAGCTGCGCAAGGTGCGTTCGCTAGCGCATAATGATTTTAACGCCCACGGCGTGCAGGAGCTGTTCGAGCAGATCATGTCCATGAGCCGTAAATTGCAGTACAATAAATTGGCGCAGACGGGTGCTTACGGCAAGCTGCCGTTTATCGCTGTGGACAAGCTGGATTTGCAGGGAGTGAGGGTGGTCTTCCAAGGAGCGGAGGGTGCCTACTCACAGATGGCAATGTTAAAATATTTCGGAGAGGACGTCAACTGTTTTCATGTGGATACTTTCCGTGACGCCATGTGCGCTATTGAAGAGGGAAGTGCGGATTATGCCGTACTGCCCATAGAGAATTCCACGGCGGGTATCGTCAATGAGATCTATGATCTGTTGGTAGAGTTTGAGAATTATATCGTCGGGGAGCAGATTATCAAGATAGAGCATTGTCTGATGGGGCTGCCCGGAACAAGTTTGGAGCAGATCAGGACAGTGTATTCCCACCCCCAGTCGCTGATGCAGAGTGCCCGGTATCTGAATGCACATGACAACTGGCGGCAGATCAGTATACAGAACAATGCCTTTGCGGCGCGCAAAGTCAGTGAGGACAAGGATATGTCTCAGGCGGCGATCGCCAGCGAGCAGGCAGCGAAGATATATGGGTTGGATATTTTGGAGCGGGGTGTAAACCAGTCGGGCACCAATTCCACGAGATTTATCATCATCACGAATCAGAAGGTATTCCTTAAAGACGCGAAGAAAGTAAGCCTCTGTCTGGAATTGCCTCATGAGAGCGGCTCACTGTACCATATGCTGTCTCATTTTATCTACAACAATCTTAACATGACTAAGATTGAGAGCCGTCCGATAGAAGAAAGAAACTGGGAATACAGGTTTTTTATCGATTTCGAGGGCAATCTGACGGACGGTGCGGTAAAGAACGCTCTGAGAGGACTGCGTGAAGAAGCGCGCAGTATGAAGATACTGGGAAATTATTGAGAACGATAAGAAGTGTGAAGAGGTGGCGGCATGAGAGATGAAGAGCTGATTATCTATAAAGAATTTGAGGACGGACAGATACTGCGTGATATGGTCTGGCTGATGGATCACTATCGTTCCGGTGACGGTAAAGCGAGACCGCTGTTCTACAAATGTATGCACAATTTGCTCGAAATGGCAGCAGTATATGCCTTTCACGGCAATCTGTGGCACTGTTATCTGACAAACCTTCTGGTGAATAATGAGAACAGTTACAGTATGCCGTGTGAGATGAGGGGAGAAATTGAGGGCAGTATTAACCAGTTGGCCCTGCATGATATTACGATTTTCAAGGAATTCTTCGACTATGACTTCACAGCGATGATGGATGTATTGAAAGCACCGGAGTTTAGTACTGTTAGTGACTATCAGGGGTCTCTGATCGTCAGCAGAATATACAGTACAACAATCAGGGATCGTGTCTGTCATCTCGCAGAGCAGTTTGCAGTATGTGAGACAGCGTGGGAGATGAAAGCCCTGCTGACGGAGTTTTATCGTTCATACGGCGTAGGCAAATTTGGTTTACATAAAGCATTTCGTGTGGTGCATGAGGAACAAGGTGCCCGCATCGAACCGATTCGCAATATTTCCCATGTACAGCTGGATGACTTGATCGGTTATGAGATCCCCAAAAAGAAGCTTACCGACAATACGAATGCCTTTGTAGAGGGCAGGAAGGCAAACAATTGTCTGTTGTTCGGCGATGCGGGAACAGGTAAGTCCACAAGCGTTAAAGCGATTGCCAATGAATATTATGATAAGGGACTGCGCATTATTGAGATCTACAGGCATCAGTTTCAGGATCTGAATGATGTGATTGCACAGATTAAGAACCGAAATTACAAATTTATTATTTATATGGATGATTTGAGTTTCGAGGAGTTCGAGACGGAATACAAGTATTTGAAAGCGTTGATTGAAGGCGGCTTGGAGAAGAAACCCAATAACGTCTTGATTTATGCGACATCCAACAGGCGGCATCTGATCAGGGAGAATTACGGTGACAAGGAAGGCATACGCGAGGACATGCACGCCAGTGACACCGTACAGGAGAAATTGTCCCTTGTCTACCGCTTTGGAGTAACCATATTCTTCAGAGGACCGGACCAGAAACAGTTCCAGGAGATCGTCAAGGGTCTTGCGGCAAGATACGGCATCACGATGCAGGAGGAAGAACTGCTTGCGGAGGCAGGGAAGTGGGAATTGGCTCACGGAGGACTATCCGGCAGAACCGCCCAACAATTTATTGATTACCTTAGGGGGCACTTGGCATGAAAACTTTTGCGGCGATAGATGTCGGTTCCTATGAGCTGGCAATGAAAATATTTGAGATTTCCTCAAATAAGGGCATCAAAGAAGTTGACTACATCAGGCATCGCATTGATCTGGGTACGGATACATTTGCCACCGGCAAGATCAGCAATGCAAGGGTGGATGAGTTATGCAGGGTGTTGCGCGATTACGGGGAGATCATGAAGAGCTATAAGGCGGATCAGTACAAGGCTTACGGTACGAGCGCCATCAGGGAGACAGAGAACAGGATGATCGTCCTGGATCAGATTGCGCAGCGGACCGGTATTACCATAGAAGTCCTGAGCAACTCGGAGCAGCGTTTTCTGAACTATAAATCCATTGCATCCATCGGTGATGACTTTAACAGGATCATCGAGAAAGGAACCGCCATCGTGGATATCGGCGGCGGAAGTATACAGGTATCATTGTTTGATAAAGATATGCTGATGACGACCCAGAACATGCGTCTGGGTGTTTTGCGTCTGCAGGACCGGCTCGGCAGGCTGAATATCCGTCCGGAGCAGAATGAAATCATGTTGGATGAGATCGTCAGCTCACAGCTGTCGGTTTTTAAGAAATTGTATCTCAAGGACAAGGCGATTGAGAATATTATTGTAGTGGATGACTACGTATCTGCAGTGGTCGGAAAGAATGTTGCCGGACTGGAGCAAAGCAGTGTGGAGGCAACCGCCATGGATAAATTTTTGGAGCGTGTCCGCGCCAAATCCGTGCAGGAAGTATCCCGCATCTTGGGAATGCCGGAGGAAAATGTACCGCTGCTGTTTATATCGGGTGTATTGATCAACCGCATTGCCAAAGTGATGGGTGCCAAGCTGATCTGGGTGCCGGGTGTCACATTGTGTGACGGTATCGCTTATGAATACGCGGAAAGAAGCAAACTGATCAAGCCGGCGCACGACTTTGAGCAGGATATCATAGCCTGTGCGCAGAATATCAGTAAGCGCTATATGGGCAGCAGGAGAAGGAGCGAGACTTTAGAGAAGATTGCCCTGACGATTTATGACAGTATGAAGAAAGTCCACGGTCTTGGCAGGAGGGAGCGCCTTTTGCTGCGCATAGCCACACTGCTGCACGACTGTGGTAAATATATCAGTCTTGTGAATTTGGGAGAGTGCTCTTACAACATCATTATGTCTACGGAGATTATCGGGCTGTCTCATGTGGAGCGGGAGATCGTGGCTAACGTTGTTAAGTACAATCATATGGATTTCGACTACTATGAGGCGATGGGAAAAGACGGTTCCCTCACAAGAAAGGAGTATCTGACAATAGCGAAATTGACTGCCATATTGAAGATTGCCAATGGTCTGGACCGGAGTCATAAACAGAAGTTTAAGAATGTCAAGACGACTCTGAAGGAAGAGCAGCTTATCATTACTGTAGACGCTTCTCTGGATGTCACACTGGAAAAAGGGCTTTTTTCAAAGCGTGCCGATTTTTTTGAAGAAGTGTACAGTGTGCGGCCGATAATCAGGCAGAGTAGATGAGAAAGGGGCATGGTTTTTAAATGGACTTTTCTAAGGATAAATTCTATACAAACAGAGAATTAAGCTGGCTTCAGTTTGATAAGAGGGTTCTCGCAGAGGCTAAGGACAAAGACAACCCGCTTTTTGAGCGATTGAAGTTCTTAAGCATCACGGCATCCAATCTGGATGAGTTTTTCATGGTGAGGGTTGCCTCGCTAAAAGACATGGTCAGCGCCGGCTATAAGAAAAGGGATATTGCGGGCATGACGGCTGCCCGGCAGCTTGCCATGGTAGTCGAGGAGACACACAAACTGGTAGATGAGCAATATATCGCTTATAACCGTTCACTGATGCCGCAGCTTGCGAAAAACGGGCTGCATATTATCAGGCACCATGAAGATTTGAACAAGGAGGATGCGGCGTATGTGGACCGCTATTTTGCGGACAATGTATATCCGGTGCTGACCCCCATGGCGGTCGATTCTTCACGGCCGTTTCCCCTCATTCGGAACAGATCGCTCAATCTGGGTGCCCTGATGAAGAAGAAGAATGGTGAGGGCGAACTGGATTTCGCAACTGTACAGGTACCCAGCGTTCTGTCCCGCATTGTGACGATTCCCGCTGCCGAGGAAACCAAGGTGATTTTATTGGAGGAAGTGATTGAGCGCAATATACACAAGCTGTTTTTAAATTACGATATTGTGTGCAGCTATCCTTTCCGGATCATGAGGAATGCAGATCTGATCATCGAGGAGGATGAGGCAGAGGACCTTTTGCAGGAAATTGAGAAACAGTTGAAGCAGCGACAGTGGGGGCAGGTGATCCGTCTGGAAGTGGAAGAGGGTATCGACGACAGGCTGCTTAAGCTGATCCGGGATGAATTGGAAATTGAACAGGAAGACATTTATGCCATCAGAGGACCGTTGGATCTGACTTTTCTCATGAAGATGTATGGACTGGAAGGATTTGACGATTTGAAAGAGCACAGTTATTTGAAGCCTCAGCCTGTACCGGAATTGGAGGATGAGACGGATATGTTCGGCAGAATCAGGGAGGGTGATATTCTGATGCATCATCCATACCAGACATTCGAACCGGTGGTAAATTTTATCAGGCAGGCGGCCAAAGATCCCGATGTCCTCGCAATCAAGCAGACCCTCTACCGCGTCAGCGGCAATTCACCCATTGTTGCGGCTTTGGAACAGGCAGCGGACTACGGTAAACAGGTGTCTGTGCTGGTAGAACTGAAAGCACGCTTTGACGAGGAGAACAATATCGTATGGGCGAAGAAACTTGAGAAAGCGGGATGCCATGTTATCTACGGATTGGTGGGCTTAAAAACCCACAGCAAGATTACCCTCGTTGTCAGACGGGAGGAACACGGAATACGCAGATACGTTCATTTGGGAACGGGAAATTATAATGATACGACAGCAAAACTTTATACCGACATAGGGTTGTTTACCTGCTCAGAGTCAATCGGAGAAGATGCGACGGCCGTATTTAATATGCTGTCCGGATACTCCGAGCCGAGAAATTGGAATAAGTTGTCTCTGGCACCGCTCTGGCTCAAGGACCGATTTCTGTACTTGATCAACAGGGAAAAGGAATATGCCTTGCAGGGCAGAACGGCACATATCATTGCTAAGATGAACTCGCTGTGCGACAAGGAGATCATCGAGGCGTTATATGCGGCAAGCGCCGCGGGGGTGAAGATTGAGCTGATCATTCGCGGAATATGCTGTCTCAAGGTGGGAGTTCCCGGTGTCAGTGAAAATATTACTGTTCGGTCTATCGTGGGTAACTACTTGGAGCATGCAAGGATTTTTTACTTTGAAAATGACGGGAAACCGGAGTATTACTGTTCCAGTGCAGACTGGATGCCGAGGAATCTGGACAGGCGCGTGGAGATTCTCTTCCCGGTGGAAAAACCGCAATTACAGGAAAAACTGCGCCACATACTGGATTGTCAGCTTCGGGATACGGTGAAAGCGTCGGTGTTGCAGACCGACGGCAGCTATGAGAAGACGGGCAAGACAAACGGAAAGGCGTTTAATTCGCAGCTCTATTTCTGTATGGAGGCGAGAGATTTAGCCAGGGCCGAGAAAGATACAGGCAATAAGCGGATATTCATTCCGGAGACACATCATGCAGAGTAATACAGAAAGAAGAAAGGTATCAGGCAGTATATGAAAATATATTTGGCATCGGCATCGCCCAGACGTAAAGAATTACTGAAGCAGATAGGTATTTCCTTCAAGACAATGCCGAGTACGGTGGAGGAGAAAATCACGAAGACGCAGCCGAACGAGGTGGTAGAAGAATTATCTTATCAGAAGGCAGTGGACGTCTGCGGCAGGCTGGCTGCGGAAGGTCGGGAGGACTTCGTCGTGATCGGCGCGGACACGGTGGTGTCCTGCTGGGGTAAAATCATGGGGAAGCCGAAAGATAAAGAAGATGCTTGCGCGATGATTCGGGAATTACAGGGCAAGAGTCATCAGGTGTATACCGGCGTGACACTGGCGTGGAAGAGCCATGATCTGTCTCCCATGTACTTTACTTTCAGCGAGTGTACGGATGTGACGATCTATGCAATGACGGAGGATGAAATTAGAAAGTATGCGGACAGCGGGGAGCCTATGGACAAGGCGGGCGCCTACGCGATTCAGGGACTGTTCGCCGCATATATCCAGGGTGTCTGCGGAGATTATAACAATGTGGTCGGGCTGCCGGTGGGCAGGGTCTATCAGGAACTAAAGAACAGGGGACTGCTCGGGGAGGCAGAGAAGTAACATGATCAGACTGATTGCTACGGATATTGACGGTACTCTTGTCAAAGAATCCACCCCTGAGGTTTATCCCGAAATATTGTCGGCTATCCGTGAGTGGACGGACCTGGGCGGTTATTTCTGTGTGGCGAGCGGACGACAGTATTACAGCATACGGCATATGTTTGAACAGGTCTCCGATCGGATCATCTATCTGGCGGAGAACGGGGCACATGTGCGATACGGGAAACAGGATATACTTGTCAGGAAGATGCGCAGGGACTACGTGGAGGAACTGATGATGCAGCTTCGGCAATATTATGACGAGTGTGATGTCGTGGTATCTTCCACGGAGGGGAGTCTTATCGAAAGCCGTAGCGAGGAGTTTATCAAGCTCATCGCGGAAGGTTACCAAAATAAATACCGCGTTGTGGAGGATGTGCTGGCCGTGCCGGAGGATATTATCAAAATCGCTATCCGTCACGAAGGCAGCATCCGCGATCTGGGTGAAAAGGTTCTGATTCCGCAGTGGCAGGATAAGGTCAAGGCGTGCATGGCGGGGGAAGATTGGGTGGATTTCATGGATGCTTCCGTGGATAAAGGCAATGCCCTTAAAGTGATTCAGGAGTATCTGGGTGTCACAAAGGAACAGACGATGGCGTTTGGGGATAACGACAATGACATCGGGCTTCTTGCGGCAGCAGGTGAAAGTTATGCCGTGGAAAATGCGAGGGACAGTGTCAAGGCGCAGGCGAAGCATATTTGCCCGTCATATCGTGAGAAGGGTGTATATCGGGTGATAGAGAAGCAGCTTCGGCAGCAGGATGAGATATAAAAGATGAAAAAACTTAAAAGGTATATAAGATATATTGGACATTAAAAATGATGATGTATTGGAGGTGTTGGGTATGTATGATGAAGCCGTATTACAATGTTTCTTAGAGAAACAGGAGCAGCTTTTTCCGGAGAGGGTGGCTGAGACACCGGAGGAAGCCGAGGATTTTCTGGAAGAGTGCATGGCAGTGGTAGTGGATTCTGTGCGTGAAGTATGGGAGTACTTCGACGAAGCGGGCATTGACATGGAAGGTGCGGATGAGGAGGAGATTCTTGACGCAGACGAAGTCTTCGAGATTGGGGACGGAAGATATCTGATCGTGGAAGGGTGAAGTAAAGATTCTGATATAGATGTTAGAGTTTAGTTATTGGCATATTCATTGTCACCCTTGTAGGTTTGTGTTTTACAATCTTCAAGGGGAAACGATAGCAGCCGCCATTACCCGCACTAATGACGGCTGTTGGATTGCTGACGGTATGATGCAATATTTTATTGCATTTTACCATTAAAACCAATTCAACAACTCCCGCATACATTCCGCAAGGCCGTCCCTATCGTTATCCAGACGGGTGACGATATCGGCGGCGTCTTTGACTTCCTGTGGGGCGTTTGCCATAGCGATTCCGCATCCGGCAGCCTGTATCATGGAGATGTCGTTGTCCGCATCTCCGGCGGCGTATGCGTCGGAGAGAGGTACGCCGTAATAATCGCAGATAAAGCGGACCGCGTTTCCTTTGCCGGCTTCCTTGACAAACAGTTCCAGATACCATTCGTTGGAAAAGATGTATTGAATCTTATCTTTGGACCATTCCGCAATTCGGTCACAAAAAGCTAAGAGTTTATCACGGTCATGCAGGTCTATGGCAAGCATCTTATACGGCTCGACGTTCAGTGCAGAGGTATAGTCGTCAGCCAGAATAAGCGGTAGATGGATTCTGCGGCGGTAGAATTGGATTTCTTCATCTTCTTCCCTACACACAATGGAATCTCGTGTATAAGTCTGAATGTGCAGACCTATGGCATCGGCCTCCTTCTGCAAATGAGATACATAGGAAAGCGGAAGTGTTCGCTCCAGAATCGGTTTATGAAAGTCGCAGTCATACACCAAAGCGCCGTTACTGCATATTAAGAGAATGCCCGGCTGTGTCAGCCCGGCATTGTTCTTGACCTCCAGAACGCTGTCCTTGGGACGCCCGGAGGAGAGTACCAATTTATTGCCTGCGGCGAGAAATTCATTCAGGAAAGCTTTCGTGCCGGCAGACACCTCACTGTTATTGTTCAGCAAGGTTCCGTCTAAGTCTGTAAACAAAATCTTCATAATTTTTCTTTAATCTTCGTCAAATATTCTTCCGACACAAACAACTTGCCGTAGCCGACACCCAGATCGAGATTGGGCTTGTTGGCCCCGTGGAAATCCGAGCCGCCGCTCAACAGCAGGTCGTATTTATCCGCCAGGTTGATCATATCCCGCTCATCCTGATTGGTGTAGGTGCTGTAGAAGGCCTCAATTCCTATAAGCCCGGCATCTTTTAAGGAAGAGACAAGTCTGTCAAGACGCTCCTTACCCATATGGTAAAGGGGAGGATGCGCCAGTATGGGAATACCGCCGACCTGTAGTATCAGCTCCACGGCCTGTTCGGGAGTGACTTTCTCACGCGGCACGAAATATTTGGTATGGTCGCCCAGATAACGTGCGAAAGCTTCGCTGCGGCTCCTCACATAACCTTCCTCAAACAGATAAGAAGCATAGTGCGCTCTGGTGATCACGGCATCGGGATTGCGCTCCTGCAGTTTCTCATAAGTGATATCGATTCCCGCCTCCCGGAGATTACGGCACATCTTGATATTACGGCCTGTGCGGGAATCAACGAACTCCTGCAGTTTTGCTTCGAAAGCGGGAGAATCGTAGGCGATGTACAGTCCCACGATATGAACATCCTTGTCCTCCTGCTTGGTGGAAAATTCTATTCCCGGAATGACCTCAATGGAAGGCAATCCCGCCTGCGTCAGCGCCTCCGCGTGGGCAATGGCCTCCGCCAGCCCATCCGTGGTGTCGTGGTCGGTCAGCGCAACAGCGCTCAAGCCCTTGGCAATGGCGTAGTCTACCAATTCAGTGGGCGAGTAACTTCCGTCTGATTTGTTTGAATGTGTGTGCAAATCTACTGCTTTCATACAAATAGCAATGCCTCTCTCCGGTTATTAATCGTCTTCTTCCTCGGTTGCCGTACTTGTGTAGATCGTGCGCTTTCTTGCCATCTCATCGTTCTCGAGATATTCATCGTAGGTGGTGATCTTATCGATCAGCGTACCGTCGGGCAGAATCTCCATGATACGGTTGGCGGTGGTCTGTACCACCTGATGATCGTGGCAGGAGAACAGTTCCACGCCCTTGAATTTCTTCATGCCCTCGTTCAGAGCAGTGATGGCTTCCATATCCAAGTGGTTGGTAGGCTCATCGAAGATCAGGCAGTTTGCGCCGCTGATCATCATCTTGGAGAGCAGGCATCGAACCTTCTCGCCGCCGGACAAGACCTTGACCTTCTTCACGCCGTCCTCTCCGGCAAAGAGCATACGTCCGAGGAATCCGCGGACATAGGTCACATCCTTGACGGGGGAGTAGCCCATGAGCCAGTCGGTGATTGAATAGTCGTTGTCAAATTCAGCAGTGTTATCCTTCGGGAAGTAGGCCTGGGATGTGGTGACACCCCATTTATAAGTTCCCTCATCGGGCTCGATCTCACCCATGAGTATTTTAAACAGTGTCGTCTTGGCAAGCTCGTTGCCGCCCACAAAGGCAATCTTGTCGTCGTGTCCCACAATAAAGGAGATATTGTCCAAGACCTTTTCGCCATTGATGGTTTTACTGATTCCCTCCACGGTGAGGACTTCGTTGCCGATCTCGCGTTCCGGTCTGAAATCGATGTAGGGATATTTCCTGCTGGAAGGACGAATATCGTCAAGCTCAATCTTCTCCAGCGCACGCTTTCTGGAGGTCGCCTGTTTGGATTTGGAAGCGTTGGCGGAGAAGCGGGAGATAAATTCCTGCAGTTCCTTGATCTGTTCTTCTTTCTTCTTGTTGGCTTCCTTGCGCTGTTTGATGATCAACTGGCTGGACTCGTACCAGAAATCGTAGTTTCCGGCATACAACTGAATCTTGCCGTAGTCGATGTCCGCCGTATGTGTACAGACTTTGTTCAGGAAATAACGATCATGGGAAACTACGATAACCGTATTCTCGAAATTGATCAGGAATTCTTCCAGCCATGCGATGGCATCCAGGTCCAAATGGTTGGTGGGCTCGTCCAGGAGCAGAATGTCCGGATTGCCGAAAAGTGCTTTTGCAAGCAGCACTTTTACCTTATCATTACCGCCCAACTCTCCCATAATGGTATAGTGTAGATCGGTCTCCACACCCAGACCGTTTAGAAGCATGGCCGCATTGGATTCCGCATCCCATCCGTCCATCTCGGCGAACTCCGCTTCCAGTTCGCTGGCGCGTATACCGTCCTCGTCGGAGAAGTCTTCCTTGGCATAGATGGCATCCTTTTCCTTCATAATTTGATAGAGACGTTCGTTACCCATGATGACCGTATCCATAACCGTATATGCGTCATATTTAAAGTGATCCTGTTCCAGGACGGAGAGACGCTGTCCTGGTGTGATGGACACGTCGCCGTTTGTGGTCTCCAGAACGCCGGAGAGAATTTTAAGGAAAGTGGATTTGCCCGCGCCGTTGGCACCGATAAGCCCGTAGCAGTTTCCTTCCGTAAATTTAATATTAACGTCCTCAAACAACGCTTTTTTACCTACACGCAGTGTTACATTATTTGCCTGAATCATGTCTAAAACCTC
>JAFLTD010000190.1 GCA_022510625.1 Lachnospiraceae bacterium
AATATGGAGGAGCGCGCACAGGAGCTGGCGCTGTACATCATCGAGAACAAAGCCACTGTCCGCGCTGCCGCCAGCCGGTTTGGCATCAGCAAGTCTACCGTACATACGGTTATGACAAAATAGAGCGGTTCCTTTGGCTGGTAAAGTAGCTGCTTGGGTAAATCAAGAAACGGGTAAACAGCGGAGCAATGTTGAAGTGGCATCGCTCCGCTGTTTTTCTACTGCTGTAAGCTGTACCGCTTGCTGAGAGGGGAAAGGCTTAAATCAATTTCTCATAATCCTGCCTGCCATGGAAAAATCGCATGACAGACACCGTTTTTGTCGGCTCATGTACCTTGTAGATCATAATGTAATTTCGGATACCAGCTTTACGGTAGCCTAATGCCTTGAGATACGGGTCTTGGCACGCTTCAAACATCATGGGGTGCTGCTCCAAGGTATCATAACAGGCTTCGACTTCATTCAGAAGCGTGGCGGCAGCAGCAGGATTCTCAAGCGAGGAAACGATATAATCTACAATATCGCTCAAATCCTTTTGGCCTAACTCAGTTTCTATGACTTTATAGGCCATGCTTTTCCCTCAACTCATTCAATGCGCTGCGGGCATCCACTGTTTTTCCGGCTTGAAGCTGAGCCTCTGCCTCAGCCAGTTTTGCATAGGTATCCAGCAACCATAGTTTTTCCTCATAGGCTTTCATGCTCATGATAACCATATCGCCATAGCCATTTTTGGTGATGTATATGGGTTCGCTGGATTCGCTGCACATCTGAGAGATGGCGGAAGTGTCTTTCAGATCTCGGATGGGAATAATGCGCGGCATAGCATTCAGCTCCTTTCGTGGCACTATTGTACCACAATCGTCCCGCATTATCAACGGATATTTCTATAGAAGTTTGCAAATTGTATTCTATAGCCACCCAACTACAAACCTGATCCTGTTTTCAAAAAGTCTAACACGAAAAACTATCGTCGAATTGAGAAAACAAATATGTTAAGAAGGAACGCATCCTGCTGTAGGGGTGGGCAGATATGCGCTTCCTATTCACTCATAATATGTGATTTTGGGGTAGACATCTCCACGTCTTTCTTGATATACTTATCAAAAAAGGCGGTGTTTTGTTGTGATGGAACTGAGGGAACTGAAGGAACTGATGCTGGAGCTTTTGACCTATGAGCCGTATGAAAAATTAATTTCGGGGGAAGAAGATTATATACGCGAAATATTGTCTGAGAATGATAAGCACCAGCACCCTATGCTCCATGCTTTATTCGAAGGATTCTCTCATTATGTCCAGAGAGATGTCCAGAGTGGGAATTATAAGAATATAGGCTGGCTCCAACAGTGGATTAGTACATACAAAAGCGGAAGTCGCTATTACCCTCTGCTTTTTAAGAAGATTTGTTTTTATATAGTTATTCGGGGAAACTTCAAAGACAGAGAATTTCTGAAGATGCTCGGTCAGCGCGATAATCTCATTGAGAAGTTTAAAATCTCCCCCCAATTTCGTAGGTATGCGGAGGCAGACACATACTCGGTGATAAAGTCCTATCGGAACGGTGCTAAGAAGAAATATATCGTCTCCACGGTCAAAAAGTTATACTATGAGGCGGGTCGGCAAGTAAGACAAGAAGCGGAGCAACAAGTAAAAAAAGCTATGACATTAAACAAGATGCCTACTTTTGTTGATGTGTTTGCTGGCACCGCAAGTGTGGCAGCGTCTATGGGAGACTCAAAGGAATTCCCGCCCCCGATCGTAAATGACTATGATCCAGCTATGGTTTGCTTTGCTTGGGCGTTCACGTATTGCCAGAGGGAGATTTGCAAGAGAATCGTTGACTTTCATGAATACGTGATGCATCAGGACGTCAAGTCCACAGATTTAAGTTATAATGCAAAAGACTACGAACGTCATTATGAGAGTATTGACCCAAAATCGTTGCTCACACTCCCCCAAAATTGGGATGATCCTGCGATTCAGTCGATGCATATGCAATTTTATGGTTACTCAAAAGCTAAAATTGCAGAAGAAAAGATGCTCGCTCAGCGCCATCAAGAGTTTGTCATGCGAACCCGTAGTAGCTACTTAGATGTCAAAAAAGTTTTAGATTTATGCGACAAAGATGCTGTGCGGGATATAATAAATTCCAACGAGTTTCCAAAAACTTTGAGCAAAAACCAGGTCGAGGACATTCTCGATTATGCGTTAGCTACATTTTATTATTATTCATTTGCGCCATCTGGAAAAAATGGCAACGTTTATCATGAGACCATCGTAGACGCAGGCAGCTACTTATCGTATTTGCGCAGAATAGCGTATTCAGAAAAAAATTTGCACAATGCCATGAGAAAGAATCAGGCGGAAAAGGCTAAGGAGATGACGGAAATCCAGCTTGAGGCCACTTCACTCACTTTGGAGTCCACAGGTAATTTTTCCAGACATCTGCGGGGTGCGACGTTCTGTTGTAAAGATTTCAAAGAGATACTACAAGATGATTCCTCTCAAGATGGTTCCACTAATAAAAAAATTTATTATTTAGATAGTCCCTATTTTCTTACTGTAGGTTACGATGTAGGCTTCTCTGATGATGACCACAAAGCTATGCTGGACATCCTACGAGACGCAAAGTTCAAGTGGATTTTTTCCATGCAGTTCAATCCATCTTGTAGGTGTAAGTGTACCAGTGCCAGTGATGAAGCGAAGCGAAAAAAGCAAGACCATATCATAAAAGATTATGGAACCTATTATCGAGGTTTCTATGCCCCGATTGAGGTGGATGCAGATCAAAGGACTTATGTAGTACCTGATGCTTCAATGGAAGATGCGGAAAATCTTAACAGGCTTAAAGAGCTTTTCGTAATCTTGTTTGACTTTGCTGCCGTTGAGAAAAAGTGGCCGGAAATGAAAACGAAAACCAGAGAGATGCTGGTGGTGAATTCTAACTGCTTGCCAACGATCCCACTGCATGACACAGCGGTTGTTCTACCATTCGATTTGTTTCTGCAATGTGCTGATGCTGTGCGCGCTGATGCTAAGTGCGCTTATGCTAAGCGCGCTGATGCTGTGTGCGCTGATGCTAAGTGCGCTTATGCTGATAGGGCTTACCAAGACATCGTGCAGAAGGCAAAAGAGTGGAGGATGGACAACATCAGGAACAATTACAAATACAAGTGTCCCGTATGACGCACCACATTTCCACTTGTGACAAGTTGGGAAATGCAGGCGGGCTTTTTCAAACAGCTTGCGGGAGTTGTGACGCTTCCCTCCAAGAAGAAGGGTATTTGCTCAATCTGTGCGCCGCCAAGTATTGACACCTCCAGCAGTTTGTAGATGCCAATGTGGATATCAGACAGGGGTATTTCATTAGTCTATCAACTCAGTTATAGATATGTCAGTTGGGTATA
>JAFLTD010000191.1 GCA_022510625.1 Lachnospiraceae bacterium
CCCACAACGGAGCTGGTTACAAAGCAGATCACCCAGGCCATGATGCAGAGCATGGTTAAGGGCGAAAATGCTGTTCCGGCAGTACAGCGGATCACGCTGGAACAGCTTGCCGGAGCATACTCCACACTGCCTGGAGCAACCCCGGAATTGGGTGAACAGTTTTCCATACTTATCAAAGATTTTATTATGGGGTACATGAAAATTGCACAGACACAAGGCTTGACCAATGGAAACCCTGACGAATGAACAGCTTTGTGTGCTGGCACAAATGGGTGATGAGCAGGCCAAATCCCGGCTTATAGAAAACAATCTCCAATTTATCCGGCAGATAGCTAATCAGCTTGCCGAAAGTCCGCTGAAGAAAGAGCAGCTTGCTTCATGTGGTATCGACGCAGATGATCTTGTGCAGGCCGGTTCTATCGGAATGTGGAGAGCGATTCGAGGTTATGACCTTTCCAATGGCAGCAAGTTTTTGACCTACGCCGCTCCCGCAGTCAAACGTGTTATGAGCGATTTGATCCGCCAGTACAGTCAGGACACGGTATGGCGATTGAAGCAGAACAAGGTCACCACTTGGAAAATAGTAAATTTGGACGAGCCTTTGAATGACTCCGGGGAGGATACGGTTGAAAGTATAATCGCCTCTCTCCACACCAAATTGCCGGAGCAGATTTGTATTGAGAAGGAAACAGCGGCGGAATTGCGGGAGGCTATGGATACGTTGCCAGACCGGGAGAATGTCTATGTACAGTATCGCTTTGGCTTCACAGATGGCGAGGCCCATCCGCTTACTGATACCGCGCGGTATTTCCGGCTGACTGAGAGCCGCGCAAAGGGTCTTGAGCATTCCGCGCTGAAACTGCTGCGGCATGAGCTGCTTATAGAAATCCCAGAGCGGGCTTTTATTAAAGCGGAGGATCGGCTGACAAAGCTGCTGGTTGAGGAGGGCGAACTTCATTCAGTGGAACTCCGGTTGAAATCACGGAAAAAGAGGGGCAGAAAAGTAACCGCCGCAGTCTACAAATATCTCTCGGACTGCGACGGTAAATGGGGCGAACTCAGTTATAATTTCAAAGATGATACGGCGGAGATTCTTCTGCTGGCTGAGTGGGATACAGTGGTTAGTCATAGGTTTGCCGTGCGGGCTATTGAACACCTCAGGATACATCGAAACGATAAACTGGCGGATAAAATTGTGCTAACATTTATTGGGCCGGAGCAAAGAGACCATCACTATAATGAAAAACTTGAAGCAGGCAACTTTGCGGTTTTACCAGACGTTAAGTAACAGCATCACTCCCGGAATGCTGTCACGATACCCTCAAATATCTGTAAGCATGGCACAAATTTACCCAGATTTTTCCCCAGAATATCGGTGACGAAAGATGATCCCCACAGAATCGCCCACAGCCACCAGATTACTGCCCATCTCCAGTCCGGCGTAATGCCAAGGGCCACACTGCCGGACACACCCTCAATAATTCCGAATATAACTGCATTGACAGCGACAAAAGTGGAGAACCAAGCAAAGGGAAGTGATTCCAGATCAAAAATATTTATGATTGCCACGAACAAATAAGTAAAACAGAATAAAAGTCCCGTACCGGCCGCATAATAATTCCCCTGTACCAGATTCACAAAATTGATGAACAGGGAAAGTCCGCCGGTCAGGATATTCATGACCGCAGCAGATTTTTTACTTACATTGGTCAGAGAAAAGACGCCGTTATTTATCAAAACAATACCGACAAAAAGTAAGCAGACCCCTAACATATGAAACCCCTCCAAACATAATGATTTCCGGTACTGTGTCATCCTGCCGAATTGTATCGCGTACTGTCACGAGCCTTGTACTGCCCGAAAATGTTGCTTCCGCTAGAACCTCATTACCTTATCAGCCACACCTGTGTTTGTCAAGATAGCTTAAAAACAAGGGTATAACTGCAACAAACGCGGTCATACCCTTGTTGTATTTCATTATGCGTAGACCAGCTCTTGAAGGACGATTTCTTCTGCCCGGTTACGGATATTGTTCATCCGACACACCCATTCCATCTGATCGGTTGCTTTCAAGGTTTCGGTCACGCATACCTGTTTCGCCATGGCCAAGATAAGAACATCCATGCGTTCATGGCAAATGGCATCAATTTCAGCAAGGTGTTTCCACCGTTTTCCGGTGAGAATCAGGCTTTTTCAACCATGATCACTACAACATTACTCCATAGTATCGATATGACCATTTTTTGTGTATATTCGTCCGTTCGGTCCGGTCGGACTCTCAAACCCAATCAGGGGAGTATCCAATGGAATACCGTTTTTCTTCAAGTTGTTGATCTGCTTATATCCGCCCCAGACCATAAAGACAATCATCGCAATCAACATCCACTGGTCGGTAAGTTCGATTTTGAATAATGCGAAAATCAGGTCAATTGGGTCAAACAAATATCCGATATCGCCAGTAGCCGCAAAGAAAATACGGTTGATCCACTCAGAAACCACGGGAGCTATCTGACTGGCACCGATAAAAGTGCATCCCAGCACAAATGCGCTAACACGCATCTGCGTCCATGCCATCAGCGCAATGCCAACTACTGTGCCGACTATCAAGGGAATTATTATAGTTTCTTCAATACCGATAGTGCCCTCTTTTGCTAAAACAGTGGTAAGCATGAATAGCAGCTTGCTACTGACTAAGAACCCTAAAACAAACCGATTCACAGGGGGCGATATGTAGGTCAGGATTGGAAGGCCAATCATTCCAACCAAGACACAGATTATTGCGCCAGTTTCACCAAGTACCTCGCCCACGAACATTGCTACAATAAAGCCCAGAAAAAGTCCCCAAGCTATGGCAGTTGTTGTCAGCAGACCGCGGCGCCATTTCAGTGCACCAAAGCAGAGGCCAGCTCCGACAGTGATGCTGATCAGGTCAATGACAATTTGAAACACCAACAAACGAGTAAAAATCTCTCCCACAGCAAATTTCCCCTTTTAAACAAAGTTGTTAAATAGGATTAGTATCTTATTGTCCTATCTAATTGATATATGTCGAAAAAAGGGAATTTTGTAACATGGAATTTAAAAAAAGGGAAACGTCTGGAAGCTAAGGAACCTCTGAATAAATCGGAGTGCGCAGATTGGCGAGCAGATTTTTTGCCAGATGAAGGCGAAAAATTGCAGGAATACTTTGTGTATCTCAAGATTTTGAGCCAAAAGATGGCAGAAAATCTGCCGTTAAGATGTGTGCGGCGATTTGTTCGAGACCGCATAAATCTTTCGGTTTTTAGTGTTTTTCAACGAAATAGCCGCATTCACATTTGATACTGTGCATACGGATATTCCGTTGAAAATTTTGGTAATTAAGAGGATTTATGAACTATTTTATGCGATT
>JAFLTD010000192.1:0-1169 GCA_022510625.1 Lachnospiraceae bacterium
TGTAGAAATGGCCGTTGAACAGGTCAAACATATCCTCGGTATGCTTTACGATTTCAGAAATTTGTAGCATAGCTGCGTCCTCCTCAAAGTTATCTTTTAATTCTGTGAGTGACAGCTTACACACCACCGGCCAAAAAACAAGCTCTAAAAGGTGAAAAATTGAAAGATATATTACTAAATACCACGCGATTTTAGACCTATTTGTATCTATCTTAACACCCAAAAGGGTGGTATAATAGGATTAATCTGTAGCTGTTCCTCTGCTTTGGTACTGAGTGCCCCAAAGTGAATATCAAAAATTTTTTATAATTACAAGGTTTTTATGAGAAAAGTGAACCAACCGGCATTTTGGATTGTATATGTAAATGAAAGGAGGTGCAGAGAGCATGATCGATCAATACATACGACAATATGGAAAACGGCTGTATGGGCTATGCCTGACTCTCTGTGCCAATTCTTTCGATGCGGATGATCTATATCAGGATACTTGGTTGAAGGTGGTAAAAAACATCTCACAGTACGATGAAAGCCGGGAGTTTGAGCCGTGGTTGACACGGATCTGTGTAAATACCTATCGGAACAGACTGCGTCGTATTATGAAAAGTCCCGTCTTTGACGCTTTTGCAACTGAGGATGAAAAAACGGCAGCCATGGAGAGCATTGCAGCTCCAGAGGCGGAGGACTACTCTCAGTTACACGAGGCAATTAACCGATTGCCGGAGAAGCTGCGCATCACGGTGATCCTGTTCTATTTTCAGGACATGGATGTTGGGCAGACCTCTCAAGCGTTAAATATTCCGCCCGGAACCGTAAAATCCAGACTAAGTAAGGCACGAAAGCTGCTGAAGGAGGTGTTGTCTGATGAAACAGATTTACAATTTTGAACAGGCACAGCCGCCAGTATTGAATGAGAGAACGATCCGATTGCAAATGGAGAAGCGCAGGCTTCGTTTTCAAACCGCTCTGGTGGCGTTTGCCGCAATTTTACTGCTGGTGGCTGTAACTTTATTTGGCTTCTTTGTTTACGAAACTTATCCGTGGATCACTCTGTTCTGTTTTTTCTATGCTTTGTTTTCCGTGACCAGCTGCAATGTTTTGGCTATTGTATTTACCCGTAAAGGAGGTCAACTAATATGGCAAACGCAATTATAGCCCTTCTCATTTTCACC
>JAFLTD010000192.1:1269-3356 GCA_022510625.1 Lachnospiraceae bacterium
TTTTTGTACCGTCACTGATTGGCCTGATCATCTATCTGCTTGTGCGAGGTAATTACTCGGACTACAAATGCCCTGCCTGTAATGCCCCGGTAACAGGAGCATACGTTGTTTGCCCGAACTGCGGCGCAAAGTTGCGCCCGTCCTGTCCAAATTGTTCCGCTCCGGTGGAGCCAGATTGGGAAGTCTGCCCGAGATGTGCGCAGCCTCTGCCCGAAGTCCAGAATGATGTCATGCAGCCGTTGCATCCCAAGGATAGAACACTTGGAAAGGTGTTGTTCATCATCATCGTAATCCCAATTCTGCTGATAGCCCTTATGGTATTCAGTATGAGAGCTATGTCAGGTGGCGGAGCAGCCAGCATGGGTCAGATTTCCATTGACAGGTATTTTGAGGAACAGACAGACAGTAAAATCAGCGAAGCAGTAGAAGAATGGATTGACAGTTTTGATGGGGACGCTGACCACGCCTATGCCCTGATATATGAGGATACTGGCGAAAATGGCAACAGTTATTATGCCCTGATCTATGTCCCCGGTGCGGGGGATAGTCATTCCACAAACTTCGGGCAGAGCAGCGGGCTTTTTGGCCCTACTATCCGTCTCGAACTGGAAAGCACCGGCAACAGCGGGTCTCTGTACTGGATGCAGTTCTATGCCAATCGCACGCCCAGTCTAAGGATCACGGTAGGCGGGAGCAATATCCAATGCGATGTAACGACAGTTGATTTCAACCCTGTCATTTTTTAAGATCGGAGCATGTTCTAAATGAAAAAGCGAATTGTCGGTTTTGTATCGCTATGCGTTTTGTTAATTGCTTTTCTTACGTTTAGGTATCCACTGTTTGAATTGCATGGAATGAAGCAATTCCCTTTGTATCTGCTAATCTTGGGAATAAGCGTTATTACTGTTTCGGGAATTATAAAAAGTTATAGAATTGTCCCTATTTTTACGACGATAGGCTACATTGTCGGTTTTTTCGTTGGGCAGCTTGCAGTAACTTCTTATGACCCTGGCGGTGGAACCCTCAACAACATGTGGCAAATCTGGTTGATTTCATATACCACGGCAATTGTTGCAGGAGTTCTCATTGAAATTTTCAACGGCAAAAACCACAAAAAGCAGTAATTTCCAGTTTACCAGCCAGATAAAAGGGGAAATGGTAATATTGTCAAGGAACAGCAGGAAGATTTTTTATGAAGTAAAAAATAAAAATATCAACTGCAACCACTGATTGACATGTAGTTGGTGGAGCGCAACCGGGCTTTTGTTTACAATATAGGTACATCAAAAGCATACGGAGGTGCTTAATATGAGTTTAGGTGAAAACATTGAAAACAGGCGAGACGAATTGAAGCTGTCGCCAGAAACGGAGATGCCTAATATGAGTTTAGGTGAAAACATTAAAAAAAGGCGAGAGGAATTGAAACTGTCGCAAGAATATGTTGCGGAACAGCTTGGGGTAAGCAGACAGGCTGTATCAAAATGGGAAACAGGTCAGTCTGAACCTACAGCAAACAATCTTATCCAGTTGGCGGAAGTTTTAGAGATAAGCCTGTCTGAACTTACCAAGCCACAAGAGAATATCGAGGAACAATCAACTTCTGAAAAGGAACGGCATGAAAAAAAGCCCAATCCAATCTTGCGTGCCAATCTAATCAAGTGGGCTATTATTCTTCAAGCGGCATTTTTGGCCAGCAGCACAATTCATATACGTGCGTATCTTAATAACATGGATGATAAGGTCTATTTTGGACTTATTGTTTTTGATCTAATCATGTTAGTTATTTGCTCGACATGGGTGACATCAAATCACAGATTTGAAACAGATAAGAAACAAAGGCGTCGAAATGTGAACATTGAACTTTGCTATTGCATTTTTCAGATAGCAGCGGCGCTGCTCAACATCTACTCCAGCCTTGGCAATGTGGGCGTGGTAATTATTGTCATTTTCGCTCTTGTCTATCTTTTGTATGTTAATCCCAAGTTTATGAACCGCAAATTGACGAAATAAAGGTAGATGGATCTGGCAGGTCTGATCTTAAGGACAACTTCGATATTATTAGGTATGTTTTGGGACAAATTGGCCTA
>JAFLTD010000193.1 GCA_022510625.1 Lachnospiraceae bacterium
GTAAGCGGAAAATAATCGGCGTCTTATAATCAGCCTCCTGTTCTGGTAGCATTGTATTAAGATACTATCATACAGGAGGCTTTTGTTATGGATCCAAGAGTAATGGAATTACGGATAAAGAACTGGATTCCTTTGATTGAAGAGCAGGCAAAAAGCGGGATGACGAAAAATGAATGGTGTGCCATGCATGGCATTGAACGTACAACCTTCTTCCGGTGGCAGAAACGGGTCAGGGCATACCTCCTTGATCAATGTGAGAACCAGCCATTGCAGCTTCCATCATCTGTTCCATCTAATAATGAAGTAAGTTTTGTTGAACTTCCCGCTATACAGGGATCTACTGTGGGAACAGCAGGACGGCGGTGTGGGAAAACGGATCAAGGCTGCGGGGCTTCTCCTTTCATCAGCATCCGGTATGGAGATTTCTCCATAGACCTGGGCGGCAGCGTAGACGAAGGGCAGCTTGCCACAGTATTGAAGGTGATAAAGAATGCTGACTGAAAATGGATTTACCTTCTCAAAGGTCATAATGGCGATAGGCCGCTGCGATCTCCGCAAAGGGATTGACGGTCTGGCTGCCATGGTAAGGTTAAAATACGGCCTTGATCCGCTGGAAAAAGGTACATTATTCCTATTCTGTGGCACAAAACGTGACCGGATCAAGGGAATTCTGTGGACAGGGGACAGGTTCATCCTCCTATACATCCGGCTGGCGGAGGGGAACTTCCAGTGGCCAAGGACAGCAGAAGAAGCCAGGAGGATTACCCCAGAGGAATTTAAAAGGCTGATGGATGGTTTTTCCATTGATCCTTCTGTTGGGCCCAGGCGGGCCCGGCCTGTAAACGATCCCAAAAGCAGACGTAAAAGATAGTGATGGCATGGGATGTGCCCATGCCTTATTTTGCGGGATAATAGGTATATTTTATAGATAATTTATAACTATTTTGTTGACATATAAATAGGTATGTGATATAATTATAACTATACGAGAGGAGGCCATAAGATGTCAATAGTAAAGCTGAAAGATAAAAGGACCGGCACTACCTATGTCTATGAATCAGAGTCCTATTGGGATAAAGAAAAAAAGCAGCCCCGGTCGCGCAGGAAGCTCATCGGGAAGCTGGATGAGGAGACCGGGGAGATCATCCCCACTGGGAAAAGCGGAAGAAAGAAAGGCCCTGGAAAGAAACAGGAAGAAAACGGCTCCCCGGAACCGATCACGGAGTATATCCGGGCCATTGCCGAGAAGGATGAGCAGATCCGGTCACTGAAAGCAGAAAACCGGGCGCTGCTTAAGGAAAAGCAGGATATTTTAAAAACGCTGGAAGCCTTGTGCCAGAGGCTTACAGATGAACGCCAGACAGGAGAAAATACATGAAGGCAGACAGGGATGCTTTTATTGCCCGGATCAAACAGCTCGACAGGGATATATTGGTCGGACTTACTATTTCCTTTTATGACGAACTGGAACAGCTGAGGACCAGCCAGCTTGAAAATGAAAGGATCAACACCGAGGCATATATCCAATTTTCGGAATTAGACAAAAAATATGCATCCTTAGTCCGTGAAAATGAGGATCTGAAGAAACTGCTGGCAAAAGAGATCGAGAAAAATGCCCTGAAGACAAAAACTATCTTCGGCCGCAAAACGGAGGGATTTCCCGCCCTGCTTGACGCTTTAGATAATCCGGAGGAGGAGCCGGTAGATGAAAACACCATAGAGGATATCGGTCCGGTGATGGAACGGAAATGCCGGGTGATTGATTTTGAAAGCCATAAGGACAAGCAGAGTGTCAAGGACAGGCATCCAAAAAAGAGTCCCAGCCTGTCGGCCTCCCTTGAGAAACTGCCGCAGCAGATCATTTATGACCTGGATGTGGATGGGATGGATATGCAATACGGCGAAGGTAACTGGAGGATCGCCCACTGGCACCAGCATAAACAGCTCATGAAGCTGGATACGCCTTATTATACCCAGGTGGTCTATACGCCTGTTGTTTCCGTAGGCCTGGAACATGACCTTTTCACCATCCCGTACATGAACCCGCTGATCGACAGAAGCGCCGTATCCTACACCATCATAGCGGACATCCTTTACCGGAAGTTCACGCTGGGCCTGCCCTTTTACAGACAGGCCTTGGATTATCAAATGCAGGGCATTACCTTGATCAAACAGACCATTATCAACTGGATAAATACACTTGTACCGAAAATCTGCGAAGAGGTCTATGAGTTTATGACACTGCTGCTTGTGGGTTACAAGTATGCACAGTGCGATGAGACTTATATCCAAGTGAACAAGGATGGGTACGGTCCCGGCCATAAGAGCTATCTGTGGGTCCATACAAGCAGCGAACTGTCAGACTGTCCCCCTATTATCATCTTCTGCTATGAAGAAACACGGGGTACGGACCACCTACGCCGTTTCTTCCGGGAATTCCTTGGCTATATCACCTGTGACGCCTATATTTCCTACCGGGTGCTGGAAGAAGAAAGCGGCGGGGACATCCTTACAACGGGATGCTTCATGCATTGCCGGCGGTATTTTGCGGAAGCGTTTTTTGTACAGAATGTCGCTGCCATGAGTGACGATGAGCTTACGGCGCTTCCGGAGACCAAAGCGCTCCTGCTGATCCGTGCAATCTATCAGGAAGAGAATAAACTGAAGGAAATGACCGCGGACGAACGGCTTTCTGCCAGGAAAGCAAATGTCGCACTAAAAGTAGATGCATTCTTTGGATATGTCCATGCCTTGGAAGGTTCAGATGAAGTATTCTCTGACAGAATGAAGAAGGCCATCACCTATGCCATCAACCAGGAGCAGAACCTGCGTCGATTCCTTACAGACGGAAATATTCCCTGTGATAACGGATATGTGGAGCGGATCATCCGCAGCTATTCGGTGGGCCGGGCCAACTGGCTGTTCGCAGATACCATCCATGGCGCAAAGGTAAACGCCATCATGTATTCTATAGTAGAAACGGCGAAAGCAAACCATGCGAATGTGCTTATTTATCTCCAATACCTGTTTGAACAGATACCACTGCGCCGGGAAGGGGATGATAAGGATTTCATGTCTGACATGATGCCCTGGTCCGAGGCCTATAGGACATATGAGGATAAGAAACAGCTGCAGCGCCAGTCATTGTATGGGCAGCTGTTTCCAGAGCCGGAGCGTCCCAGGGCGCCGCGGAAAAGAGATCGGAGTGTGGGAATGCCACAGGGCGATGGTCTAACTGCATAATGGGTATAAGACCCGGGAGCATCTGCTTGTGGGTCAAACTCCGTACCAAAGACGCAAAAGAAACAAAAGTCTCAGATAAAATGGCACTTTTAATACTATTTAATTAT
>JAFLTD010000194.1:0-1796 GCA_022510625.1 Lachnospiraceae bacterium
GGGATAATTACATCTGTATCTACATTGTCACCATATTTAAAAACAGTTCCTTTTGCTGCTTTCATATTTTTTCCTCTCAAATTTTATATTTTTTTATCATTTAACTCAGCTGACACGGACATGATATTTTGCCCGTTATCGCGCTGGCGGCCGCAACCGCGGGGCTTGCCAGGTAAATCTCTGATTCCACATGTCCCATACGACCTACAAAGTTACGGTTGGTGGTGGATACACAGCGCTCTCCCTGCGCCAATATACCCATATAACCGCCAAGACAAGGACCACATGTAGGTGTGCTGACTACGGCACCCGCCTCGATAAAAGTCTTCAAAAGTCCCTCTTCCATTGCCTGCATATAGATTGCCTGTGTCGCCGGGATCACAATACAGCGCATTCCTTTTGCCACATGCCTGCCTTTCAATATCTTGGCAGCAATCCGCATATCATCAATGCGCCCGTTTGTACAGGAACCGATTACTACCTGATCAATCTTGATATCTTCATGAATCTCATCAATGGTTTTAGTATTCTCAGGTAAATGTGGAAATGCAATCGTCGGTCGGAGCGTGCCTAAATCAATCGTGTATTCTTCATCATAGTCCGCATCTTCATCCGCCTCATACACTGTATAATCCCTGCTTGAATGCTCCTTCATATATGCAATCGCAAGATCGTCTACCGTGAAGATACCATTTTTACCGCCGGCCTCGATTGCCATGTTTGCAATAGTGAAACGGTCATCCATCGTCAGGTTCTTCACACCTTCACCCACAAACTCCATAGATTTATAAAGCGCGCCGTCCACACCGATCATTCCAATAATATGTAAAATCACATCTTTGCCGCTCACCCACTCCGACGGTTTGCCGATTAAGTTGAATTTGATTGCAGAAGGCACCTTAAACCACGCCTTGCCGGTAGCCATGCCGGCCGCCATATCCGTACTGCCCACGCCCGTAGAAAATGCACCGAGTGCACCGTAAGTACAAGTATGGGAATCTGCACCGATAATGACATCGCCCGCTACAGTTAAACCTTTCTCCGGAAGCAGCGCATGCTCAATACCCATCTCTCCCACCTCAAAATAGTTGGTGATTTCATTGCGGTATGCGAACTCTCTGACACATTTGCAGTGTTCAGCGGATTTGATATCCTTATTGGGTACAAAATGATCCGGTACAAGGGCGATTTTATCTTTATCAAAAACACCGTCCACCTTCATTTTTTCCATTTCTTTAATCGCTACCGGGCTGGTAATATCGTTTCCGAGCACCAGATCCAGATTCGCTTCAATCAACTGTCCCGCTTCCACTTTCTCAAGTCCTGCATGGGCAGCCAGAATCTTCTGGGTCATTGTCATTCCCATGATTGTATCCTCCTGTTGTTGCATTTCATACGAAGCTATTTTAACACATAATTTCTTTCCTGAAAAGTGCTCAAAGATTTTAGAGTAAAAGACATCAAAACACAACTCTGTGAGAGTTTTGTTTATAGAAAGAAAATAAATATAGAAAATAATTTTCACTATTATGCTAGTTTCTGAAGTATTTCACTATGCTTGGTAATGGTTGTTTTGATAACATCTACATCAACCTGCATAATCTGTATCTGGTTGACACCGGACTGATATCGCTCAAAAGTTGATAAATAGCAACCTTCAATAGTCTGTAGTCGTGGAGTAATATCGTTTTCCATCGTCAATTCAATTTTCTTCACTCGCGGTACTACATTGTTCTCCAGTGTATCTTCCACTTTCTCCAGCCGCGGTACAATGTTGTTCTCCAGCGTATCTTCCA
>JAFLTD010000194.1:1896-3342 GCA_022510625.1 Lachnospiraceae bacterium
TTTTCTCTAACCGTGGTATAACGTTGTTCTCCAGCGTATCTTCCATTTTCTCTAATTTATTGTTCACCGGTTTTAGTTTTGTATCCATCATATCTGACAGAGCAAGTAACAATTCATTATCTGACATTTTAACACCTCCCTTCTGTATAGTAAGCCCATCATATCATGTTATATCCTCAAAAGTACAGATGTGTTTTTTCCCTGATTAAATATTGATATCATTTTGCACAATACAATATCCTGTATTATATCTGATAATTAATCTCTTTATATCCCAGATGTTGAATCAGTTTCCCCTTTAACGATATTACGTTTTCAATTTTTCTACATATTCTTTTATATTGATACTTTTGAAAATATATATTGCCCATTGAAAAGCCCACCGGCTAACCGATGGGCTTTCAAATATATATTGAGATTTTACACTTAGTTATTAATCAGCTTGTCCTCACCGTTCCAGCTATAGAGTTTTCTGATATCCTCGCCGACGATCTCTGACGGATGCTCAGCAGCAAGCTTTCTCATAGCCTTGAAGTGCACCTGTCCGCCTGCGGAAGACATATCAAGCAGGAAATCTTTTGCAAAAGTTCCGTCCTGAATATCGGAAAGGATCTGCTTCATAGCCTTCTTGGTGTCCTCTGTGATGATCTTCGGACCTGTGATGTAATCGCCGTACTCCGCCGTGTTGGAGATGGAATATCTCATACCTGCAAAACCGGACTGATAAATCAGATCTACGATCAATTTCATCTCATGAATACACTCAAAATATGCATTTCTCGGATCATAACCTGCCTCAACAAGTGTCTCAAAACCAGCCTGCATCAGTGCACACACACCGCCGCAAAGAACAGCCTGCTCACCGAAGAGGTCAGTCTCCGTCTCCGTACGGAATGTTGTCTCCAATACACCTGCTCTTGCACCGCCGATTGCCAGCGCATAAGCCAGTGCCATATCCTGTGCCTTGCCGGTAGCATCCTGATGTACAGCGACAAGACAGGGAACACCTTTACCTGCCTGATACTCACTTCTTACCGTATGTCCCGGTCCTTTCGGTGCGATCATCGTAACGTCCACATCCTTGGGCGGTACAATACAGCCGAAATGAATGTTGAAACCATGTGCAAACATCAGCATGTTACCGGGCTGCAGATTCGGTTCAATATCATTCTTGTACATGGAAGCCTGCAGTTCATCGTTGATTAAGATCATGATGATATCGGCCTTCTTAGCAGCTTCCGCTGCCGTATATACCTCAAATCCCTGTGCCTCAGCCTTTGCCCATGACTTGGAGCCCTCGTACAGACCGATAATAACATGACAGCCTGACTCCTTAGCATTCAAGGCATGTGCATGTCCCTGGCTGCCGTAACCAATCACAGCGATCGTCTTGCCGTCCAACAGGGATAAGTTACAATCTTCCTGATAAAAAATCTTTGCCATTTT
>JAFLTD010000195.1 GCA_022510625.1 Lachnospiraceae bacterium
GCGGATAGCTTCTCCGGCTGCAAGACCCCTGTCGAAACCTTGACTGGCCCATATAAGAAACGACATGATCCAAATAATACTCAATATATCTATTCGGCTCATTTCGTTTATCTCATTATACCACAAATCACAAATTCTTAATCTTGAACTCCCGTTCATGTTCCCTGCGCAAATCTTTCTTGGCGATATCCTGACGCTTATCATAGAGCTTCTTACCCTTGGCAAGACCGATCTCGATCTTGGCTCTGCCGTCCTTGAAATAGACCTGCAGCGGAACGATCGTGTACCCCTGTTCGGCCATCTTTCCCGCAAGCTTCCCGATCTCGTACTTGTGAAGCAGGAGTTTGCGCACCCGCAGAGGATCCTTGTTAAATATATTTCCTTTCTCATAAGGGCTCACATTCATCCCATAGACGAAAGCCTCTCCGTTCTCGATCCGCACGAACGCCTCTTTGATGCTGCACTTGCCCATGCGCAGTGACTTCACTTCCGTGCCGTGCAGCTCCAGACCCGCCTCATACTTATCTTCTATAAAATAATCGTGATACGCTTTCTTGTTGTTCGCCACCAACTTCATGGCTTCCTTCGCCATACTTTCACCTTCTTTCGCCATAATACCGGCTTCGCGACCTACGTCCGACACACATTACATCGTTTGCTGCCGTCAGTGTCTATTCGTCCATACTCTCATCCGGTATCATGAAATCAACCGTTCTTGTAAAACGATCCACACTTTTGACTTGCACGGTAATCCGCTCTCCCAGCTTATATACTCTGCCGGTGTCCTGTCCCACCATCTCATAGGTACTCTCATTGTAATAGAAGTAATCACCAGGCAAAGTAGATACATGGACAAGTCCCTCCACCGTGTTGGGCAGTTCCACGTAGATTCCCCACTGGGTAATCCCCGAGATCACACCCTCATAGATTTCTCCTATACGCTCTTCCATGTATTCCGCTTTCTTTAACTTATCCGTCTCTCGCTCCGCCTCCTCGGCACGTCGCTCCATCTTGGAGGAATGGCTTGCCACCTCAGGCAGCTTCTTCTCGTAGTGCTCGATGCGGTTTTCCTTTAATCTGCCCCGCAGCTGTTCCTTGATGATGCGGTGTATCTGCAGATCGGGATAACGCCTGATGGGCGATGTAAAGTGACAGTAATACCGGCACGCGAGACCGAAATGTCCCGTACAGTCCACCGTGTACTTCGCCTGCTTCATGCTGCGCAGCGTCAGGCGGCTGATCAGTGTCTCCTCCTCCGTATCCGCAATCTTATCAAGCAGCTTCTGCAATTCCTTGGGGTGAATTTCCTCACCCGTCAGTTTAATGTGATAGCCGAAGTTGTGGATGAACGCCGACAGCTTCATGATCTTATCCGGGTCCGGCTTCTCGTGCGTCCGATAGACGAAGGGCAATTCCAGCCAGAAGAAATGCTGTGCCACCGTCTCATTGGCGATCAGCATGAAATCCTCTATGATCTTGGTCGCCACGTTTCGCTCGTAGGGCCTGATGTCCACAGGATGACCGTTCCCATCCAGAATAATCTTGCTCTCCGCAAAATCAAAATCTATCGAGCCTCTCTTGTGGCGCTTCTTTCTGAGAATCGCCGCCAGCTGTTCCATCAGTTCAAACATGGGAACCAGCTCTTCATACTCCTGTATCTCGGCTTCGTCACGGTCTTCCAGAATCTTTTTCACGGAAGTATAGCTCATTCTGCGGTCCACGCAGATGACCGTCTCAGCGATCTGATAATCCGTCACTTCACCCTTGCCGTCAATAGTCATGAGACAGCTCAATGCCAGTCGGTCCACGCCCTGATTTAAGGAACAAATACCGTTGGACAACTTGTGCGGCAGCATGGGAATGACCCGATCCACCAGATACACACTGGTCCCGCGCTCAAGCGCCTCCCAGTCAAGTGCAGAGTTCTCCTGCACATAGTTGGTCACATCCGCGATGTGCACGCCGAGATGAAACAATCCTTTATCATCCTGATACAGACTCACCGCATCATCCAAATCTTTGGCATCTTCGCCGTCAATCGTCACCATCTGTAAATCTCTTAAGTCCATGCGCCCTGTCTTGTCCGATTCCAACACTTCCTCCGGCACACGACTGACCTGATTCATCACCTTTTCTCCGAATTCAACAGGCAGACCGTAGGCCCTTACGATCGACATGATGTCCACACCCGGGTCATTCACATGCCCCAGAATCTCTACCACCTTGCCCTCCGGCTTGTGCCTCTCGTCTCCGTAGGAGGTAAGTTCCACTACCACTTTATGCCCTGTGACCGCGCCCTTAGAACGCTCCTTCGGCACGAAGATATCCATCCCGATCTTGCCGTTGTCCGGAATGACGAATCCGAAATTGCCGGCATGGTCATAAGTCCCGACAATCTGCGTCATGCCGCGCTCCAGAATCTTCACGACCATGGCTTCCTGTCTCTTGCCACGCTGTCCCGGCAGAAGCGCCACCTGCACCTTGTCCAGATGAAAAGCACCGCCCGTCTTGTCCTCGGGAATATACAAATCCTCTTCTCTTCCCTCAATCTCCACAAACCCGAAGCCCTTGGCATTGCTGATAAAAGTTCCCACCGGCTGATTCACATCGGGCTTCACATACTTGCCATGTTTCGTAATCTGAATCTTACCCTCCGACAGGAGTGCCTGCAGCACTTCCCTAAAGGATTCTCTGTCCTCCCGCGACACCTGCATGAATGCCGCCAGCTCTTTCTCCTTCATGGGCACATACAGCTCGTCCTTGATCAACTCACATATTAAGTTCTTTCGTCTCTCGAATTGTTCCTGTTTCTCGTTCTCTTCACGATTCATGATTTTCACCAACTATAAGTGTTGCCATATTTTACCCGAATAGGCAGACTCGAGACACTCCCACTCCGTGTCTTTGCCTATTCACGCAAATGCGCAAACGAAGCAAGCCGTTTGGCTTGCTTCGTAATTTAATCATTATAGATATTTCTGCATTTAAAAAATATTCAGGTTCAGGATGACAACCAATAACAGGAATCCGACCGCGAGACAGGTGGTGATCTTCACCAGCTTGCTCTCCATGGAACGTCCCTTGTTCTTACCCCAGTATGTCTCAGCCGCACCGCTTACCGCTCCCAAGCCGGCTGTCTTACCTTCCTGCATCAATACCAAAATCACAAGCGCAATACATACAATTATGAAAATAACCGTCAATGTAATTCTAAGTGCTCCCATTTCCACACCTCCTAGTGTCAAGCAGATTTTATATTATCATACA
>JAFLTD010000196.1 GCA_022510625.1 Lachnospiraceae bacterium
TACAACATACACCACAACAGCATAGACATAGCAACTACCGCAGGGTATCTTCTTAAGATTGACTGTTGGGAAGCAAAAAAAGGACTAAAGACTACTCCCTGCTCGGAATGTGCCTTAAATTCCCTTGCTATTGATGGGCCACTGGAATATATAATAAAATAAAAAATCAGTTATTCAACAAACCTTCCCGCTTTTTTTGCGACTAATGAGTGAAGCTTCAAAGAGAGGTGCACCTGGTATGAATAAAAATGAATTAACAGAATATGTTGACTTCCTACTCCAGGCGGCAATGCGGAAGTGCTATAATCTTTCAGATGCACAGGATCTGGTGCAGGAAACTTTGCTTACAGCTATGACTGCAATTGACCGTGGAATAGTGATGAATAAGCCTCAAAACTGGCTTAGCACTGTACTTAATCGGAAGTATTATGATATGCTCCGGCAGAAATACCGCAAGCCTACGGTCTGTATAGATGTCATTGGTGAGATAGAGGACAAGAGTGAATCCGATGATGATTCCGAAGATGTCGAGAATATTCGCCGCTGTCTTGCAAATCTGACGAAGATATACCGTGAGGTCATGGTGCAGCATTATATGAACGGCAAAAGCATAGCTGAGATATCAGTGCAGCTCGGTATTCCCGAAAACACCGTGAAAAATCGCCTGTTCACAGGGAGAAAGCATATTCGAAAGGAGTTTGCTATGGAAAATTATTCTAAACAGAGTTATGAACCCGACGATCTGTGGATATCCAACAGTGGACGGAGTGGTTTGGACGGTGAGCCTTTTTCCACGGTAGGAAATGACAAGATAGCTATGAATCTGCTGATACTTGCGTATGATAAGCCCGTTACCATACCCGAGTTGGCGAAAGCAATAGGCATATCAACAACGTTCATTGAGCCTATCGTTGAGCGGCTTGTAAAAGATGAGCTTATGAAAGAGTCTGCCGACAAGGTATATACCGATTTTATAATCTACACCGAAACCGACAGAACGGTGAATGTACCTTTGCAGGTCGAACTTGCGAAGCAGCTCTGCGGCGACATATGGAAGATAGTTGACAATGGTCTGGAAGAGCTACGGGAGAGGAACTACTACAAAAAGCAGAGCCGTGAACAGACTGTAAAGCTGGAGAGCTTTTTTGCCGTGCGAACAGTCCTGCACGCTGTAAATAATGTGCGTGACGAGGTATGCGGAGGTATGCTCCCGTTTGAGGAATATCCCGACAGACCGAATGGCGGCAAGTGGTTTGCAATGGGGAATGTATATCCTCATGGCTATGATTACGATTCGCGCAGCTATGTGATATATGACATAAGCGGTGAATGTGTCACCGATACAGCCGACGTTCTTGGCGCAAAAAGAATATCTCTATGCAGTTATGCTACCGACCCTTCTATACTTGGTAAGACTGACCATAATTTTTCGCACCTGTCCTCAATGACAAAGTTGTATTATTCGGTATATCTTAGAAATTACGATCTATTTGAGATGTTTGACAGGAGCGTACTTGACAAAATAGACGAGCTTATCAGCATAAATTTTTTCCACAGAGATGATGACAAGAAGCTGCTGCTCAATATCCCCGTGATAGCAATGCAGGACAGATGGGATATTTATAAGCTGAGCGAAAAATACGATAATATGATCTCGACGGAGTTCCACGATGAATTTATGAAGCTGATGAAGAATCCCGTTAAGCTGCCTAAACATCTGAAGTCCGTACCCAGGTGGCAGCAGTATATGCAGTGCTGCGACAGTTTCCCGATGGCAGTCATATTTGAGGCTAAGAACTGCGGATTGTTTCTCAATGGGTACAATAAGCCTGCGCCTGCGGTGATGCTCTGCGTAGAGGAATAAGCTTTGTCCATTTGGTTAGTACTAAAACAACAAGCCAAAAATATAGAGCCGATTTCACCGCCGTCAAGGTAGTAAAGTCGGCTCTTTTTAAGTGTTTGTATGCGTGGGGTGATTGTTGTCTCTTTAACTATGTGAAACTCCGCCGTCTTATCCGATAGATCAGCACCCGTCGGTTTTCCTCTTTGATTTCTTCTTACTGGGTCTGTCAGTGAAAGGACTTTAATCGCTTACGGTCACTTTGTCGATGGAGTGATTATTATGTATTCATACTTTATTAATTTTCATATTTACTTCCAGTTTCTTTATCAAAGACTGAAATAGCATTCATATGAAAATTTATATAATCTATTTCAGGCGTATCTGCTTTAAATGTTGAATTTGTATATTTATATCTTTAACTTTCCCCTATTTTCAAGTTTTTGTATTCAGCTTTGATTGCTAATCCTATGCCTTAATGTATCGTGACGATCTTGATGATCCGATTCGCTTAATTGAACCACTTTTCACCATTGCGCCCAATACCGCTTCAACGGTCGTCGGGCTTACATCGGGAAGAATTTCGCATATTTCCGCTTTAGAGATTGGTGTCAGGCTGCCCAGTACAGTTGCTTCCACGCGGGCCTTCTTCGTAATCTTATTGCCGTGAACCACTGCGAAACGTTTATCCAGTTCTTTATAACACATATAAAGCGTAGAGAGGAAATTTTCCATAAACGGGAAATAATCATTTTTGCCGTTTTCCCATCCGACCGAGGACAACCGTAACGATTCATAATAAGAAGCCTTGTAGTTGTTGATTTGTTCTTCAAAAGACACATATTTTCCTGCGTCAAACCCATTTTTATAAAGCAGCAAAAGTGAAAGCAGACGTGACATTCTGCCATTGCCGTCCCTGAACGGATGAATACAGAGGAAATCAAGTATTACACACGGAATCAGTAGAAGCTGGTTAATGTTCGCATCGTCACGGGCATCAAGATATGCCAGTTCCAATTGCTCCATCGCACCCGGCGTGTCCTCCGCAGAGGTAGGGCGAAAACGCACGCGGCGGTTTCCTTTCTCGTCCACTTCCAGAATTACATTGTCATCGGTCTTGTACCGACCGCCAAATTCATAGCCTACAATGGATAACATGATCTCATGCAAACGCAGAATATCACGCTGTTTAAAATCCATATGTTCATAGCCGAGATGAATTTCATTAAGTGCATCTCTGTATCCTGCGATCTCTGCCTCATTATGATTTAGCGGAGCACTATTCTGATTCACGATGGCGGCAATACGCTCATCGCTGGTAACAATCCCCTCAATGGCATTGGAGCTTTTAATGGATTG
>JAFLTD010000197.1 GCA_022510625.1 Lachnospiraceae bacterium
TGTATTTTGACTCCTAGCAAAGCTAGGTGGGTAACCGCAACCATATTTCTGCCTTCCACTGCACAAAGCCTGTTAGCCGGAGGCTTGACATCCATATGGCAATGTAGGAATCCCGTTTAAAGTATCTGTAGGTTCAAAATAACAAGATATCATCGCACATTCCAGGTTAATTTTATTATATCCGAGGCAGTGACATATTACAACTAATTTTTTTGATTTATCTCCTATTTTTCCGACTCAATGAATAAAATCGAATTGACAAAAAGAAATGTGCAATCCTATAATACTACCGGGAAAGGGCACAAGAAAAATGCAGGAATTCAACATCAAAATTTTTTGGCGCAAATATGTATACAGATATGTCTGTGAAGCGGAGCGAAGGCGGCGTCCGTTTGTTGTGGTACCTGCCGCATTGTTTTCCTTTTTCATGGTTTTGGGTTATTCCTATGCGGAGACTGACAGCTGGTCTCTGGTTTTTGGGGCGGGCATTGTACCATTTCTCAAAGCATGCGTTAAATTTGCAGTCTTTTTCGCACTGTTTTACTATGTCATCAGTTTCCTTTATTGTAAATTTGATGACATAACCTTGTCCGGGCCGTTCAGCAAAGCCGTCAGGAACGACTCAAAGAAACACCTGTTTGGCAGATACATCGCTCTGGTCTCACGCTATCCCTTCAGGACATCCTTTCTTACCCTTTTTATCGCATATATCCCGTACATAATAGTATCATATCCCGCCATCCTCATGCCTGACCAGGTGTACCAGATACTGGATACATATCCGAATCTTGAGTATATTGGCATCCAATATCTGAAAGGGCACCTTCTTTCCGACCAGATTTATCTGAACACCCATCACCCCATAATGCACACGCTTTTGCTGCGCGCATTTTTGGAGATCGGAACGGTTGTTTTCCACTCGTTCAATGTCGGTCTTTTCCTTTTTGCCACAGCTCAGTTTCTCTTTGTTATATCGGCCGTCTCCTATGGGATAAGGATATTGGTCATAAGGACGCCTGTTCCTGATAAGTACATCCCTTTTATCCTTCTCTACTATATCATTTCGCCCAACATCCAGAATTATATGTTTTTGTTGACCAAAGACGTCATCTATGTTGTTTTTGTATTTTACTTTACCTTATCCCTCTATCTGGTGGTTACAAGTTCCGAATGCAGGTACCGCATCATGTTTGTAATATCCGGTCTGGGAATAGTGTTGTTCAGGAATGATGGAAGATATTCTCTCATCATTGCCCTGTCCGTTCTGGCATTATTGTACCGCCGACAGCGGAAATTCTTGCTGAAATATCTGGCAGGAATCGTAGTGTTCTGTCTTCTGTTCTTCCGGGTGTTATTGCCGATGTACCATGTCACCCCCGGGAGCATCCGGGAAGTGCTTTCCGTTCCCTTTCAGCAGACTGCCCGTTATATTATTGAACATGGAGAAGATGTAACCGCCGAGGAGCGCACAGCCATTGACACTGTATTGGACTATGATCATATGATCAAATTCTATAATCCGCATCTTTCGGACAATGTCAAGGCTACATATAATGAGAACAGTACCCCTGACGATCTGCTCAGGTACTTCAAGGTCTGGTTCCAAATGCTGCGAAAGCATCCCGATTCTTATATACAGGCTTACATTAACAACTATTATTACTATCTGTACCCCGGACCCATACTGTTCTATGATTATTGCTACCAGCCTTCCGAGCGATGTATGGATTTGTTGAATAGAGTGATGGCGCCGCTTGGGGCGGATTTCCATTATCCTTCTTCCCTTTACACTGCCCGTATGCAGTATGAACTCTTCAGAGAAGATTATATGTATGTGCCGCCGGTGATTCTGCTCATGTATTCGCCAACCTATACATGGCTTCTCACGCTTTTGCTGTTGTACGGTATCTATAAGAAAATACCGCAGGCTATAGGTCTGCTCGTGTTTCCTGTGCTTGTGGTGTGCATGTGCATGGTGAGCCCCTGCAATGGTTTTTATTTTCGTTATCTGTATCCTGTGATATTTATATTTCCGGTATTGATATCATTATTTTTTTCCGCGAAACGCATAGCCACATGAATTATCATATAATTTTTTAATATGTTTTTAATTTGTTAATTTGTTTCTGGTTGATTTTATTGATTTATCATGTATAATAGAAACATATGGGAAGTTGGGTGTTTCGCATTACTCACCTTCCTCGAAATTATGAAAGAAAAGAGGTAAAATGTAAGATGGCACAAATCGATTTAAGCAAGTACGGCATTACCGGAACCACAGAAATTGTGTACAACCCTTCTTTTGATCAGTTGTATGAAGAGGAGACAAAATCCAATCTGGAAGGTTTCGAAAAAGGTCAGGTAACGGAACTTGGCGCAGTTAATGTTATGACCGGTATTTACACAGGTCGTTCCCCCAAAGATAAGTATATCGTTATGGATGCGAACTCCAAGGATACCGTTTGGTGGACTTCCGATGAGTACAAGAATGACAATCATCCTATGACAGAGGAAACTTGGGCAGTAGTCAAAAAGCTGGCTCAGGACGAACTCTCCAACAAGAGACTCTTCGTGGTTGATGCGTTCTGCGGTGCCAACAAAGACACACGTATGGCAGTTCGTTTCATCGTTGAGGTTGCATGGCAGGCTCATTTTGTTAAGAACATGTTCATTCAGCCATCCGAAGAGGATCTGAAGAACTTTGAGCCTGACTTCATCGTATACAATGCTTCCAAGAAGAAGGTTGAGAACTACAAGGAGCTTGGCTTAAATTCCGAGACATGTGTAGCATTCAATATCTCCAGCCGTGAGCAGGTTATTCTTAATACATGGTACGGCGGCGAAATGAAGAAAGGTATGTTCTCCATGATGAACTACTATCTGCCATTAAAGGGTATCGCTTCCATGCACTGCTCTGCCAACACAGATATGAACGGTCAGAATACGGCAATCTTCTTCGGTCTGTCCGGCACAGGTAAGACAACACTGTCCACAGATCCTAAGCGCCTTCTCATCGGTGATGACGAGCACGGCTGGGATGACAACGGTGTGTTCAACTTCGAGG
>JAFLTD010000198.1 GCA_022510625.1 Lachnospiraceae bacterium
GGTGATCCATCCGCGATTCGAACGCGGGACAACTTGATTAAAAGTCAAGTGCTCTGCCAACTGAGCTAATGGACCTTGTTTTTAAAACCATACTATTCTATCACACGGTTTTTATTATTGTCAAGCATTTTATGTCGGTATTATTGCGTCCTATTTGTTCTTACAATTCTGCCTATCTTGTCGTATGTGTATCTTACCGTTAATAAGCCGTTTTCTTTTATTTCGGTAATATTACCCATTTCGTCGTATTTGTACTTTATGTTATCCGAAACAGAGTATCTACCGCTTTTGTTCTTGCCGAAATAGACCGAGGACGGCATAAACGTTCCGTGGTCGCCCACCTTACGGTAGTAAACGTACTCTCCGTAGATATGATTGTTTTCTTTATCTATAAGCTCTTTCCCAGTGCTTCTGCCGTTTATTTTGTTAAACAAAATTCGCTATATTTCCACTTATGGAAAGTATAGCGGATTATAATCTAACGAACTTAGCTTACTAGACAATATGTGATTCTATCGAAAGATTTTGCATGACTACATCACAGCTATTATTTTATTCTTAAAAGGTTGTCCACAGTAGCAGCATCAAAATATCCAATACACTAACTCTGTTTTTCTTTAATTTTATCTCGTTTTTTAGATATTATTACACAAATCATAGTCGCAATACAATAAACACACGCAAATCCTAAGAAAACTGAGAAAAGTATAATAGAAACTAATGCTATATGCATTTTAAAAACAAACAATAAAATAAATACAAGCCCAATTAACAACGTAGCTAGCAAATACCCTAATATGTGAAATACATATATCGGATAAATAATCCCGTACTCTTTTACATCACCATAGATACAATTCTTACCACCTACACCACGAAACAAAAAAGAAAGATATTTAACCTTTTTTCTCTTAAAATTATTCGGGTTCACACCATATAAGCGTGAATTCCCAAATGGAACACACAGTGCAGTTAAAGAAATGAATAAAACTATGGAAAAAATACATAAACCTGTCATATTGTCGACTCCTAAAACTATCCGTATATTTTACTAATGATATCTATAACTGCTGTTGTTGATGTAGATGCTGCAAGACCTATCATTGCACTCCTAATAGCACTAACAGAATAACTATTTCCTATACTTTTCAGAAAACAATATGTTTACAATAAATAAACCACAAGGAACAACGCTAGTAACAACAAAATTCCTAAACCAGTCAACACATATCTTACCTTAGATGCATAATATTTTGACATCGTTTGTTTAGAAACAGCCGTAACGTCCGGAGAAATACCAGATAGTTTTAATGTTACCTTATTATAAAAAAACTTTATCATTAATCTTGGTGATATCATACCAATAAATCCCATTAGAAAAACTACACAACTTAATAAATACACGCCCCAGAACCATTCTGTACTTAAGTATAATTCCCCAAAAATAAAGACAACAATATTCATGCATATAAATAATATCGCGGAAATTATGACGCTGACTGTTTGTTTCACTTTTCTATACATTTTTATTCCTCCAATAATCGATTCCCAATAAACTTGGAAACCCCTCTAAGTAAACCCGAAACGACGGACGGGACCATACCTAAGCCAGTAGCAAGAAGTGCATGAGTTCCTGATAACAATTTGCTTCCGTCCATGCGTCCTAAATCATAAAAATCTTGGAAAGAAAGTTTGTCATACCCTGACCAAACTTTATTAAGATATTGTCCCACTATAAATCCAAAGAAAGCTGCAAATGCACCGGCTATAAAACTATTGAAAATTACTTTTGAACTTTTTTCATTCGCTGCTGCCATAGCTGCATTAGAAACACAGCCAATAATTGTAGCCCCCCATAAACCCCCAAAACCAGAGCCGAACGCAGCACCAGCTACTCCACCAATAACAACTTCTTCCAAATCCAAGTACCCTTAGGATCATAACCCATCACCGGATTATTCTAGCAAAAAGCGTAGAGGTTGAGTCCGTTAATGTGCTCAGGGTCGAGATAGCTTACGTCGTCTTGCGAGATAAACCGCCCGACTTCGGGGTCGTAATAACGGGTTTGCAGGTAATATAAATTTGTATCAATGTCCGAGTAGTACGAGCGGTACCTAAACGGATTAAGCTCGGCAATAGGCGCATGGGCTTCGTCAATTACGATTGTCTTTACCTTGCCCCACGCAGCGTATACATATTGTACCACCTATCTCCCATTGCTGTCAAGTATGCCGACAATATTCCAGTTAAGCACACAATTCAAACCATCATTTTACCCTATTAAACAGCCAAATGTCATTCTGAGCGAAGCGAATAATCTCAACATCTTTTTCACAAATCAACAACCCGACAGCACCGAGCTACATCTACCTTCCCAATCACCCGATTGAGGACAAAATTTTTTGTCATTCTGAGCGAAGGCGAAGAATCTCAACTTTCTACCTCGCACGATTGAAAACAAAGTTGATAAAACATCACAAAACGACCTTTTTAGGGATATTATATAAAAGCAGGTAAAAATTCTTGACAAAGAGCGAAGATTGTGATATTATTCTTAGGCAATCGGGGTTGATTGTCCTGGACGTGCGGGTGTAGCTCAATGGTAGAGTATCGGCCTTCCAAGCCGACTACGTGGGTTCGATTCCCATCACCCGCTCCAGTTTTGCGCCCGTAGCTCAGCTGGATAGAGCAGCGCCCTTCTAAGGCGTTTGTCGAGGGTTCAAATCCCCCCGGGCGTGCCAATATGGTGGGTATAGCTCAGTTTGGTTAGAGCGCTAGATTGTGGCTCTAGAGGCCCAGAGTTCGAATCTCTGTATCCACCCCATTAAGTAACCGCGTAACGGCGGTTACACATAGGGGTATCGCCAAGCGGTAAGGCACGAGACTTTGACTTTCGCATTCGCAGGTCCGAATCCTGCTACCCCTGCCAACCCGACCGGGTAATATAACGAATATTGCCACACCAAGGGGTATCGCCAAGCGGTAAGGCAACGGACTCTGACTCCGTCATTTCGAAAGTT
>JAFLTD010000199.1 GCA_022510625.1 Lachnospiraceae bacterium
TTTTAACTGATAATCCGAGATTATCTTCCGTCAATGCGAATCAAAGGCGCAAAGTGGCTTTAAAACCGATTAACTGTAACGAAATAATAAGGATGTCCTGATTCCTGGAGACTCCTTTTCCTCTTTCGTCAGCCTGTTAAGTTTTTTTCAACTGGCTTAGCCGCCTGACAATATCCAGTCCACTTCTTTGGTACGCTCTCGTTAGGGCTGCTTCTTCATTTCTTTGGTCGCATCACTGCCGTCTCCGCTGCACGTTTACTCTACCCTTGATTTGCATTGATAAATATAATGCTACCATATAGGAAGCAGAAATACTTACCATATATGGTAGTAATTATAGACTTTGCTGAATTTTGTCATTACTCTAAAAGTCATTTTAGTTTTTGAAAGTGTGCTAGTCTTCATCGTAAAGAAAAAAATATCTCTCAAATGTTTGCCATGGAAGGCAAAATGCTGCGAGTAGTTCGTGTCCGTCACGATATCAAAGGAGGTGTCGCTGGAAGCGGTCATACCAAGATTAAGGGGGAAGTAAAAGATGTAGAGTACGTCCAATCGCCGTTGCTATCAAACTGTAACACCTGGACGGCATTCTTCCCGATACCGTTGGCCTCGTTTATCTCCTCGGAAATATCTTTGGAACCCTCCGGCAGTTCCGCGTATCGGAGCGCGGTTTCACCCAGCTTGGTCAAAAATTCTTTATACTCCATGTTTCGCTTTTCCTTGAAAATAAAATTTTTGATTATGGATACGCAAGAATGGCGGACTATCACAAAATCCCCTGTTGAACAAAAGCGATTTTCTTTCAAGTAAAACACGATGTGGGGCAGACAGATGCCCGCCCCACATCAGACTTGCAAAATAAGTTTTGAGATGGAAATATACTGCAAGGCACTGAGGGATGGGTAAGTTGTAGACTGCTCCAGCAATCAGAAAACCATCCGGCAAACGGCCTCGTTGTTGATTTCGTCCTGAGCCACATCTATGCCCACGTCAGCGTTCAGTACTTAACCCTTTCGTTCCCAACCGACAAGGTTGATATAGATGTCGTTATAATCGTCGTCGGTGCCGTCCTCAATGCACACATCGTATACATAGCCCACCTTCCGCCCGGCGTGATCCATAATGGCCGCACCACTCTTGCTGTTTTTCAGATCCCTCGTGGCCTCATTGATTGTGACGGTCACATTGACAGTATCAGCGGAGATAGTGGCGCTGCCTTGGGCAAGCATGGTCATATTTGTATTCTTTGATGACTTGCTTGCATCGACCAAGGTTTTTCCACCGCAGGAAATTTGGACCCGGCCGGTGTTCATGCACTGGGAGGTGATGTTCCAAGCAAGAAAATAACCGGCCTTGAACTCACCGAACTGAAAAGTAGTTGATTTAGCCATAACAAATTATTCCTTTCCCCAGATTTGTCAGCAACGGGATAAGAGAAGGTTCGCCCCACACCATGTTCCGTCTTTCTTATACGATCCGCTCTATGCTAACCAGCGACCAGTCGCCGGTGGTGTGCGCCCTGTTGATGACGAACTCCACCAGATGCTCCAATGGGTCGAGAACCACGGGCTTCTGCCTGCAGATGATCATATAGTTCATCCCGGCGACAACCTGCTGGCCGACGTAAAGAACGGGGGTGTAGTCAACGCCCTTCAGGTGCTGTACGACCTCTTTGAATCCGGCGTCAACTGGCTCGGGCAGGGTGCAGGCTTGCATATCGGCTAATTCGTAGCCTCCTGGTATTACTTTTGGCATAGTGTGCTCCTTTCCGCCTTTCGGCTCAGTAATTTAATTGCTAAAAACCGGGGGCGGACCGAAGCCTGGCCCCGGTCATTGCCGGGGTTATGCGGCGTGTCCCAGAAAAATGTCGCGGACAGCTTCTTACTGCAACAACTGGAGCATGCCCTGGGGCACCTGGTTGGCCTTTGTTTATTTTTCAGATTTGCTCGTTTTGAGTTGATAAGTGTAATGTTATCACATAGGAAGCAGAAATGCTTACCATATATGGTAGTAATTACAGATTATTGTCGAATTTTGTTGTTACTCTATGGGACTGTTTGAAAAATAAATCGGGTCTGCTGAAAAACACGGAAATTGACAGGGCAACAGGGGGGAACGGAAAAACTGCGCAAACCCACGCACCAGCCGGAGGCTGGCGTTCATGGCCAAGAGGATGGGGGCGCTTCGGTCTTTGCGGTTTCATCCAGCTTAGAGAATATGCGGTCAAGGCCAAAGCGGCGCCGTCCCCGGAAGTTTGCAGCCCTGGCAATCAGTTTATGTCCGTTTTGTGAAATGACGGGGGAAAACATCGGATAAAGCAATTGGACGTACCAGAGGTGAACTGAATACAAAACTGCATACAATCGTGGACGGCTTAGGGAATCCAGTGACACTTCTTCTTTTCTTGCCTTCGTCCGTCCTGCTTTTATCGCTGTTTTGTTGATTTAACCCCTATCTTGCAACATTTTCCTCTAAATTTCAACCCGTCATATGAAATATCTGAAGACTTATTCACAAGGAGTATCATTTCTGTGGGGGGGAGCGTGGCGATGTCGCGCTTCCCCTCTTTTTTGCGCTACTCCTTTCCTCTGCTTTTGTAGACATTATAGCGGTTCTTGCATTGCGGGCTGCAAAATTCGGCGTTTGGGCGTCTGGCAATAAATATACGATTGCAGTGTTTACAGGCTTTCAGCGGGTTGTCTCCGTCTGTCAGCATGAAACCGAACATCATTTGCAGGCACAACAACAGGGAATGAAAATCCCATATGATCGTCGGCTTGTCCAGCAGCGCGATGTGGTAGGTGGGGGCGATGCCGCCGAATGCCGCCATCCCTTGACGGTAGAGGTCGCGGGTCATTTCGTCCAGAAAATCATAGTCATTGTAGTAGAGAAAACTGGAATAGAAGGAAAAGGCCAGATCCTTGAACTGC
>JAFLTD010000002.1 GCA_022510625.1 Lachnospiraceae bacterium
GATGATGTTTTGATCAAAGATATTATGGCGGGGGTATATACGGGGACGCCGGAAGACCATAATATGCAGACACTGTATATTTTGAGTTTCCTGATCAGCCTTTTGTACAGATTATACCGGAGTGCACCTTGGTACGGACTGTTTCTGTGTTTGTGCCAGTTCGGAAGCCTGTACCTTGTCGGAGTCAGATTGCTTCGGCTGTGTACTAAAAAGCTATGGAAAGGTATCTGGCTGATGATGCTGACGCTTTTTATGTGGAGTGTTATACTCCTTCATATGGCGGCGGTGCAATATACTGTTACCTGCGGCATAATGGCAGCAACGGCGATTTTTCTGTTTATGACGACAGAACGCGGACTTGCTGTCAAGACATTTTGGCGTCGGAATATTCCTTCCGTACTGCTCGTATTATTAGCGTTCCAGCTGCGAAGTGAGATGCTGCTTTTGCTTTTTCCCATCATAGCGCTAGCGGGGTTTTTTTGCTGGTTGGAGGAAGAGGTATTCCTGCAGAAGGATAACCTTCTCAAATATGGTCTGGTATTCGGCATGATCTTACTCGGAATGGCATTAAGCCTGCTGGTTGATTCGATTGCCTACAGCAGCCCCGGATGGAGAAGTTTCAGAAACTTTTTTGATGAGCGGACAGAGGTGTATGATTTTCATTACGATATCTTGACGGACGGTACCCATACAAAACAGCTTGCTGATCTGGGATTTTCGGAGTCTGCGCAGGAGTTGCTCGCCAACTATAATTATGGATTGGATGAAACGATTGACGAGCATGCAATGGCAAGACTTGCGGACTATGCCAAAGAATATACGTCCCGGAATGCGGATATATGGGAGCTCCTGTCTGAGAAAACAGGGCAGTACAGATACCGCATACTGCATTTGCAGGACGGACCTTACAGCGTCCTGATGTTGTTTGGTTATTGTATGGTGTTCGGGACAGGTATTTTTGCGGCGGTGGCATATGGGGGTCAAAGTAAATTTCTTTTTCTGATTGAAGTGCTGCTTTTGTTAGCTGTACGGACAGTGCTCTGGATGTATATTCTGCTTCGGGGCAGGGATCCGGTGAGAATTACGCATCCCCTTTATCTGGTGGAGTTTGCCGTTTTGATGGGAATGGTGTTTATGCGGAAGAATCAAGTAAGAAGGGAGCATGCTCTTTATCTTTCCGTCGGAATCTGCGCCATAGCAATGCTTGGTATGGTGCCGGGCAGTATACAACGTGCAAGAGAGGATATATCTCAGAAGCATGCGGCCATCAACGATGCACAGATGATTGTTGAATATTGTAAGAAACATGCAGACAGCTTTTATTTCGAGGATGTATACTCCACTGTGTCTTTTTCCCAGAGAATGTTCCGGGATGTGGATAATTCCATTACGAATTATGATATAATGGGAGGATGGATATGCAAGAGTCCTCTATATGAAAAGAAGCTCGCATATTTTGGGATTACATCTATGGCGGACGGACTGTTAAACAATGATCGGGTGTATATGATTATGGAGGAAAATGAAAACGGCACGGATTGGCTGGAGGCCTACTATACGGAACAAGGTATTTCCGTAGAGATTGATCGGGTTGATTTTATCGGCAAATATTACGGTGTCTATCAGGTGCGGGAAGTGGGAGAATAGTTTGGAACAGGGAAGACGGATTTATCTTCGCCCTATAGAGGTAGCGGATGCGGAGATGTTTGTAAAATGGCGCAACCGGGAATGGGTTCGCCGGAATTTCATATATCAGAATCCTTTTACCGTTGAAAGCCAAATACATTGGATTCGCACCCAAGTAGAACCGGGGCATGTGGTACAATTCATTATCTGTACGAAGCAGGGTGACCGGCCGATCGGCAGTGTTTATTTCCGGGACATTGACAGAGGAGAGGGCACTGCAGAGTATGGGATTTTTATCGGTGAAAGGGATGCCGTGGGGTGCGGATACGGTACGGAGGCGGCGTGTATGGCGCTTGAGTATGCTTTTACAAAGTTACACCTGCGCAAGATATTTCTTCGATTTTTGGAAGATAATGTTGGGGCGAGGAAAAGCTATGAGCATGCCGGCTTTCGTTTGACGGACCGGACAGAGACAGTGACAACGTTATCAGGTGAGCGCAAAGCACGCTTTATGGAAATCGATTACGGAATATGGGAAGCTTTGAATGCGGCAGGCGGCGCAGATTAGAACGGAGGAATCATGAGTAAACTGGTCAGTTTTGTAATACCGTGTTATCGTTCGGCACAAACGATCGGTAAGGTAGTGGAAGAAATCGATACGACGATGAAGAGCTTGAACGCATATGATTACGAAATCGTGCTTGTCAACGACAATTCACCGGATGACACCTATCAGGTGATATGCGCACTGTGCGAACAGCGTAAGGATATATGCGGAATCAATCTTGCCAGAAATTTCGGGCAGCATGCGGCGCTCATGGCAGGCTTTCGCTATGCGCACGGGGACATCACGGTCTGTTTGGATGATGACGGGCAGACACCTCCGGCGGAGGTGGGCAAGCTGCTTGATAAGATTGAGGAAGGCTGTGATGTTGTTTATGCGAAATATGCCCAGAAGCAGCATTCGGGTTTCCGCAATTTCGGTAGCAAAGTCAATGAACATATGACGAGGCTGATGCTTGGAAAACCTAAGAAGTTATATCTGTCCAGTTATTTTGCAGCCAGAAGATATGTGGTGGAGGAGATACTGCGTTATAAGAATCCCTACCCTTATGTGATCGGATTGGTGCTTCAAACCACCAAGAATATTGCCAATGTGGAGGTGACACATCGAGAGAGAGAGGTGGGAACATCCGGATATACGATCGGCAAGCTTCTCGGTCTGTGGTTTAACGGCTTTACCGCATTCAGTATCAAGCCGCTGCGGATTGCGACGGTTATAGGGTGCACGACCGCCTTTGCCGGTTTCCTGTACGGCATCTATACGATTATTAAGAAGTTTGTCATTCCGGATGTACCCGTGGGTTTCAGTGCTATCATGGCGGCGATGGTTTTCCTCGGCGGTATGATTATGCTGCTGCTGGGACTGATCGGGGAATATATCGGGAGAATTTATATTTCTTTAAACAATTCTCCCCAGTATGTGATCAAAGAGTGTATTAACACAGCGCATGATGCCAAAGAGACTATCCACACGGAAAGAACAAAGAGCAATGAACGACAATGAAATTAGAATCAAGATTAAAATAAACACGACAGCGTTTCTGATTGCCACTGCCGGAACACTGTGCTTTCCTCAGATATTAAACCTCAAAGAAAACACACTGGGATTTACCAACAGCATTTTTTCCGTGTTTGTATGGCTGTTATGTCTGTATGCAGTCGGATGGTCGCTTCATACGATCGATCGGCGGGACAGGAGAGGGTGGCGGATCGCAACTGTTCTCTCTTTTCTTTTTACTGCGGCGATGCTGTTCGGAGTCCGTCTGGATGCAGTGGGAAATGTGGATTTCAAAGACTGGCGGTTATGGGTGTCTCTGCCGATATTGACATGCTTTTTTTCGATCTTAATACGGAAATTCTGGAACGTTCTGGGCAGATTGGAGGAGCGGAAGAAGAGTCTCACAGAGCACATTAAAATTCCGGCAACACCGGCCGGAGCGGCAAAACACATTGATGTACTGACTTTTCTCGTTCTGTTGCTCTGCTGGCTGCCCGTATTGCTTGCAGTGTACCCGGGGTTTTTTGTTTATGATGCGCAGGATGAGTGGCTGCAGGTTGCCTCAAGAGTCTTTAACACGCATCATCCGCTTGTGCACGTGTTGCTGCTGGGAGGAATTATCTGTGCCGTTCACAAGGTTACGGATTCCTATAATCTGGGGATTGCCTGCTATATGATCGTACAGATGATGATCGTGTCCGGCGGATTTACCTATCTGCTCTCCTTTATGCGACAAAGAAAGATTCCCAGAGTGTTTCGTATTCTGTCACTTCTGTACTTTGCCTTTTTCCCGGTTATTGTCATGTTTACACTCTGCTCTGCCAAAGACACGCTGTTTACGATAGCTCTTTTGATGCTTCTGTTGTCGTTGCTTGATATGGGAAACGACGCGGCGGTTTTCTTCTCGTCGAAGAAGAAAATGCTCTTTTTTGTGCTCAGTGCGGCGGCCATGATGCTGCTTCGCAAGAACGGAGTCTATGCATTTGCCGTTATGATGCCGATTCTCCTGTTCTATCATAAAAAATATTTAAAAAAAGCGGTGATTGTTTCTGCGGCTGCTTTGATGATTTATTTTGTGATAAATACCGGACTTGCTGTGGCACTTCATGCCGAGAGTGGAGAAAATCAGGAAATACTCACCGTTCCCATCCAGCAGCTGTCCAGGACATATAAATTCAACAGAGAAGTTTTTGAACCGGAGGATGTTGCCGCGCTCCACGAGATACTTCCGGAGGAGGCACTTGTATTATATAACCCCAAGCTGTCCGATCCTGTGAAAGTCCGCTTTCAAAACGATGCATTTGCGGCGGATAAATCAAAGTATATCAAATTGTGGATGCGCATCGGTCTGAAAAAGCCCTTATCTTACATCAATGCGTGGCTGGTAAATTCTTATGGGTTCTGGTATCCCGATACGGTAATTGATGTCTATTCCGGCAATACGGTTTTTACGTTTACTTACGAGGACAGCTCATATTTCGGATATGAGGTGGAACAGCCCGGATTCAGGGACAGTAAAATCCCCTGGCTGGACGAGGCATACAGAAGGCTGGCGCTGGAAATTTCGCAGGAGAGGATTCCCATCTATTCCATGCTGTACTCGCCGGGAGGAATTTTCTGGTGCATCGCCTTCGTGTTTGCGTATGTATTATACCGGAAGAAATATTATCTGGTGATACCGTACCTGATGGTGCTTCTCGTCTGGCTGACGGTGCTCTTGGGTCCCACGTACCTGCCGCGGTATGTGCTGATTTTCTGGTTTGGAATGCCGCTGTTTGCGGCGATGTTGGGGGAAGAAATATAAATATGCCGTAGGAAGAGCGCAGGGCTCGGGAGAGTGGTTTGTAAAAATACTCCATTCATGGTATACTAGACTGTAAAAGATTTTTCCGACAAGGTGTGGAAATGAACAAGATTGTTAGCAAGAGGCAGGCGATTCTGGGTACATTGTGGACAGCTGTTTTTGCCGTCATGATAGTGCTGTGGCCGTTGAGGTTTGTACACGAGACGATTGTGTCCGGCAGTAACCGCCGGATAGCCATGACATCAGAGGCAATTACGTCCGGTTATACAGTTCAGCAGATGTTTATTGCCCAGTATGATAAATTAAAAAATATTGATATTTACTTTACCGAGGGTACTGTCGGCGATGAGTTTAATTTTGTGCTGTATGATGCCAAATTGAATATCATCATGCAGCAGCTGGTTGACACAAAAACCATGAAGACAATACCCGGATTCTGTACGGTACAGGTCAATATCGACACGGAGGTCGGCAGAGAGTATTATTATCTGCTGCAGGGAGTAGATTCCCCGTTTTGTGTGGCGTATGAGAATACAGAGAGTTCGGGTAACAAATATAACGGAACGCTCTACTACGATAACGTGGAGGATACGGAACACAATATTATAACGGAATATGAATACAGCGTACCTTTGCGCAAGGATAAGACTCTGATATGTGATATACTCCTCATGCTGTTTGGAACTATAATCACTTATCTTACCGGTGTATATTACAGAAAAAGACCGGAGAGAAATGTACTGGTTACCGTGGAGCAAACGGTGAAGGCAGTCTGCAATCCGATTATTGCGACCGCAGGAGTGGCAGCTTTTGTGGCCGTGTGGCCCTGCAGACTGTTCACGACCAATGTTGTGTCCATCATTTTTTATGAAGTCAGTGTTGTTCTTGCGGCAGTGATGCTGTTCTATGCCGTCAATCATGACAGGACAGGCTGTTCGTCAGACAGAACGATACTGAACATTCTCGCTGAAAATTGGCAAAACTATTTACAGTCGGCGCTTTTTGCGGGTGCAATCTGGGCATGCTGTAATTATATGAACGGACTGTATGACATTCATCACACTGTGGCATATCGACAGATGTTGATTTTCTTTGCACTGGCAGTGATCGTGACATATAAGAGCAAAGATATTTTTAATCTTGTGAATCTTGTGTATGCGGCAGCGGCAATTGTTATCGGCATCCGCTATTATACCAACATGTCGGCAGCCTTGGAGAATCCGGGAGAGCTGGATGTCCTTGTATTGAAGCTCACCGTGTGGGCGGGTATTCTGGCAGGCGCGGTCATAATCGGAACGATACGGTTTCTGGTGAGGGGACAAGTGAGGGATGTATCTGTCTGGTACTGCATCCCTGTAGCCGTGTTTTTCTTTTTGATTATATGGTATCGCAACACAAGAGGATGGCCCATTTATCTGGTATGCTCCTTCGGGCTGTTTTATCTGAACATGGCGGCATGGGATAAGAAGGCGCTGTTGCTTAAGAACATATGTAACGGTATCCTGATTCATTTTGGAGCGATGGTCATCTATTGTCTGCTTCACAGACCGTATATGTTTTTTTTCTACTACAGATACCCTTTTATTTTCCATACCGTGACGATATCAGGGGTGTATCTGGCGCTTGTGGTGACTGCAGCGCTGGTCAACTTTATGGACGCATACAGGAGAAAGCCGCGTCTTGTGGGTGTGTATAAAGAATTGTTTGTGCTTGGGGTTTCGTCAGCATATCTGCTGTTTACAGTGTCCAGAACAGGTTGTGTGGCGGTTTTTGTTATGTCTGTGGTAATTGTTCCCATGATGTGCTTTTCACTCAGACACCGGTGGCGGAACATACTTCAGAGCGTGGGAATGATTACACTCGCTGTTGTACTCTGTTTTCCCGTAATTTTTACGACACAGAGAATCATCCCCTCCATTGTTGCGCAGCCGATACTGCATGAGATTGAAGAACTGCCGGTAGAGATTATGCATGGAAGATACATGGATTCGCTCTATTATATGACAATCCAACGTTTTGTTCAGATTTTTCAAATGAAAATGCTGGGTGTGCCGGAGGAGGATAGCCTGAGAGCAATCGATCTGCGAACCGATGCCGGAGGAGGAGTGCCCGGAAACGGTCTTTTGACAGATGCGGAAGATATTTTGCTTGTGTCCGCAGTGGATACGGCGGCAGGTATTACGGTGGAAGAGACGGAGGGATCTGAAGGGGATTCCTATGCGAACGGCAGACTGGAAATTTTCAGATTATATTATGATAATTTGAATAAAGTCGGACATGATGATATGGGTATTATGGAACCGAATGGGCACTATAATGTTCATGCGCATAATATATATCTGCAGGTTGCTTATGATCACGGTATTTATGTGGGTATCGTGTTTATATTATTAGGCGCCGGCACGCTGGTGCAGGCGGCAATTTACTATCACAAACGCAAAGAGGACAGAGAATGTGCGGCGTTACCGCTCGCAATCCTGATTGTGTTCGCTGTTGCCGGACTGACTGAATGGATTTTTCATCCCTGCAGTCCAATGGCATTCGGATTATTGTCCGCGATGGCACCGCTCCTTTTTGACAGACAAAAGACGGCGTAGGATAAAGATATGGATAAAACGAGAAGACCATTTAATGTAAAAATATTCTATAGAAGAACTTGTTTGATCATATACGATATCATCAGCATTATTTTGGCGAGTTATCTGGCGCTGTTGATACGATATGAGCTCGATATCAGCGCCATACCGTCGCATTTTATACGCCCGGTTGAGCGATTTATGCCGCTCAATGTATTAATAACAATAGTTATTTTTTATTGTTTTCATCTGTACAGCAGTTTGTGGGCGTTTGCCGGGGAGACGGAGCTGCAGAATATCGTTGTATCCTGTGTTTTGTCTACGCTCGTAAACAGCATCGGACTCCAATTTTTTAAATTGTCGTCTCAGGCGGTTCCCAAAACATACTACTTCCTGTATATGTTTCTGCTGATCACCTGTATCTTTGCCAGCCGCTTTTCCTACCGCTTCTTCAGAAGCCTGAAGCATAAGCAGCAGAATAAGAAAAATCAAATATCCGTTATGGTGATCGGTGCAGGGGAGGCAGCAAATGCCATTATCAAGGAAATCGTAAACAGCAATTTTTCTACCATGGTCATCAAATGTATCATTGATGACGACAAGGGAAAATGGGGAAGATATATTCAGGGAATCAAGGTTGCCGGAGGGCGCGAGAAGATTGTGGAGTGTGCCGATGTCTACAGTGTGGATGAGATCATCGTGGCGATGCCCTCCGCATCAAGAGCAGCAATCCGTGAGATACTTGAAATCTGTAAAGACACCAACTGTAAACTGCGCTCTCTGCCGGGCATGTATCAGCTTGTGAACGGAGAGGTCAATGTCAGCAAACTGCGCGACGTGGAGGTGGAGGATCTGTTGGGCAGAGATCCCGTCAGCGTGGATATGGATTCTATTCTCGGTTATGTGCAGGGGAAGGTGGTGCTGGTCACCGGCGGCGGCGGATCTATCGGGAGTGAATTGTGCAGGCAGATAGCGGCGCACAGACCGAAACAGCTGGTGATTGTGGATATTTATGAGAATGCGGTCTATGATGTCCAGCAGGAATTGAAGGGGCAGTATCCTGAATTGGATCTGGTGGTGCTGATTGCATCCGTGCGCAACACAAACCGTATGAATTTTATTTTTTCGGAGTATCATCCTAATATTGTGTATCATGCGGCGGCACATAAGCATGTACCTCTGATGGAGGACAGCCCCACCGAAGCAATCAAGAACAATGTGTTCGGTACCTTTAAGACCGCACAGGCAGCAGCCATGAGCGGTGTACAGCGTTTTGTCATGATCTCCACGGATAAAGCGGTGAATCCGACGAATATTATGGGGGCCAGCAAGCGCATCTGTGAGATGATTATTCAGACCTTTGACAAGCATTACGAGACAGAGTTTGTGGCGGTGCGTTTCGGTAATGTGCTTGGCAGCAACGGAAGTGTGATTCCGCTGTTCCGCAAGCAGATTGAAGCGGGCGGACCTGTGACGGTCACCCACCCGGATATCATACGTTATTTTATGACCATACCCGAAGCGGTGTCGCTTGTGCTGCAGGCAGGTGCCTATGCAAAAGGCGGCGAGATATTTGTGTTGGACATGGGAGAACCGGTGAAAATATTGGACTTGGCGGAGAATTTAATCAAGTTGTCAGGCTATCGCGTAGGAGAAGATATTAAGATTGAGTTTACGGGGCTGCGTCCGGGGGAAAAGCTGTATGAGGAGCTTTTGATGGACGAAGAGGGCATGCGTGAGACGGCCAATAAGATGATTCATATCGGTAAGCCCATTGAATTGGACGAGCCGGAGTTCTTTGCACAATTGAAGGAGCTGAAGGATGAGTGCCAGATTGAGAGCTCGGATATCAGACCATTGATTCGAAAAATTGTTCCGACTTATCACAGTAACGGTGATGAGTAATATACGGGGCAGGAAGCCATAGACAAAAAGTGACGGAAAAGAGGCAGATTCCATATGGATAGAAAGAGGATTTATCTATCGTCCCCGACCATGCACGGCGAGGAACAGAAGTATGTGCAGGAAGCGTTTGACACCAACTGGGTGGCTCCGCTGGGACCCAATGTCAATGCTTTTGAGAAAGAGATGGCTGAGTATACGGATTGCGGATATGCGGCGGCACTCAGCTCGGGTACCGCAGCAATTCATCTGTCCTTGAAATTGCTTGGAGCAGGACGGGGCGATGTGGTGTTTGTATCGGATCTGACTTTCTCCGCGACATGCAATCCGATTGTATATGAAAATGCGACACCCGTGTTTATCGATGCGGAGCCTGACACATGGAATATGTCTCCGGAAGCGCTTAGGAAAGCATTTGAGAAATATCCGAATCCGAAGGCGGTGGTCTGTGCGCATCTGTACGGAACACCTGCCAAGTTAGATGAGATCATGGCAATCTGCAAGGAGCATCATGTGCCGTTTATCGAGGATGCCGCGGAGTCGTTAAGCAGTACCTATAAGGGGCGGCATACGGGAACTTTCGGTAAATACGGCATATATTCTTTTAACGGCAATAAAATCATCACCACCTCCGGCGGCGGCATGCTTGTATCGAAGGAGGAGGATGCTGTGAAACGGGCTACCTTCCTTGCAACACAGGCGAGAGATCCTGCCAGACATTATCAGCATTCGCAGATCGGATATAACTATCGGATGAGCAATATTACGGCGGGAGTCGGAAGGGGTCAGCTGCTCCATTTGGAGGAGCATAAAGCGCGCAAGAAAGCAATCTATGAGCAGTATAAGCAGGCTTTCTCGGACATTCCGGAGATTACCATGAATCCGCTGAATCCCGACGGTGATGCCAATTGCTGGCTCTCCTGCATGACGATTGCGGGAAACAGTAAAATAACACCTGATATGATAATGGATGCACTGGAAGAGGTCAATGCGGAATCCAGACCGATCTGGAAGCCTATGCATCTGCAGCCCGTGTTTGCGGATTGTGATTTCATTGCACACAATGCGGACGACAGCAGTGTAGGCGAAGATATCTTCAACAGAGGATTGTGCCTGCCCAGCGATATTAAGAATACGAAAGAGGATATGGAACTGATAATATCAATTATCAGGAAACATTTTATTGCTGATTAGGATAATAGCAAGAGTGGATGCGCTGGCTTATCAGGATACGATCAATGCCACAACTGAAAGAACTGTATGATCCTGAAAAACAGTATTGGACTTATATTTACGGTATGTAGTGATGAGAGAAGGAGAAGACGATCATGTACAGGTTCTTTTTTAAGAGACTGCTGGACATTATGATATCGGGAATCGTTTTGATAGTTTTAAGTCCTGTGTTGATATTATTGGCGATATTGATAACAATCAAATTAGGAACACCTGTTATTTTTATTCAGGAAAGACCCGGTAAAAATGAGAAGATATTTAAGTTATATAAATTTCGCTCCATGAGCAATGCCACGGATGAGAAGGGTGAGCTTCTGCCTGATGAACTCAGGTTGACCCGATTCGGGAAATTGCTGCGTTCCACCAGCTTGGATGAGCTGCCGGAGCTTTTCAATATTCTCAAGGGAGATATGAGCCTTATCGGGCCGCGCCCCCTTCTGGTGAGATATCTTCCATGGTATACAAAGGAGGAAAGGCACAGGCATGATGTGCGACCCGGACTTACCGGACTTGCCCAGGTGAACGGGCGTAACGCCCTTGGTTGGGAAGAGCGGTTTTCCTATGATCTGGAGTATGTGAACCATTTGACTTTTCTTATGGATGTCAAGATTATCTGCATGACTGTCGGCAAGGTGCTAAAACGTTCCGGAACACTGTCGGGAGCGGATCAGACGGTGGCAGATTTTGATGTTTACCGCAAAGAGCAGGAGGTTGGCCGTGAGGGAGATAGCGCTTTTTGAAAGAGAACTGGATGAGACGCCGATACAGGCATTGTCGGATTCCTACGATGACAACCGGATCTTTATGAAGAGGGATGATCTTATTCCTTTTAGCTTTGGCGGGAATAAAGCCAGAAAAGCTGCGGAATTTTATAAAGAGATCAAAAATGCGGATATAGACGTTGTCATGACTTATGGCAGCAACAGTTCCAATCACTGTCGAATCGTTGCAAACATGGCGGCGGGCATGGGCATTTCCTGCCATATCATTTCGCCCGAAGAACACAGGGAGGTATTGAACAATACCAAACTTGTGGCAGATTTCGGAGCATCGGTAGAGACATGTCCCGTTGACAAGGTATCAGAGACGATTGAGCATAGGAAAGAGGCCTATCGGAACGAGGGGAGAAACCCCTATTTTATCACCGGCGGCGGACACGGTAACCCGGGAACGGAGAGTTATGTCAAAGCCTATCGGGAGATAGAACGTCAGGAAAAGCGGGGAGGCCTGTATTTCGATTATATCTTTCACGCGTCCGGCACAGGTGCGACGCAGGCGGGACTTGTCTGTGGACAGCTTCTTTCCGGAGATATGAAGCGCAAGATTGTGGGAATCAGTATTGCCAGAGACAGAGAGCGGGGCGGAAACGTGGTAAAGGACAGTATCAGGGAATATCTGGCGGAAACTTTTGAGAAGTTGTACCGGGAGGAGGCATTAATCTTCGACGACAGTTATCGTCTCGGCGGTTATGGGAATTACACGGAAGAAGTGGAGAAAACCATTGATTTTGTCATGCAGCGGGAAGGTATTCCCATGGATACCACCTATGTGGGGAAGGCTTTCCACGGAATGCTTGGTTTTTTGAGGGAACATCAGATACAGGGAAAAAGAATTCTCTTCGTGCATACAGGCGGTGCACCGTTGTATTTTGACAGATTGACCGGAAAGTGACACCAAAGGCAGCGGCAATAATCAATGTGCGGTAAAGAGGGTATGTTAGGATGAATATATTGGTACTCAGTGCGGGTACGCGGAATAAAGTCGTACAATATTTCAAGAAGGAAGTAGGGGAATCGGGGCGTGTGATTGCAACGGACTGCAGCAATCTGGCACCGGCTGTCTATGATGCGGACAAATTTTATCTGGTGCCGAGGATTACCGCGCCGGATTATCTGGATATCATATTGGATATCTGCAAAAAGGAACAGATTGACGGCGTGTTTTCCCTGATCGATCCGGAGCTTAGTATGCTTGCCAAGGAGAGGGAACGTTTTCTCGAGATAGGAACAACACCTGTTATCTCTCCGTATGAGCTGGTGGAGACCTGTTTTGATAAATATCGCATGTATCAGATGCTTAACGAAATGAGGATCCCGACCGGCAAATGCTATGTGGATAAAGAAACTTTCTATGCGGCGAAGGCAAACGGCGAGATTGCTTATCCGGTTTTTGTAAAGCCCGTCAAGGGAAGTGCAAGCATCAATATCAATCAGGCCGGCAGCGATGAAGAGATAGAGCTTTTCTTTCGCTTATATGATGATCTGATGATCCAGGAGTATATGAACGGGCAGGAATACGGGGCGGATGTGTATATTGATATGAAGTCCGGAAAATGTGCTTCTATTTTTGTGAAAAAGAAAATAAAGATGCGCGCAGGAGAGACGGATAAGTCGGTATCGGTAAAGGAGCCGGAATTGTTTGCCATGCTGCAGGATTTCGTGGAGAAGTGCGGGTTTAGAGGTATGATAGATATTGATATTTTCCTGATAGACGGAGTATATTATATTTCAGAGGTAAATCCCAGATTTGGCGGAGGATATCCGCATGCCTATGCCTGTGGAGTCAATATGCCCGCCCAGGTGCTTGTCAATCTGGCAGGCGGGGAGAATGAGCCGCAGATTGGGGCATATCGGGAGAATATCTGTATGATGAAATATAATGAGATCAGCATACGGGATATGAGCAACGAGACAATCGTCCCGTAAAGGATAAAAGGGTTTGGAGCATGAGTGACGCAAAGAAAATATTGATATTGGCCAATTCTGCCGGCGGTCTCTGTGATTTCAGGGATCAGTTCCTGGACAAGCTGGCGATGAAACATACCGTGGCGGTCAGTGTCCCTGATGATGTCAAGAAAGAGGAACTGGTGGCAAGAGGTTTTCAGGTATACAAAACGCCGATCAACCGTAGAGGAATCAATCCGATCGAGGATTTAAAGCTCTGTTTATCTTACGGAAAGCTGATGAAGCAGGTGAAGCCGGACATGGTGATTACCTATACGATCAAGCCCAATATTTACGGGGGCGTGTGTGCCGCTGTACGCCGCATTCCCTGTATAGCGACGATTACGGGCTTAGGCGGCGCTTTTGATAAAAGGGGACCGCTTCTTTGGCTTGTTATTTTCCTGTACAGGCTCGGTCTGCGTAAGGATGCGTGTGTTTTCTTCCAGAATGAAGAGAACAGAGGGATTTTTCGTAAGTACGGAATTCACGGTAAAAAGGACAGGCTTGTTATGGGCTCCGGTGTCAATTTGAGCCGTCATCCATATGAACCTTATCCGCAGAGCGAGGAAGTACACTTCCTATTTATGGGAAGGGTGATGAAAGAGCGGGGGATTCTGGAATATCTGGAGGCTGCCAAACGTCTACATAGCGATACCGTGTTCTTTGATATTATGGGATATTGTGACGAGGACTATGAGGATATGCTGAATGAGTTGGAGAAGCAGGGAATTATCAGGCAGATTGGTTTCCAGACGGAGGTAGCTCCCTATCTGGCAGCCACGAGCGCCGTCGTGATAGCCTCTTTCCACGAAGGAATGTCCAACGCACTGCTTGAGGCGGCAGCCACGGGAAGACCGGTGATCGCTTCCAGGATCAGCGGGTGCAGGGAGGCATATGAAGAGGGCATAACAGGTTTCGGATTCACTCCGGGGCGTGCGGATGAATTGATAGAGGCGATGAAGAAGTTTCTGGCACTTTCAACAGAAGAGCGGGCCCAAATGGGGCGTGCGGGGCGTAAGAAGATGGAAGCCGAATTTGACAGACAGATAATTGCGGATGCCTATATGGAAGAAGTAGGCTAGTACAAGAAAGAGTGACAGTTACAGTACAGTGTGGAAAAAATTGTACAAGTAAAGCGCAATAGCGTGCGCGGAAAAGAGGAATATATGGGATTATATGAGAAAATTGCAGCGGGAGAAGAAAAAGTATCTTTAGTGGGTCTCGGATATGTGGGTATGCCGATTGCGGTCGCCTTTGCGAGAAAAATCAAGGTAGTGGGCTTTGACTTGAATGAAGAGAAAATCAAGTTGTACCAAAACGGTGTGGACCCTACCAATGAAGTGGGCGATGAGGTGATTAAAAATACCACGGTGGAGTTTACGGCTGACCCGACAAAGCTTAAGGAGGCCAAATTTCATATCGTAGCCGTGCCGACCCCCGTAAACAGCGATCATTCCCCGGATTTGAGACCGGTGGAAGGTGCAAGTAGAATTCTGGGACAAAATCTGACGAAGGGATCCGTTGTCGTATTCGAGTCCACCGTGTACCCGGGTGTGACAGAAGATATCTGCGTGCCGATTCTGGAGAAAGAATCCGGTTTAAAATGCGGCGTGGATTTTAAGATCGGATATTCGCCGGAGCGTATCAATCCGGGTGATAAAGTACATAGGTTGGAGACGATTACCAAGATTGTATCCGGTATGGATGAAGAGACGCTGGATACCGTGGCAAAAGTCTATGAACTGGTAGTGGATGCCGGAGTTTATCGGGCGGAATCGATTAAAGTCGCGGAGGCGGCTAAAGTTATTGAGAACAGTCAGAGAGACATCAATATTGCCTTTATGAATGAGCTATCCATTATTTTCCATAAGATGGATATCGATACACAGGCTGTCTTAGATGCCGCGGGAACCAAATGGAATTTCCTGAAATTTGCACCGGGGCTTGTGGGCGGACACTGTATCGGTGTGGATCCGTACTATTTGACCTATATTGCGGATCAACTCGGCTATCATTCCAGGATCATTCTGGCGGGTCGCAGGATCAACGATGGTATGGGAAAATACGTAGCGGAAAGTCTTGTGAAAAACCTTATTAAGACAGATATTCCGGTGAAAAAGGCTAAGGTGGCTATTCTTGGATTTACCTTTAAGGAGAATTGCCCCGACACGAGAAATACTAAAGTAATCGATATCTACAACGAACTGGGTGAGTACGGTATCCAGCCTCTGGTGGTAGATCCCGAGGCAGATGTGGATGAAGCAAAGCGCCTGTACGGCATCACTTTTGGTACAATGGATGACGTAAAGGATATGGATGCGGTTATCATCGCGGTGGCGCACAGTCAGTTCATGGAGTTCACTAAGGACAGGATCAGCAGTTTCTTTGATGCGAAGCACTCGCAGAAAGTCCTGATGGATATTAAGGGTGTACTGAACAGACAAGATTATATGACGGAAGATTTTCTGTACTGGCGTCTGTAATAATGATTTGGTATGGATGGAGATCAATGCATTCAAGCAGAAGGAGAATAGGATAAATGGGATATAGAGATATTACATTTGATAAGGACAACATCTTTCTGGTAACCGGAGGTGCGGGATTTATCGGGTCTAACATCTGCGAGGCCTTGATTGATATGGGCTATACTGTGCGTTGTCTCGACAATCTTTCCACCGGTAAATATGAGAATATTGAACCACTGACAAAAAGTGAGAGATTTGCCTTTATTAAAGGGGATATCAGGGATTTGGATACCTGTATGGAGGCGACAAAAGATGCCCACTATGTGCTTAATCAGGCGGCTTGGGGCAGCGTGCCGCGCAGTATTGAGATGCCGCTCTTTTACGAGGAGATCAATATCAGGGGCACGTTAAATATGATGGAGGCTGCGAGACAAAACGGTGTCAGGAAGTTTGTATATGCTTCCAGTTCTTCAGTTTACGGAGATTCCACGACCCTGCCGAAGAAGGAGGGACAGGAGGGAAAGGTGATCTCTCCATATGCATTGACTAAGAAAGTGGACGAAGAGTACGGAAGACTTTATAAAGAATTGTACGGATTGGATACTTACGGACTGCGTTATTTCAATGTGTTCGGGCGCCGGCAGGACCCGGAAGGAATGTATGCGGCCGTTATTCCGAAATTTATCAAACAACTCTTGCACGGTGAAGTGCCGACCATCAATGGGGACGGAAGACAATCCAGGGATTTTACCTATATTGATAATGTAATCGAAGCTAATCTGCGTGCATGTCAGGCATCCGAAGAGGCGGCGGGACAAGCATATAATATCGGTGCAGGCGGCAGGCTGTTCCTGATCGATATTTATAATCATCTGTGTAAAGCGCTGGGTAAGGATGTGGAGCCGAATTATGGACCGCCGCGAAAAGGCGATGTGCGGGATTCTAACGCTGATATCAGCAAGGCGAGAGAACTGCTTGGTTATGATCCGGAGTATGATTTTGAGAAGGGTATTGCATTGGCAATCGATTGGTATAAGGAATATCTGAAGTGATGAGTACGGAGGGATAATATGCGGTATAAAGTAGTCGTATTCGGTGTCAAGGATACCTCGGAAAATATAGTAGCGTTTATTCAGGAACAGATCTGCCCGGTAGATTTGGTGATTACCATCAGCCCGGAAGTGACAAAGAAGAATCAGGTTTCGGGATATAAGGGGTTGTCTTTTTTGACTGAGAAATACGGTATTCCTGTGCATGAAGCGGACAGTTATTTCCTGACCGACGACAAGACTCAGCAATTTATCAATGAGAACGAATTTGATATCGGTATTTCCATGGGGTGGCAGAGGTTGATACCTAAGTCTGTGCTGGATCGTTTCAAGTACGGTATATATGGATTTCACGGTAACTGCGGGTATCTGCCCTTCGGCAGAGGACGTTCACCGCTCAATTGGTCGATTATATTGGGGGACACGAGGTTTAATCTGAATATGTTCCGCTATGATGAGAAAGCTGACAGTCCCAACATATTCGCCACGGAGATGTTTTCGATCACACCTCATGACGATATACGGACGGCTCAGTATAAAAATATGATCTGTTCCAAAAATCTGATTCGCAGGCTGCTTAAAGCATATGAGGATGATAATATCGTGATACGTACGGAGTCCAAAGATTATGATTCCTGGTACAATAAGCGGACGGCGGAGGACGGTAAAATTGATTTTCATGCGAGGACACGTGATATTTATAATCTGATCCGCGGTGTCGCAGCGCCTTTTCCGGGTGCCTATGCCATGATAGGCAGCGACAAGGTAACACTGTGGACTGCCCATCCTTTTGATGAAATTATTGATTTTTCGGCATATGCACCGGGAGAGGTGGTTGATATATTCGACGGGAAACCGGTGGTGCGCACGGTAGACGGTTCCCTGCTGATTGACAAATATGAGTGTGCCAGACAGATTACTGTGGGGGATGTGCTGACTTAAAGCAGCGGAAAGGCAGAGATATGTCAGAGACAATACGGGTGCTGCATGTGCTGGGCGGAACGGGGCTCGGCGGAGCGGAGAGCCGCATCATGGATTTATATCGTCAGATGAACCGTGACGAGCTTCAGTTTGACTTTCTTGTGCACAGCAGTGCGGTTAATGGTTTCCGCGAGGATGCACCGGAGCGGGAGCCGCAGTTTTACGATGAGGAAATAAGGCAGTTGGGGGGACATATCTATGTGCTGCCCAAATTCAAAGTATACAATTATCCGGCCTATAAGAAAGCGATACAGAGCTTTTTTAAGGCCCATCATGAATTTCGAGTGGTTCAGGGACACATGACCAGCACGGCGGGAATTTATTTGCCCATCGCCAAGAAGAATGGAGTGCCCATAACGGTAGCACATTCCAGAAATGCCGGTGTGGTCAAAGGTCTGAAGGGTATTGCCACTCGTTTTTTTAGGCGGAATCTGGTGAGGAAGGCGGATTATTGTTTCGCATGTTCCGAACTGGCAGGAAAGGATGTGTTCGGGGATGAGGCTGTGTGTCAGGGCAAAGTGAAAATTATTCACAATGCCATCGACGCGGGAAAGTTTACCTACGATCCGCAGAGACGTGCAGAAGTGAGAGAAAAACTCGGATTAAGGGAACAATTGGTGATCGGGCATGTGGGGCGGTTTGATTATCAGAAGAACCATCCCTATCTGATTGAGGTTTTTGCGAAGTTGTGCGACAGAAGGCAGGATGCAGTGCTGCTGCTGCTGGGGGAAGGTCCCGGTATGGACAGCATAAAAGAGAAATGCCGCGCACTCGGTATTGATGGAAAAGTTATGTTTCTGGGCAATCAGAGACAACCTGAGAACTATTACCAGGCGATGGATATTTTCCTGCTCCCCTCTTATTTTGAAGGATTACCGGGGGTATTGGTGGAAGCACAGGCAGCAGGGCTTAGATGTTTGGTGTCAGATGCGGTCACGAGAGAAGCCGAAGCCACAGATTTAGTCACTTATTTAAGTATTGAGCAGCCTGCCGGGGAGTGGGCGAAGAGAATCGAGGCATCGGCTTCTTACGAGAGGCGTGATACATTTCAAATGATGAGAGATGCGGGGTTTGATGTGGCGACGCAGGCTGCAGGTTACCGCATTTTCTATCAGAAAGGAGACAGTTCGGGATTATGAAGAAACTGTTGTTGATTGCACCGTCTTTACACCAGGGCGGATTGGAAAAAGTGTGTGCGGCGACAGCGAGACTCTTACAGCCGTATTTTGATGTCAGAATCGCTATTTTCGATTCCCGCAACATAGCATATGATATCAAGGGCATTCCTGTAGCGGATTTGCGGCTGCCCAGCCGTCCGAGCAAAGTGGGCAAGGTATTCAATGTCATAAAACGTGGCTTGAAGCTTAAAGTGCTTATGAAGAAGGAACACATCGATATTGCATACAGCTTTGGTCCGACGGCCAATTTTGCCAACATTGTGTCCGGCGGAAATGCGGAGAAGTGGCTTGGTATCAGGAGCTACATGGATATGGGAAATTCGAAGCAGATACGGCTGTTCTGCAGATGTGCGGACAGGGTCATCTGTTGTTCGGATGAGATCTGCCGTGAAGTGCGGGATAAATATCGATGCGACAAGGCGGTCACTCTCAATAATCCGTTTGATATGAAGGAAGTGCGGGTGTTGTCCGAGAAGGGGGAGGCAGAGCTGCCGTGGAGTGAGGGCCGTATCATTATTTCGATGGGACGTGAAGACGTAGTCAAAGGTTTCTGGCATCTGCTCAAAAGTTTTTCTCTGGTGCATGAGAAATTGCCGGACACGAAGCTCATGATCATCGGGCAGGGAGATTTCAATGCATACAGAGAGTTGTCGTTGGGGCTTGGTATTGATGATGCAGTCTATTTTACCGGATTGAAGAAAAATCCTTATCCGTACTTAAAAAGGGGCGACCTGTATGTTCTTACCTCCTATTATGAAGGTTTTCCGAATGCGATGGTTGAGGCGATGTCTATGGGGCTCCCGGTTATTGCCACGGATTGTATGACGGGACCGCGGGAGATTTTGGAAGATCGGTACGGTATCCTGATCCCAAATATGAGTCCGGATGAAGATTTTAATCCACAGAATATTACGGAGGAAGAAAGAAATCTGGCGCGGGAAATCGCGGATCTTCTGGAGGATCGGAGCAAGATGGAGCATTACCGCCAAATGTCGCTAAAAAGGGCCGGCGATTATACGGCGGAATCCTACATTGAAAAGATATGTGGTATGGGAATGCCATAGAAAAGATTGAAGTTTGTTATGTAAACGGGTATAATAGATAAGTGGAGGGTTTATGTATGGACAAGCTCGCAATCGTGGTGCCCTGTTATAATGAAGAAGAAGTATTGAAAATTGCATCTTTGACACTGAGAGATGTTCTGGAAGATCTGATACACAAGGGAAAGATATCGGACGACAGTTACATTCTGTTTGTGAACGATGGCAGCACAGATCGTACATGGGAATTGATTGAGGAAGAGCATGCGGCATATCCGACACGGGTATGTGGGGTAAAGCTTGCAGGCAATGTCGGTCATCAATTTGCGTTGACGGCCGGTTTGATCACGGCGAAAGACATGAGCGATGTGACAATTTCTATTGATGCCGATATGCAGGACGATGTCACGGTGATTGAGGAAATGATAGACAAGTTTCATGCCGGCTGCGATGTTGTTTACGGTGTCCGCAAAGAAAGAAAGACAGATACATTTTTTAAACGGACTACAGCGCAGGCGTTTTACAAGTTTATGAATCTCATGGGTGTCAAGACGATCTATAACCATGCGGATTTTCGGTTGATGTCCAGGCGGGCTGTGGAAGAGTTCTCCAAGTATAAGGAGACGAATCTTTTTCTCCGGGGCATGATTCCGCTGATCGGTTATCGGACAGACAGTGTTTATTATGACCGTAAAGAGCGGGTGGCCGGTGAGTCCAAGTATCCCTTTAAAAAGATGCTTGCGTTGGCCTTCAACGGTATTTCCTCTTTCAGCATCAAGCCAATCAGCATGATTCTGGGATCCGGAATCATGATTATCTTTCTTTCGATTCTTGCGGCGATATATGCATTACTCTCATATTTTATGGGACATGTTGTTCCGGGATGGACCTCGCTGATTTTATCCATTTGGTTTCTGGGCGGCATGCAGCTGATTGCCATCGGTCTGGTAGGGCAGTATATCGGCAAGATCTACCTTGAAGTAAAGGGAAGACCGCGATACAATATTGAAAAGATATTGACCGGCAGCGGCACCAAAGATGCCTGAGGGAAATATAACGTATATATCGGAGGAAGCAATAGGGTATGGCGCGTAAGATAGTTTTTCATCTGAATTGTCTGGAACAGGGCGGTGCGGAGCGTGTAGTTACCAATCTGGCCAATCAGTTTGTCAAGGAAGGCTATCAGGTCATTATTGCCACGGAGTGGTATGGTGAGAATGAATTTCAAATTGATGAAAGGGTCAGACGTGTACATGTTGGGCTCAAAGCAGATGATGAGAAGAAACACCGCCTTGTCCGGTTCCTGCTTCGTGTAAAATATTTGCGGGATTTCCTGAAGAATGAGAAGCCTGACATCCTGATTCCGTTTGCCAGGAAAGCGTTATACAGAGGTTTGATGGCGGCATATTTCATGAAGATACCGGTTCTGATCTCTATTCGCACCGACCCGGCCGGACACTATGAGGAGAGGTCGGATAAGATACAGATTCCGCTATTGTTTCCGAGGGTGGACGGATGTGTTTTTCAGACGGAGGGTGCGAGGGATTTTTTTGCACCGAGGCTTCAGAGTAATTCAAGGATCATTCTGAACCCGATTCACGAGAAATATATCGGAGTCCCGATGCCGGAAACAAGGACAAAGACGGTGGTGCAGTCAGGCAGACTGGTAGACTTTAAGAATCAGCCGATGTTGATCAGAGCTTTTGTGAAGGTGCATGAGAAGCATCCGGATTATGATCTGAAAATATACGGCGGTGACTCTTTTGATGGAACCAGGGAAATACTGGAGGGTTTGATTGAGGAATTTCAGGCGCAGGAGTATATTCGCCTTATGGGTGCCAGCGATACTCTGGAGAAAGACTTGGCAGATGCGGCACTGTTTGCTTTTACCTCGGATTGGGAAGGGCTGCCCAATGCGCTGATGGAAGCTATGGCGCTGGGACTTCCGATTGTTGCCACGGATTGTCCCTGCGGCGGACCCAGAACCATCATGACGAATGAGGTGGACGGTCTGCTCATTCCGATCAAGGACGAACAGGCTTTGGTAGATGGAATAAATCGTCTTATAGAGACCCCGGAACTTGCCGAGCGGCTCGGTGCAGAGGCAAGAAAGATTGCTGATAAGGCGAACGGGGATGCGGTGTACAAGCAGTGGAGAGATTATATTGAAGAGTTAATAAATAACTAATGCAGAGGAGAACAGTATGTTTTCATACGACGATTACAAGGAGATTATAAGAATCATACAGTCTACAGGGAGACAGTGCGGTTATGCTGAAGCACTCGGGCGGGATAAGTTTATTATTATGCGCCATGATGTGGAGTATAGTGTGGAAAGAGCCTATCGGTTGGCGAAAATAGAACAGAGCATGGATTTCGTATCCACATTCTTCTTCCAGTGGACGAACAATTCCTATAATATTCTTTCCAGAAGAAATATGGACATGATCAAAGATATGCATGAGAGAGGCCAGCATATCGGATTACATTTTGCACTTAACGGCATGACGGACATGCAGCAGATCCGCGGACGCATCAAGATGGAGATGGAGATCTTGAGTGAGATGTTCGGCTTTGAGATTACGGAATTCTCGGTTCACAGACCATCCAAGGATGTGCTCAGAGAGAATATTAAGCTGGATGGCATTCTCAACGCTTATCAGGATGATTTCTTCACATTTGCGGATTCGGTCGATGATCATACACAGTTAAAGGTCAAATATATGTCCGATGCAAATCATATCTGGCGTTATGGATATCCTGACGAGGCAAATATTACGGGATACGACAAGGTGCAGATCCTCACGCACCCTTTTGCATGGTGCAGGAAGGGATATGATAATTTTGATAATTACAAGTCATTGCTGCAGGAAAAATATATAGAATTAGTAGAATCCGTAGATAATGAATGTAAGGATTTCGGTGAATACAAAGAGTATTTTTTGGAGAAAAACGTGCAGTAGGTGCATAAACTGCCGGAGCCTGATGAGCAGGGATGCCGGTAATCATAACAGGTGGAATGATAAATGTGCGGAATATGCGGATATATCAGTAAGAACAGTATTACCCTCGAACAGCTGAAAGAAATGAATGATACAATGTATCACAGAGGACCGGACGACAGCGGTGAGGAAATTTACGAGATGAGCGGCGGTCGGCAGGTGGGGTTTGCGCAGAGAAGACTGTCCATTCTGGACTTATCCGAGTTGGGGCATCAGCCCATGCACTCGGTTGACAAGCGGGTTTCCGTAGTCTATAACGGTGAGATCTATAATTATCGTGAGTTGAAAGAAGAATTGGCGGACTATCCTTTCTTGTCCAATTGCGACACGGAAGTTATTATAGCCGCCTATTTAAAATGGGGCATCCGATGTGTGGAGCGGTTTAACGGAATGTTTGCAATTGCGCTCTATGACAGGGAGACGCAGGATGTTTATCTTGTCCGTGACCGTATCGGCAAGAAACCTCTTTACTACCGGTACGAGGATGAAAATTTGGTTTTTGCCTCGGAACTGAAACCGATTATGAAGTGTCCGGGATTTGCGGGAGAAATTGAACAACGCGTGTTATCGCGTTACTTGTTTCAGCAGTATATCAATGCGCCGGAGAGTATCTACAGGAATGTTTATAAAGTGGAACCCGGATCGGTACTGCGCTTTTCCGGGGGAAATATCAAAACGTGGAAGTATTGGGATGTCAAGAAAGTATATCACAGGGCGCAGAAAGACCGAATAGAAGATTATCGGGAAGCGAAAGAGCGGTTAAAAGATCTGTTGCAGAAGTCTGTGAAAGCGCGCATGATTGCCGATGTGCCGTTGGGAGCTTTCTTAAGCGGCGGTTATGATTCCTCTCTGGTCACCGCGATTGCGCAGGAATGTTCGGAGGATCCCGTCAAGACATTCTCGATCGGTTTTCATGAAGAGAAATATAATGAGGCGAAATATGCGAAGGCAGTGGCGGATTATCTGGGTACGGACCACACGGAACTCTATATCGGCGAGCAGGATATGCTCGGTCTCGTAGAGAGTATTCCGAAGTATTACGATGAGCCGTTCGCGGACAGTTCCGAGATTGCGACGATGATGGTGTCTAAACTGGCGAGAGACCATGTGACGGTTGCCTTGTCGGGTGACGGCGGAGATGAGTTTTTCTGCGGCTACAATGTTTATGATAATGTGTCCAAGGCGCAGCGTCTGGATAAGCTGGGAGGGATGGTCCACGGATTATGTGGTCTGCCGGGATTTAAGCAGGCGCATCTGGAGGATAGACTTCCATTTAAAGTGCGCGTGATTGCCGGCAATCGAGAGAGGGAGAGCAAGACTCAGTTTGGAGCGGGGAACTATCCGGTTGTGGCAAGAGCTATGGTCAAGGCGCTGCCGGAAGGAGAAGAGGCATTCCCCATCCATTATCCGGTTGAGAGCGGATATGGTGTAGGGAATTGGCAAATCAGGAGAATGCTGCTGGATATGGATACCTACCTTCCGGGAGATATTCTGTGCAAGGTAGACCGTGCTTCCATGAAATATTCTCTGGAGGCGAGATGTCCGATCTTGGATGTGGATGTCATGGAACTGTCTTACCGGATTCCGCATGAATTCAAATATGCGGGTGGTGACAAGAAACACATCCTGAAAGATATCGCATATGATTATATTCCGAAGGACTTGTTGGACAGGCCGAAGGTGGGATTTGGGGTTCCGCTGGACAAATGGCTGCGCGGTCCGCTGCGGGAACAACTGTTGGATTACAGCAGTTATGATTTTCTGGAACGACAAAATATTTTTGATGCCACGTATGTTTCAGATATGATCGGACAATATATTGAGACGGGAGATGCAGGTCCGGCAACCGGAGCAAATTACTCCAAGTTGGTTTGGTCGTTCTTTGTGTTCCAACAATGGTATCAGACTTATCGGAACTGATCATTAGGTTTATATAACCGATGAAATACTATAAAAAATAAAATAACGCTATAAAATATTGTTTTTTGATAAAAAAAGAGGTCAGAAAACGGATAAAATTGTCAATACAATTCATAATTCAAAAATAAAAACAAATTTAATAAAAAAGTTTTTTTGGTCAGATTTTGCAGGAAAAATGAACGGAACTTGCAAAACGCATGTTTTTTAATAAAAATATGAAGGATTTTATTCAAAAGCTATGAAAAAGCACGGAGCAGAAAAAAATATTGCTTTTTATATTGGCTCTCTGCACAAGGGAGGAGCGGAAAGAGTCTTTGTAAATTTGGCAGAATTTTTCCAAAGGGAAGGATATCGGGTGACGATGGTCACACAATACAGATATCCGGAGGAGGAAGAATATATATTGCCGTCGGGAATTCAAAGGGTGATTTCCGATTTGAATTCCACAGAATTGAGTAACAGCCGTATTGTTAACTTCTATCGTCGCGTATGTAAGCTTCATCGGATTTGGAAAACCGAGCAACCTGACATGGTATTGGCGTGCATTGGCAAAAATAATTTTATGGCGATTGTTACAACGATGTTCACCAAGACCAGACCGGTGGTTTCGGTGGTCGGTGAGGCGAAAGAGGAATACCCGGGCAGACTGATGCACGGTCTTGCAAACTTCTTGTTTCCTCATGCTGCAGGTATTGTTTTGCAGACGGAGCGCTCCAAATACTTTTTTAATAAGAAGATACAGCGAAAGGCGGTCATTCTGCCCAATTCACTGAATCCTGTATTTATCAAACCCAGATATGAAGGGGTTAGGGATCAGAGAATCGTTGCCGTGGGGCGTCTTGACGCCAATAAAAATCATGAGATGATGATTCGGGCATTTGCGGCGCTTAAGGATAAATATCCCGAATATACGCTCACAATATACGGTGAGGGTGAACTGCGTCCGTTCTTGGAAGATTTAGCGAATCGGCTCGGTGTTTCAGAGCGGGTGTTTTTACCGGGAGTGATTCCGGATGTAGCGGTCCGGATTGAAAGAGCGGCTCTTTTTTTGCTGACATCCTACTCGGAAGGAGTTTCCAATGCGCTGATTGAAGCGTTGGCGAGCGGACTGCCTGTTATTTCCACAGATGTGCCCAGCGGCGGTACGGTAGAGCTTATAACAGACGGTGTGAACGGTCTGATCATCCCGGCAGGGGATTTACCTGCGCTGGAAGAATCTATGGATAAGCTCCTCGGAGATTCTGCATATGCCGACAGCCTGGGCAGGGAGGCTGCCAAGATTCAAAAACGGCTTGCTCCGGAGCGTGTCAATCATCTGTGGAAAGAGTATTTTAATGAAATCATGGCAAGATGAGAGATGAGCTTATACAGACTATCTATACTATATATAGAAAGGGCAGTGCGATGAAACGTGCCAGAGCATGGATTTTCATACAGATCACGGTTTTCATGGGAATATTTCTGCTTCTTTTCATTGCAGTATCCTACATGGTGAGGACAAACGGCGACGTGAAAGACAGATTTTCAGGTTTCTATGCGGAGAAGAAGGATACATTGGATATTGTGATGATTGGTTCCAGTCCGGTGTTTCCATACTATGCCGCGCCGAAACTTTGGGGTGAAGCGGGAATTGCGATGTACCCTTTGTCCTCCAATGTACAGCGTCCTGTTGCCATGAAGTATCTTGTGGAGGAGACTGAGAAATCCCAATCGCCTGACTTATATATATTTGAGATGCGCATGTTTACCATGGGAGATGAAGGGCTGAGGGAAAATATGGCGTATACGCGCGGTGTAACAGACAACATGCGTTATTCAATGTTGAGATATAAGACAATTCAGGCGATGGTACCCGAGGATAATGAGGAAGGAAGGCTCAGTTTTTATTTGGATATTATGAAGTACCATACCAATTGGAAAATGCTGGCACTTCCCTCTGAATGGGCTAATATGACATATCATAAGGCCAATCCGCTGAAGGGGTACATTTTTAAGGACGAGGTAGGTCCCCTGTCAATGCCGGACTGCGGCGATGCGGAGGGTGTGACCGAGATTCCTTCGGAACAGGAAGCATATCTCAGAGATTTGATTGAGTTCTTGATGGCGGAGGAAAAGGATGCCCTGTTTATCGTGTCACCTTACGGCGAGTCTCTGACAGATCAGAAGATGTACAATTATATGGAAGAGATTGTGTCATCCTATGGGTATCCTTTCCTTAATATGAATAATTATTATGAAGAGATCGGTCTTGTTTTCGAAGAAGACTTTGCAGATTACGGCAGCCATACCAACGCTGTAGGAGCGGAAAAATGCACGGATTTTCTGCGGGAATATTTGCTGGGACACTATGACTTTGCCGATAAACGCGGTGATGAGGCATACGCATCCTGGGATGAGGCCTATTTATTATGGCAGCAGCAGATCACATCGGCAAGGGAGACGATTCGGGAGCGGATTGCCAATGAGGACTATGCGGTGGTCGGTGAGGATGAGTGACGGATGTAAATGTAGGAGCGGTAAGTAGAGTGGCGGACAGCAGATGAGAAAGGAATAGGCACATGTGCGGAATTGCCGGATTATGTAATTGGGGAGACACTTGGCAACGGAATATCGAGCGGATGAATGAGAAAATGTATCACAGAGGTCCGGACGCTTCCGGCATTTGGGCGTCTGATGACCGTACGGTGGTGCTTGGACACAGACGCCTTTCCATCGTTGATTTGACTTCGTCGGGGGCTCAGCCCATGGAGTCACATAACGATCGATACGTTATAGCGTATAACGGAGAAATCTACAATTATCAGATAATCAGAGACAGGTTGATTGAGGAAAAAAGAGTGACTGCTTTCAGGGGAACGTCTGACACGGAAGTTCTCTTGGAAGCGTTCTCTGCATATGGACCGCAAGAGACGCTGAATATGATTAAGGGGATGTTTGCCATCGCCTTGTACGACAAACAAGAACACATGTTATTGTTGGCTCGTGACCGTGTGGGAGAGAAGCCGCTGTATTATGGATTTGTGGGAGATTCCAATTTTGTGTTTGCCTCCGATTTAAATTCCATTACAGCCCTGGATCATTTTACGAATTCAATCAATACACGTGTTTTGGAAAACTATTTTCGATATGGATATATTCCGGCACCCCACTCTATCTATGAAAATATATACAAATTACAGCCCGGAAAATATTTAGAAATTAAATCTCCATTTAATAAATATGATATAAAAACATATTGGTCCATGCGGGAAGCAGCAGTTTACGGTCAGCAACATCTTTTTCAGGGAAGCGAGGAGGAGGCGGCGGCCGAGCTGGAACGTCTGCTTAAGGAATCCATACGCGGGCAGATGGTGGCCGATGTGCCGGTAGGTGCATTCCTGTCAGCGGGTATTGACAGCAGCACCGTGGTTTCCCTCATGCAATCCCTGAGCAGCCGCCAGGTGCGGAGCTTTACAATCGGTATGTGGGATGAGAAGTTTAATGAGGCTGATGCTGCGGGCGAGATTGCAAAGCATCTGGGAACTGATCATACCGAATTATATATTACGGAGAATGATGCGCGCGGCGTGATTCCCCGGCTGACCGGGATGTTTGGAGAACCGTATGCCGACTCCTCGCAGATTCCCACCTATCTGGTAAGTAAGATGACCAGGGAGCATGTGACGGTATCTTTGAGCGGAGACGGGGGTGATGAATTGTTCTGCGGTTATAACACGTACAGTTCTTTAGTGCGGATATGGAACAAAACCAATCGGATTCCCTACGGCATTCGCAAGCCGGTCAGCGCACTGCTTGGTGTTGTGAATTCGGGCGGCAAGGGAGCCATGGCGACCCGCGCAAGACTTTTGGGATCGCGCAGTATTGAAGATATGTACCTTCGTTCAGAAATCGGTGAGGGATTTCGTATTGTCAAGGCCAAATCCACGGGCGCAGGCAGTACAACGGATCCGTTTGCAGGGGAATGTCCGACTGTTATGGACACCTATCCTGCCGGGCTTCTGGACGAGCCGCAGCACAATCTTATGCTGATGGACCTGTTGATGTATCATCCCGACGATATCCTGAATAAAGTAGACAGAACCGCCATGGCGGTCTCGTTGGAGACGAGAGTGCCGATGTTGGACAGAGATGTGGTGGAATTTGCATGGACTCTGCCATTATCTTATCGAAGCCGGGACGGCGTTACCAAGAGGATTTTGAGAAATATCCTTTATAAATATGTACCGCGTGAATTGATGGAACGACCGAAGAAAGGATTTGCCATTCCGCTGCATAAGTGGCTCAAAGAGCCTGAACTGCGGCAGTGGGCCGAGAGCCTGATCGACAGCGCCGTGCTGGATCGGCAGGGACTGTTAAATACAAATGTAGTGTGGAGATTGTGGAACGACTATATTGAGAAGGGTATCTGGCGTGTGCAGATATGGTATATACTGATGTTTCAGGCGTGGATGCAGTATACGGGCAAGAAAGGTATGCAGTAGACGATGAAAGTACTAGAAAAATATCTACCTCCCTTAATAAATACAGGTGATCAGTCCGATTTGATTTCGGTTATTGTGGCAGCCTACAATATAGCGGATTACATTGAAAGGGGCATAAACTCTATCCGCAATCAAACTTATCATAATCTGGAGATTATTGTAGTAGATGATGGTTCCACAGACGATACAGGTATACTCTGCGACCGCATTGCGTCCGAAGATTCGCGTGTTCAAGTGATTCATAAGGAGAACAGCGGCCCCGCCGAAGCACGTAATGTGGGTGTCGCGAGGGCAAAAGGTAGTTATATCGGGTTTGTGGATGGTGACGACTGGATTGATCCGGACATGTATGAGAAGATGCTTAGTGCACTGAAAGATCAGCATGCGGATATCGCGATTTGCCGGTATCGCCGGGTTTATAAGGATCACACGGAGGATCAGTCTGTAGATAGGGCTATTTTGTTCGAGGGACAGGAAGCTCTGCAGTATTATGTACAGGAGACGAAAGAGTACGATATTCAGAATGCTGCGTGGAACAAATTATATAGAAGAGAAATCCTTACAAATATTGCTTTTCCCGTAGGAAAATGGTATGAAGATATTATGTTCGCAACAATGGCGTTAAGTCATGCACAACGCTGTATTTACCTTGACATGGCCTGCTATAACTATATAATAGACAGAGAGGGAAGCATCATGAATACGCAGGTCAATCCGCGAACGTTCACGGATCAGATCCCCGCATATTATGAGAAGACTGAGTTTCTTAGGAAAATGGGGAGGCAGGATCTTGCAGACATTCATGATTATTTTTTTTATAAGAGGCTGCTTCTCTTCTACAGCCGGGTTGAAAAGATGGATATTCCCGACAGGGACAAGTTCTTAAAGCGGCTTGCACAGATCATCCGAGACAACAGAGAACACTACGCAAGGGCGTATAGTTGTCCCGTGGCGGATTCGCGTGATTATAAGAAAATGAAACTTTTCCTGAAATCTCCGGCGCGCTACAGCCGCAGAATACGATGGGAAGAACAGGTGGTAATCCCATTGAAAGTGAAAGTTAAAGGGATTTTGAGAAGATGATTATCATACAGCTTGCAGGTGGACTGGGCAACCAGATGTTTCAGTATGCCCTGTATCTACAACTGAAAAGTCTGGGGAAGAATGTTAAGATAGATGACGTTGCGGGCTTTGCACAGGATGAAAAGCGTAATCCCGCACTGTACCCCTTCGATATCACCTATGAATGTGCGTCCAAGAAGGAACTAGTACACATGCTGGATTCCTCGCCCCTTCCGTGGAGCAGGCTGCGTCGGAAGTTGTGCGGAAGAAAGAAAAAGGCTTATTTTGAGGCAGACAAGTGTTTTCATCCCGAAATCATGACTTGGGATGACATTTATCTGGAAGGGTATTGGCAGACAGAGAAATATTTCGCGGATATATCGGATGATATTAAGAAGATTTACGACACGGACAAGCTGCTTCAATATATCAGGGATAACAATCTGACGGGTACCGCGGCAGGACCTGCAGCACATGCCGAGGAGACGGATTACGGCCGGATGACAATGGATGGTTTGCTTGCTCGGATTGAGACTACAGAATCCGTCAGCGTGCATATTCGCAGGGGAGATTATCTTCTGCCGGAGAATCTGGAACTTTTCGGTGATATCTGTACGGAGTCCTACTATGAAAATGCGATGGAGCAGATGAAGTCCGAGCGTCCGGATTGCAGGTTTTATCTGTTCACCAATGATAAAGAGTGGCTGAAGGGCCAAATTGTCAAGCGGACAGAAACGAATATGCAGAATGCGGATAAGGGTTTCATTGATGATATAGAAGTTGTGGATCTCGGGGAACAGAGCGATTACGCGGAGTTTGTTCTTATGAGTAAATGTAAACACAATATACTGGCAAACAGCAGTTTCAGCTGGTGGGCGTCTTATTTGAATCACAATCCGAACAAGATTGTTCTGGCACCGGACAGATGGCTTAACGGGTGGGATTGCAAGGATTTATATCGAAACGATATGCGTAAAGTCAATGCAGGATAACTGTCCCTAAGGAATAGCCGCAGAGTATAAGGCGGACAGCGGCGGCGAAAGGAATCAATAACACATGAGTAAAGAGACGGCTTTAGAGCATAACAGAGAGGGGAAGGTTACTCTTCTTCATAAAGTAGGGTATCTTTTTGACAAGAAGCAAAAGCGCCAGCTTGTTGGGTTGGGAGTGCTGATCTTGATCGGCGGACTTTTGGAAACCCTCGGAGTGTCCATGATTTTACCTGTTGTTGAGGTGATCATGGATCCGGAAGCCGTTATGCGAAATAAATGGGTTTCCAAATTGGTGGATTTTTTGGACATTCAGACGAGCAGACAATTGATTGTGATTATGCTCGGCACTTTGATTGCACTGTATGTAGTAAAGAACGTCTATCTGCTTTTCCAGACTTATGTGCAGAATACTTTTGTGACCCGGAACCGTAACCGTATGATCAGCCGCGTTATGCGGGAATTCTTAAACAGACCGTACGAAGATTATCTGGGCGCGGATATCCCCACCGTATTTCGTTTGACAGACAGCGATATTCCAAATGCTTTTCAGCTGATTCTGGTGTTGATTCAGATGGTGACGGAGATCGTGGTAGTAGTATCTTTGTGTATCGTACTTGTCATGGGAAGTCCGGCGATGAGTCTTTTCGTATTCTTTGTCTTACTGGGCATGACGCTTATTATCACGAAAGTGTTAAAGCCGCGCTTGAATACGATAGGTCACAGAAATCAGAGTATACAGTCGCGTATCGCGAAATGGCGGATTCAATCCATCTACGGTTTGAAGGATGTAAAGGTGCTGCACCGAGAAGAGTTTTTTGTGCGTAACTATTATGAAAGCGGTGCGCTTGGCGCCAATGTGGCGAGAAATTATGCAGTGCTCAACAACACACCGAGACTTCTGATTGAGACAATTTTTATGGCGGCAATGCTTCTCTATATTATGGTATATATCTTGCGGGGCGGCAATATTGACGTGCTGATTCCACAGTTGTCCGCATTCGCTGTCGCAGCGATCCGTGTTTTGCCGGGTACGAACCGCATCAACACGTATCTGTCGGAGATTGCGTATGCGCAGCCGTGTTTGGACTATCTGTACGATAATCTGAACGAAAACATGAAGAGGGATGTGAACGGCAGTGTGACGGGGCTGACGAACGAACAGAAGCCGGAGCTCCCGAAACTGGAATTGAAGGACAAAATTGTGCTGGATCACATCACTTACGCATATCCGAACACAACCAAGAATATCTTTACGGATGCTCATATGGAAGTGAAAAAGGGCCAGTCGGTAGGAATTATGGGACCTTCCGGCGCAGGCAAATCGACGATTGTGGACATCCTGTTAGGTTTGCTGCATGTGCAGGCGGGAACAATTACTTGTGACGGCAGGAATATTTTTGACAATTATCCGGACTGGCTTGCGAAAATCGGTTATATTCCCCAGTCTATTTATTTGATTGACGAGTCCATCCGTGACAATATTGCCTTCGGTATTGATGCGGATATAATAGACGACAAGCGTATCTGGGAAGTGCTTGAGGAAGCACAGCTTAGGGAGTTTGTGGAAGAACTCCCGGAGGGTTTGGATACCACGATCGGCGACCGGGGTGTCAGAATATCCGGCGGGCAGAGACAGCGTCTGGGTATTGCCAGAGCGCTCTATCACAATCCGGAGATTCTTGTCTTTGATGAGGCCACTTCGGCACTGGATACGGATACGGAGAAGGCGGTCATGGATGCCATCAACAGTTTCCACGGAAGGAAAACCATGGTGATCATTGCCCACCGGTTAAACACGATCGCCAAGTGCGATGTGATTTACAAGGTGGAAGGTGAGAAGATAATGGAGACGGTTTTGTCGTAGTTCTGGAGAGGAATAGTCAGATATGGTAGGAACAGAGTTTATCGATGGTCAGGGATTGGGAAACCAATTGTTCTGCTATGTAACCGCCAGAGCGGTTGCGTTGGAAAACGGATATGAATTTGGAACTGCCGGGCAGGAGCGTTTTGCGGTAAATATACACAGTAACCGCGGCATGTATTTCATGGACGTGGATCTGGGACATGTTATATCGGAAGAAGATAAGAAGAGGTTTAACGTCTATCATGATGTAGATATGAGGTTATATATAGGAAATTCCAGGCATGACCTGACCCACGGATGTTATATTGCGGGAGCCGATCCGGGAATCCATCATGTAGAGGACAACACATTGATTTACGGGAATATGCAGGATGAGTCTTATTTTATCAAATATCTTCCGCAAGTCAGACAGTGGCTGAAAGTAAAGCCGGAATATGATTCCTATGAATACAGCAGGGAGAATCTGTGCATTATCAATATGCGCGGAGGCGAGTATACGGGCAGCCCCGAGCTTTTGATCAATCGAAGATACTGGGTGAATGGTATCAGGGAAATGAAAAAAATACGCCCGGATATGGAGTTTATGATCATCACGGATGATGTGGAAACTGCGCAGAGGATACTGCCGGGTATTGAGGCCCATCATTTCGATATAGGAAAGGACTATGTGACACTCAAGAATGCCCATTATCTTTTGCTTTCCAACTCGTCCTTTGCATGTCTGCCCGCGCATACCAGCGAGACATTGAAATTTGCAATCGCCCCAAAATATTGGGCGCGTCACAATGTGTCCGACGGTTACTGGGCATCGGAGCAGAATATATACAGTCTGTTTCACTATATGGACAGAAAAGGCAGGATATTTACCGCACAAGAATGCAGAAATGAATTGAACAACTACAAGAAGAAATCCAAAAAGTATGCGTCAATCAATGTGCGCCCCGAGGGCATGCAGTTAAGGATGATGCAGTTTCATGCGTGGTATATATACAGGAAAGCATATCTGTGTAAGATTGCCCGTGGTGTCAAGAGGCGCGTTCTCAGGCTGTTTAAACGCGCTTAATATTATTCAAAGAAAAGATATAGATTATGGAGAAAAAGATAATGCAGAAAACAGAACAGCGGTTGGAGTCGTGGCGCGGCAGTGTCACGGCACGGCTTGACCGAATCTCTATGAGAAGGATGGCGGTATATGCCGGTATTCTGTTTGTATTCTCTCCCATCCCGATTTTAGTTCTGGGCAGATATAATGTGATGTGTATCGATGACTATGATTTCGGCAGACAGGTACATGACACATGGATGGCGACGAGGTCTTATGTGCAGTCGATGCAGACTGCATGGCAGCAGAGTATGGAGTTCTATCAAAACTGGCAGGGGACATATGTTTCGTGCTTTTTGATGGGAATTTGTCCGATGAATTTCAATTATGGAATTGCGTATGTGGTTCCCATCCTAATGGTCAGCATATTTACTGTGTCTGTTTTTATTCTCGGCACGCATGTTTTGTGCAGATGGCTGGGCGCTGATCGGGCGGGAAGCTGTTTTGTGACGTTTATGCTTCTATTTATGTATTATCAGGTGATGGAGGCACCCTTTGAGGGGATTTATTGGTATAACGGAGCAATACATTATGTTTGGATGGAATCGGTTTTATTCTTGTGCCTGACAGCGATTTCGGCGTGTATATGGACAGGTAGTAAAGTCGCAGAGATGCTGTTGTGCATTGCCTCGGCGCTGCTTTCCGTGATTGTGAGCGGAGGCAATCTGGTGACAGGTCTTCAGGCGGAGATCATGATGGCATTGCTCATTCTTTATGCCGCGGTGGCGAACCGCAAGAAGTTGATAGCGTTAGTCATTCCTTTTATCACGGGCAGTATCGGTTTTTTGTTCAACATACTGGCACCGGGCAACGCACAGAGAGGTGCGCTGGACATGAATACAGGTTATTCTGCGGTGATGTCTGTGCTTTTATCCTTCTATCACACAGTAGTGTTTGTCATCCGTTGGACGCCTGGATTTGTTATTTTGATTTGGCTGCTGCTTCTTCCGGTCATGTGGAGGATCGCGCGGCAGTCTGAGAGGTCTTTTAACCATCCTGTATATGTGACTCTGGGGACTGTCTGCGTGATTGCAACCATGTTTACACCGACGCTTTATGCTGTTGGCATGGTAGGGCTTTCCAGAGTAGATAATATTATCCAGATGGTGTATTATCTGTGACTGATGATGGTGACCGTTTACTGGTTGGGTTACTTTTCCCATAGGGCAACGGGCGGTAGCACAGAGCCGGGTGCAGTGATACCTACGGACACGGAAGAACTTTGTGCAGGGAATATACTTGGACTGTTTTTGGAGAAAGCCGGAAAGCGGATGACGGCAATTCTTCTTCTGGCGGTACTCACAGTGTGGATTTTTACGGCCGACAAAAATACCTATACGAGTATTTCTGCGCTGCGTTCGCTGGTTAACGGGAGCGCGCAGACTTTTTATGCGGAAGCTATGGAACGACATGAGATGTATATGGACGATACGATTACCGACGTTGAAGTAAAATCATATTCCGCAAGACCGGCTCTTTTTGCGGTTGATGATCTTACGGAAGATGCGTACAATTGGCTGAATCTTGCCGTTGCGCAGTATTACTATAAGATGTCTGTGCGAGTGGCAGATGAATGAAGAAGAGGTTGACATGTCTGACAAATTAAAATTACCGAACGTTACGCTGGCTGCAATGACCAGTGTGGATATTTATGAGACGATTAAGGCAATGGAATACAGTATGCGGCAGATTGAATTTGCAGACGCAGTATTGATCACGCACAGAAAACCGCTTTCATTGCCCGGGTCCATACGCTATTCCCACACATCCAGACTGGACAATATAGACAAATTTAACTATAAAATGGTTTATGAACTGGGAGAACACATTCATACGGACTATGTGCTGCTCATCCATGCGGACGGATTTGTGGTGCACCCGGAGAGCTGGCGTGATGAGTTCTTAGATTATGACTATATCGGGTCTCCGTGGCCGCTTCCAACAAACGATTACGCCTACCGGGATTCCAAGGGACAGATTTGTCGCGTGGGAAACAGCGTTTCGATTCGCAGCAAGAGTTTGCTGGACTTTCCTAAACAGGCAGGGCTGAAATGGGAGAAGATGGAGGATGACAATTACAACGAGGACACTTTTCTGTGTTGTAAGAATAAGAATGTGATTGAAGATGCCGGGATGGAATTTGCGCCCATTGATGTGGCGAAATATTTCGGACACGAGCATATGATTCCGGAAATTATGGATGTGGAGAAACCATTTGTCTTTCACAAGTGGAGGGGTAGAAATGAGCAGTACCCGAAATTTGTCAATCCGTGGAAGGTCAGATGGCAGAAAACGAAAGATTATATCCGCCCATTTCTTTTCTGGAGGAGAATACGGTAATACCGGATTGAAGGAGATCCATAGTGCATGATATATGATTGTATCCCTTTTTTTAACGAACTGGATATTTTAAAACTCAGGATGCAGATAATGGCACCCTATGTGGATAAGTTTGTGCTGGAGGAGGCCACAGTGACTTTTTCCGGAGATCCCAAACCTATGACTTTTGCCGAGCACCGTGATATGTTTGCGGAGTTTGAGGATAAGATTATCTATGTGGCAGTGGGCAACTCACCCATGAGCGGCGTGACTACCCATGAGCGGGACAAGTTCCAGAAGAACCAGCTGATTCGTGGGATGTCGGACTGCAAACCCGATGATATTGTAATCTTCAGTGATGTAGATGAGATACCTAACCCGAAAGTCTTAACGGAAATCATACGGGATTTTGACCCCGAGAAGATTTATCATCTGGCACAGCGGATGTTCTATTGTTTTCTGAATATGGAGGAAATATCCGGCAATTTGCTGTCTATTACCGGGGAATTTAAAGGAGTAGAGCAGAAACAATGGCTGGGAACCAAGATCTGCAGCTTTGGAAATCTGCCTAAGGAAGGTATCGTGTTCCTGCGGGAGGTATCACCCGATGATCCGCGCAGTGTGCGTGTCGCTGACGGAGGATGGCATTTTGGCTATATGGGCGGCGACGGTGAGCGGGATGTGGCGAAGCGTATCGGCATCAAGGTACGGGCGGCGGCGCATCAGGAATACAACAAGTCCAGGTATTTGCGCGAAGCGGTAGACCGTCTGCTGATCGGGGAGGATATTTTTGACAGGGATGCCGAGTTTATACGTGTGCCGATTGATGAGACTTATCCGGAATATTTGCGTACTCATCAGGATGAGTACGCGTTTCTGATTGCGCCCGAAATCGGCAGGGCAGGCATTGCATGGAAGAAGGCGAAGCTGAAATGTATGCGATGGATGCGTAAAGCGCATGGAGCGGCGGTCCGCATGATGCATCGCTGAGATATATGATACGAGGAGAAGAATGATGCGGGAACTATACCATAATATCAAGAAAAGCAGACTTCCGTGGTTTCTTTTTTATATTGGATTAACCATTGAGCTCCTTATAGTGATCGTGGACAAGAGTAACTATGTCAATCCGATTGAGGGACAGCTTTTTAGGATTACGTTCCTGATTTTTGCTTTAAAGCTGATGTTGACGGATTATTCGAAGAGAGAATGGTGCGTTATAGCCCTGCTGGAGGCGGTGGCTTTTGTGTCCTATCGCGTAACGGGGGCCAACGACCTGATTCGCCTGGTTACTTTTGTGGCGGCATGCAAGAATATTCCTCTCAGGCAGATGTTGAAATACACCTTCTATGTGACGTTGATTGGATGTGTAACCATCGTTATGCTGTCGGTGACAGGTATCTATGGGGATATCAGTCTGACAACGGTGTTCGGACACACCGGATCCGAAGATTTGGATGCCGCTCGTTACTGCCAGGCTGATCCTATATTGGAGACCCGTTATACATTGGGTATGGGACATCCGAATGCACTTGCCTGCATGTTCTTTATGTTAGTGGTTTTGGGGGTCTATGTCTGGTTTGATCGGATGAAATGGTATATATATATCTTTGTTATGATGCTGAACGTGGGCGTCTATGCCCTGACGGATTCCAAGACGGGGATGCTGATAACAACCCTGTTCCTGATCGGTGCCTGTCTGTTGACCTACTGTAAAAGCTTGCGTGAAAAAAAATTCACCTATGTGTGCGGGCTGTTGGTGCTTGCTATGTGTCTGGCATTTTCCCTGGACGCCGCGGTAAATGCGCAGAGAGTACGGGTTGCACAGTGGAGCGATTATTTTCTGGGAGGGAACGATGATAACAGGCATATTGGGGTGTTGTCGCGGATTGACAGAATGATCACGGGTAGAATAATCACCCTCACAGACACGGAGAGGAATGACGGCATGATTGAAACGTGGTCAGTTTTTTCCTGCCCTGAAAACATGGATTACTATTTTGACATGGGGTGGGTCAAACTGTTTTATCGCTACGGTGTTGTGCCCGGACTTATCTATCTTGTGTTTTGTCTTGCATTTTGGCGGAAATTGTATAGGCAAAAAGATGCATGCGGATTGCTTGTTTTTACCATCCTGGCCATATATACAGTTATAGAGGCGCACTTAATCTCCGTGTATCTGGGAAGGAATTTTATGCTCATGATGATGGGGTACTATCTTACGGGCGAAAACCGGATACGGAATCATATGTCAAACGGTTATAAAGATTGAATTTTTTCCCGAAAAATGGTATTCTAAATTGATATAATATTTTTATATGATAGATGGAAATTACCTGAGGGATAGGAATGAACCGTAAAACAAAAATAGTGGAGGGATACTGGCTGCTCTTTACGGATTTGGTCAGTATTACCGTCGCGTATATCATTTCCATTTTAATACGTTTCCAAAAATTCAGATGGGTCGATGAACCGGAACTTCACTTCATGGTATGCATCTGTTTTCTGTTGTTCTGTACGGTCTACAGCTTCCTTTTTGACTGGAACAGAGAGTTTCTGAGAAGAGGAGTTTTCGTAGAATTTATAGCCGTTATCAAATTTAATGTTTTCATGGCGCTGTCGGTGATGGCGTTTCTGTTCCTGCTGCAACGCGGCGCAGATTTTTCACGTCTTGTGATGGGTTATTTTGTCATCTTGGATGTGCTGATTGTCTGGAGCGTAAGAATCGGAACGAAGAAGATACTGCGCGTTTATTTCACATCCAAATCCAATATTGTCAAGATTATGATTATCACGAAAGATTCCGCACTGGATAAGACGGTGACCAAATTGAAAGCAGCGATGGACATCAACTACGAAATCGTGGCGCTTGCCTGTGTGGACGTTGACCGCAAAGGAGTGGTCATAGATGGCATCAAGGTCAATGCGGACGGCAGCAATGTGCTTGATCTTGCGAGGCAGATGCCGCTTGATGAGGTGTTTGTCAATCTGCCGGAAGAGGACAAGGATTATGTGAGACATATCATATATGATCTTGAGTCTATGGGCATAGTCTGCCATTATAATATTGATATCGTTGAGCGGCCTCAGAAGGAAGTCAGAGTGGGAAACTTTGCGGGCTATACGGTGGTGACGTACTCCGTCAATCACTTTGATTATAGACGAATGACGATCAAAAGGCTTCTTGATGTTGTCGGGGGATTGGTTGGATGTATTCTGACTGTTCTGGTGACCCCTTTTGTGGCACTGGCGATTCGGATCGATTCGCCGGGTCCTATCTTTTTTGCACAGACCAGAATCGGCAAGAACGGGAGGCGCTTTAAAATCTATAAATTCCGTTCTATGTATATTGATGCGGAGGAGCGCAAGAAAGAGTTGGAAGGGCAGAATGAGATGCAGGGATTGATGTTTAAGATGGATAATGATCCACGTATTACCAGGGTGGGACATTTCATTCGCAAGACAAGCATCGACGAACTACCCCAGTTTTTTAATATCGTGAAAGGTGATATGAGTCTGGTTGGGACAAGACCTCCGACGGAGGATGAGTTTGAAAAGTATAATTCTCATTACAGAAGACGTATCAGCATGACACCGGGACTGACAGGACTATGGCAGATCAGCGGGCGCAGTGAGATAGTAGATTTTGATGAAGTGGTGAAATTGGATTTGGAATATATCGATAACTGGACGCTGGGACTGGACATGAAGATTCTGTTTCGCACAATATGGGTCGTGTTGACCGGGAAAGGTTCTAAATAATGGGAAATGACAGACTGAAAGTACTGATGGTTGGTCCCGACAGAAGCGTGCACGGTGGGATTTCCGGTGTGGTGAACAACTATTATGATGCCGGACTGGATCGTATGATCGATCTGTGTTATATCGGTACGATGGTAGAAGGATCGAAATGGATTAAACTGTTGCAGGCTGCGAAAGCATATGTACGTTTTCTGATTAGGATTTCAAAGTATGACATTGTCCATGTCAATATGGCATCGGATGCCAGTTATTACAGGAAATCCGTCTTTATCAGAACCGCGAAGGCATGTCGCAAGAAAGTAGTGATTCATCAGCACGGAGGAAATTTTCCGGAATTTTATGAAAAGGAATTGAGTGACAGAGGCAGACAGCGTGTAAAAAAAGTTCTTTCCATGGGAGACGCCTTTCTCGTATTAGGTACGGCTTGGAAGGATTTTTTCGGAACGATTATCGGGCGGGATGCCATTACGGTTCTGCCGGATGCAATCTGTGTTCCGGAAAAGAAAGAAAAGCAGTATGGAATGCATAAGATATTGTTTTTGGGAAGACTGTGTAAGGGAAAAGGCATCGGGGAACTGCTGACGGTCATGCCTGGTCTGCGGGAACAATATCCGGATGTCCGCCTGTATCTTGCCGGTATCTGGGAAGATCAGGAGTTGAGGGCACAGGCATTGTCGCTGGGAGAGTGTGTGACAGATCTGGGATGGATCAGTGGAGCCACAAAACAGCAGTATTTAAGTGAATGTGATATCTTTGTGATGCCATCTTATTTCGAAGGTCAATCAGTCTCTATTCTGGAGGCCATGGCAAATGCATGCGCTATTGTGGCATCGAAGACGGGAGGTATTCCCGATATGGTCATAGAAGGGGACACAGGGCTTTTTGCAGTGCCTAAAGATGCAAAGACGTTGGAGGAAGGTTTGTTGAAACTGCTTGCGGATCCGGAATTGTGCCGTATGCTCGGAGAAAATGCCCGCAGGAAAGTAGAGACAGAGTTTTCCCTAGATAATAATATTAAGCAGCTTCTTGCCATATATGAGTCGGTTAGCTGCAGGGGGCAGCATCATGAAAAATGATGAACCGTTGATCAGTGTGATCGTTCCCGTCTATAATGGGCAGGATTATTTGGAAAATTGCATTCGGAGCATTGAAGACCAGACTTATGGAAATCTTGAGGTCATCATTGTCAATGACGGTTCTACGGACGATACCGCTGCTGTGTGCGACAGACTGAAGGGCGATTATGACAATGTTAGTGTTCTGACCTTGGGTGATGTGGGAGTCTCTGCCGCAAGAAATGCGGGTATTGATGCCGCCGGAGGTGATTTTATCACGTTTGTGGATGCAGATGACAGACTCTGTGCCGGAACTGTAAGGACTCTGTATGACTGCATGATCAATACGGAAAGTGATGTCGCCGGCTGCGGATTCTTTGAATGGAGTGACGAAGAAGATTGGACGCGTGGCGCTGCCGCAGAAAGCGAAAACGGGCGGGTTGTGACATACGATGCGGGCAAATATTTAAAAGATGCCGTTCTGTGCGGCAACAGTCGCTGCTGGAGTAAGCTTTACCGCAGAGAAATATTTGATAAAGTTCTTTTTCCGGAAAAACTTTCCATCGGAGAGGATATGCTGTTCCTCGTAAGGATGCTGCCTTATGTGGGCAGGATCGCAGAGACGGATTATAAAGGTTACGGATATTACAGGAATCCGTCAGGTGCCATAAATCGTGAATTTACACCGGGATATATGGATCAGATTACCTGTTGGCAGCTTGCGAGGGAAGAGGTCCTGCGTATCGACCGGAGCCTAGATGCCCGGGTAACCACACTGTACATGATGGGTATCATGTTAACGGCAGGGAAACTTGCCATGCTGCCGGCGGCGGATAGACGTAAACAGCAGAAGTATATTCGGGTCTGCCATGACAGTCTCAAGGCAGCAATGCGTGTTTCGGGGGCATACGGCGGATTATCGACCGGGTATCGGATTAAGGTCAGGGTGTTTCTTCTCTGTCCGGGTTTATACCTGTATCTGTACCATTTGCGGAAAGCTGTCCACTGATCTGTTGATGTGAAAAGAATCAGGTATTAATTTCGGAGGAGGACTGATATAAATTATGTCGAAAGTAAAGTATAAGATCAGCGTGATTGTTCCGGTTTATAATAAAGAGGATTATTTGGAACAGTGTATTGACAGCATTCTGGCTCAAACATACGGGAACTTTGAATTGCTGCTTATTGACGATGAATCTACGGACGGAAGCGGAGTAATCTGTGACAGATATGCGGATAAAGATCAGCGCGTCAGAGTATTTCACCGGAAGAACGGCGGCCCCACAGCAGCGGTAATGACCGGAATGAGGGAGGCTGTGGGAGATTACTATACATTTATTGACAGTGATGACTATGTCAGTAAGAATATGCTGCAGGAGATGGCAGGGTGTCTGACCGGAAGGCGGGATGAGATCGTCTGCTGTAACCATGTGTTAGAGAAGCAGAAGGAGACGATTCCCGTCATACAGCCGCTGCCACCGGGTGTGTATGAGGGAGAGAAGCTTGAGAAAGAGATTAAGGAGAAACTGCTGGGACGGGAAGACAGGATCATTCCTGTGTCCCGCTGTATGAAACTCTTTGCAAAATCTGTGTTTGACAACAATGAACAGTACTATGACACGCGGCTTCGTATGGGAGACGATTTTAACCTGACTTATCCGGCGCTGCTTGCCTCAAACAGGATCGTTATCATGAAAGAGGCGCTTTTCTATCATTACCGCTATGTTGAAGATTCCATTGTGCACGGTTACGATCCGGATAATGCGGAGAGTATTGAACGATGGTATCAGGCTATGCTGCGGATCGTGCGCGATAAGAATGTTCCCGACGGTGAAACGAAACTTGACAGGGAATACTGTTATATGATGATGTATGTCATGAAAAACGAGCTGCGCAATCCGGAGAAAAATTATATACGGAAGATACAGGAGATCTTCATGAAGACGGAAGTAAGGGAGAAGATCATAAAGACACCGATTTATGTAAGAAACAGGGCAAACGCACTTCTGTATCTTGGGATGCAGTATCCCAACAAGACGCTGCTGCGTATTCTGAGAATGATTGTGAAGAAATATGACAATTCCGGAAATAAGCGCAAGGTGAAATAGCAGTGAAGAATAATAGAAAGGGCATGACTGGCAGATGGATAATCGAATCGTGATGTATTTGCACGGCGGAAGTGGGAATCATGGCTGTGAGGCAATTATAAACAGCACGTGCCATATGTTGGAGGATCTTCCCAAACTTCTTGTGACAAACAGTGAAAAAGAAGACAGATTTTATTCATTAGAGCCACTGTGTGACATTTTGCAGGAAAGAAAGATTGCGGATCATTTCTTTGCACACGTATGGTATTATGTGTGGCGTGCGGTATTTCATGATCCCGAATCTTTTATGCGATACCGTTTCCGAAAAGTTCTCGGCAAAAACCGCGCTCCGCTGTACATATCCACGGGCGGCGATATGTACTGCTATGAACTGTCCAAAAAAGAAGCAATCGTGGCAAACAGTACTTTTTGCAGGGCAGGTGCCAAGACTGTTCTGTGGGGATGTTCTCTGGAGCCGGAATTGTTGCAGGAAACCGAGGTTGTTGAGGATATGAAACGCTATGCGCTTATAACACCCCGCGAATCCATTACGGCAGAAGCGCTTCGTAAAGTCGGAATCACAGAGAATGTTAAACTTTTTCCGGATCCGGCATTCGCACTGGAACCGCAGAAGACGGAACTGCCCAAAAAGTTTGTGGCAGGTAAAACGATCGGCATCAATATCAGTCCCATGATTGTTCGCAATGAAAAGGTCCCGGGGATTACGATTGACAATTATCGGAGATTGATAGAGCATATTTTGCAGAACACGGACGACTGCGTAGCCTTGATTCCGCACGTTATGTGGAATTATAATGATGACAGATTGACATTAAAAGAGCTTTACCGGGGATATGAGGCTAATGAGCGCGTGTTAATCTTTCCGGATATGTCCTGTCAGAAACTGAAATATATCATCTCTCAGTGCAGGGCTTTTATCGGAGCCAGAACGCACGCGACGATTGCGGCTTATTCAAGCTGTGTTCCCACGCTCGTAGTGGGATATTCTGTCAAGGCAAGAGGGATTGCAAGAGATCTGTTTGGCAGTGAAGAACATTATGTCCTTCCTGTACAGGCACTGGAAAAACCCGAGGAATTGATTCGGGCATACGACTGGATAATGGAGAAAGAACAGAAGATTAGGAATCGGCTTGAGACGATTATGCCCGAATATTGTGCCCGGGCGAAATCAGCAGGAGATGAGATACGTAAGCTTTGGGAAGAAATACGTGTACAGGAGGGACAACATGATGAAGCGGCTCATTAGCAAAATAGATTTATCATATGTCATTGCTTTTGCCCTCACTCTTTTTGCGCTGTTTGTTTTTCTGATTACAGAACCTTCGCTTTCACCGGCGGGAGATATGAACATAGCGGAGTATCTGGGCTCCTCTAAAATTGCACCGGGGTTTTTCTTTATATCACCGGTGCTTGCAAGTGTCCTGCGTTTCTTTAATGCCATATATACGGCGAATTGGTGGGCGCTTTTTTCGATTGCGGTCATGTTTTGCGGACTGTATGTATGTTTGTGGTTTGTGAATAAGAGGGCTGCCCTGCGGGAATGGACAGCTTTGTTATTGACGGACGGACTGTTTGTTTTGTTTTTCTGGGAGTTGATGTTAAAGTATGAAATCAATTTCACGCAGACAACCATGATAGCAGGGATGTCTGCTGTTCTGCTTATATTGGACAGTTGTTACGAGCGCGTCGGAAAGCCTGCGGACCGTAAAGCCGCCATTATAAAAATCTGTCTGGGTATTTGTCTGCTGTTTGTCTCCGGGTCCATTCGCTGGAAGGCATTTGCATTAATGCTGCCCTTTGCGGTAATGTGTCTGGGTTACTTCTTCGTATTTCCATGTACGTCCCCCAATCTGATTGAATCTCTGCGTTCTTCGTGGAAATCCAAGAAAAAACTGCTTTTGGTGGCGGGAATGGTCATACTGACAGTCTTTATCTCCTATGGTTTGCACAAGCTGTACGGAGTTGTGAATTCTGATTTGGATGAATATGTGAAAGCCAATGCATTGCGCGAAGATATATGCGATTATGCGGATCGCTATCCGGAGTACAGCCTGAACGAGGAAATTTATCAAAGTTTAGGCATTAAGCAGTCATGGATTGATATGGTCTGTGCCTTTTTGACCGGGGATGAGAATCATTTTACCTCCGTTGATTTGGATAAAATGGCCTCATTAAGGCAGAGCAGTCATAAGGAAATCAGGGATTTTACGGGTTCACTTAAAGGACATACCGTATTGTGGATTAGTCTGGCAATCCTGCTGATTTTTCTGACGCTGCTGCGAGGCGAAAAGCAGTTTTATATTCCGCTTATCGGCAGCATTTTTGCTTTTATGCTGTGCGGCATTTACTTTGTTGCGATTGGACGTATAGCGTGGAGGGTGACGAACGGGTGTATTTTGGCATCCGCCCTTTCCTATATTGCCATGATGTCCTATCAAACTTCCCGCACGGAGGTCAGAAGGTTTGATTTAAAGGAGAAGGCGGGACTGCTTGCTTTGACCGCAATTTTTTTCGTGGTGGGATGTGTCTGTGTCAGATTTGAAAAAGAATTCTCGCTGCCGAGAGCGGCCGTAACAGACGAAGAGCGTGCGGGTATGCTGGATTACATCGATATGAATGCCGGTACGCTTTATCTTGATGTAGAAGACACTCTCCGTTTTTACAACTCCTATAATCTGTGGGCGGCCCACGAGCCTGAATATATGGACAATGTCATCTCTCTGGCTGCTCATTTTATTATCGGCGAAAAGAAAACGCTTGCCGCGGCGGGAACAGATCATTTATTTGACGATATGTTGACAAGGCCCAACATATACGTCAGATACTGTTCTCATGACACGAACGGTATTTTTCTTAACTATCTGAGGGATTATTATGATGACCGTATATCTGTCAGTGTCGTGGATGGGTACGGCAGTACCAGGTATTTGCGATATTCCCTGCCGATTGATGAAGTTGTGGAGACAAATGAGAATCCCACACAGGGTAATATTGTTTTTGAAGTAGTGGATGAATTTCCCGATGATTCTTCCGTGATTACAGCAGTACAGGTGAATTTCAGGCAGGATACGGCAGATGAAAATATATATCAGGACTATTATCTGAATGTCACGGATGCTGCGACCGGTGCAATATATTCTTACGGATTAAAATCGAACGAGTCGGGCTGCGGCGGAAAAGTGTTGTGGATGGACGGAACCTGGAGTTTGGATGCTATATCGGTTTCTCTGGTCGGATATGACTCGGGCGGCACCTATCACGCAATTGCGGATGTTACGGAAGCATTCGTGTTACCGCTTCGGGCTCCGGATGGGGCTTCCGAGACGGAACATTGAATTTTTGCCGTAGAAATGCTATTCTAATGGCATCTGATACATGACAGAAAGAGATACAATGGCGATATGGGCAGAGTGAAACAGACCGAAAAGAATATTTTCTTCGGTATGATCGGCAATTTCATGATTCTGGTTGTAGGGCTTATCCAGAGAAAAGTTTTCATCAGTGTGCTCGGGGAGACACTGCTTGGTATTGACGGTCTATATACGGATATTTTGGGTATTCTGTCACTTGCGGAGCTGGGGATTGGCGCTGCGCTTAACTTCAGCCTGTATAAGCCTGTAGCTGCCGGAGACCGCGAGAAGATTAAGGCTTATATGCTGTTTTATAGAAAGGCGTACCGGGTGGTAGCATGCGCCGTTGCGGTAATCGGACTTGTTTTGACGCCCTTTTTGCCCTATATCATAAACGAAGAAAAAAGAGGGGATATTTCGATAGTAAATCTTACGGTTTACTATCTTGTGTTTTTGTTCAATACGGTCAGCACTTATTTTGTGGCCTACAAATACAGCCTCGCCAATGCGGAGCAGAAGAACTATATCCAGACCAATATTTTGACCATAACCAAGATTGTAACCGCCTCCGTGCAGATTGCAGTCCTGTGGATTACAGAAAATTTTTTGCTGTATCTGCTGACCAAGGCGGCAGTGGAATTAATACAGAAAATTTTCGTCAGTATCTATTTTAACAGGCTCTATCCGTATCTGCTTGATAGGGACGTGCAGAAATTGGATAAAGAGGAAACGGCAGCCATTACGAGCAAGAGTAAGGCGCAGATGCTTCATAAGATTGGCGACGCGGCAAGGCTTTCGACAGACAGCATTATTATCTCTTCCATGATAAATGTCGAGTCTGTGGGACTTGTCAATAATTACAATGTGATGATCAACTATGCTTCCACATTTATAAATATTATTTTTGATTCTGCGATTTCCGGTTTCGGGAATCTGGTGGCTACAGAGACACAGGATAAGCAGTATCGGTTGTTTAAGGTGTACAGATTCTTTGCCGGTTGGATATACGGCTTTGCGGCCGTCGGATTCTGGCTGCTCTTAACCCCCTTTATCACGGAACTGTATCTGGATAAGAGCTGGGAATTGGGAGCGGTTATTCTGACATTGATCTTGATAGATTTCTACCTCAAGGGCAGCAGGATTGTTCTGTTTAATTTCAAGACAGCGGCAGGTATTTTTGAACAGGACAAGTATCTGGCATTTATACAGGGAATTGTCAATTTGGTGATTTCCATAATCGGAGTCAAATGGATTGGTCTTGCGGGTGTTTATGTGGGAACGGTGGTTTCCGGCATTATAGCCAATTTAGTCCGTCCCGTAATTATTTACAGGGATTGTTTTTCCAGAAGTGTACGCGATTATTTTACAGATTCTTTGAAGTATCTCGGTGCGGTGCTGGGGATTGCCGTATTATTGGTTCCTGTTAAAAGCGCTGTGCTTGCACAGGTGAATATTTTAACATTTGTTTTGATGGCGCTGATCGTCACGGCAGTCTATAATTTGATTTTCCTGCTGCTTTTCAGAAAGACGGCGGAATTTGATTATTTATGGAGTCTGGTTTCAGGAAAGCTGCCGTTTCTGAAAAACAAGAGTGTTGGATGAAAGGCATTGGGAATTGCTATGATTATCATCAGGGCTATGGGTGGTCTGGGAAACCAACTGCAGCAATATGCGCTGTATAAAAAACTGGAGAGCACAGGCAGAGATGTCCGAATGGATATCTCATGGTTCAGAAATGCCGACACGCAGGCAAAGATGCTGAAACCAAGAGATTTGGAATTGGGCTATTTCGAGGGTATATCCTATCGGTCTGCCGAACCGGAAGAGATAAGAGGCATACTCGGAAGACTGTGGGATGAGAAGGAAACCTTTGTTTCCAAAGTGCGAAGAAAACTGTTGCCCGCTTCCGCCCCCTGTTTCTTGGAAAGCGATATGTACCATGAAGTGATATTTGGGTCAGACAATAAATATCTGGTAGGATACTGGGCGTGTGAAAAGTATTATGCGGATATTTTAGAGAAATTGCGCAGCGAGATTCATTTTCCGCAAAGTGATAATACAGAGCTTGACAATCAGAACAAGGCAGTGATGGATAGAATGGAACAGACGCAGTCCGTCAGCGTTCACATCCGCAGGGGAGATTATCTGGAGGGCGCGAATGCCGCACTTTACGGCAATATCTGCACAGAAGACTACTATGATGCGGCGATTGCTTATATGAAAGAGAGATTTCCTTCCGCAAAGTTTTTCTTTTTCTCGGATGATATTCCTTATGTGAGGGAACATTACCGGTCCGAAGATTATGAATTGATAGACTGGAATCACGGTAAGGACAGCTTCTATGATATGATGTTAATGAGCCGATGTAAGCATAATATCTGTGCCAACAGTACATTCAGCTTCTGGGGAGCGAGACTCAATCCGCATACAGATAAGATTATGATTCGTCCGTCGATTCACAGAAATAATCAGACCTGTCCTCCGGAGCGTATGAAAAAGCTGTGGCAGGGGTGGACATTGATTACGCCGCAGGGGGATATACTGTGAAAATGAGTGTTTGAAGTCAATGAGTAAGAAAGGTAATTCGATGGACAGAGTCAGAGAAATCTTTTTTTATAAACTAAATACGAAAGAGACTCTATATTTCGGTTTCTTTATTTTATTGTCCGTTACCAAAGGTCTTGGTTTATATGAAGAACAGAAATTATTTATTCTGTTGGCCGTACCGGCTCTGATATGCGGGTTTCTAAAGGTTATTCTTTCTTCCTATACAAAGCGTCAGTGGATTACGGTGCTGATTTTGCTGCTTATCACAGCCATTGTTTATTATCAATCCTTAGAACCGGGAATCTTGTTTATAATGCTTATGATATTGGGGATGAAGGATATTTCTTCGGAGAAGGTGTTTCGTGTGGGTTTGTGGGTGTGGACACTGTGTTCGGTTTTCCTGTGTGTCATATCTTTTTTCAGAATAGAACATACCGTATACCGTGTTTCCGATAAACTGGGTCTGGGTTATATTATGCGGTGGAGTCTGGGATTTACCCATCCCAATACCTTTCATATAACCTATCTTGCATTGTGCGCTTATATCATACACGAATTGGCAGATCGCTATGAATTCAAGCATTTTATATTATTGATGATAGGCAATGTACTTGTTTTTTTCTACTCTGTCAGTTTCACAGGATTCGGAATTGTGACGGTGTTTTTGGTCGGAGAACTGTATGTGGCATTCAGACCCCGATTTAATCTGCTTGAGAAAATATTGGTTAATATGGTACTGCCGATTATTATTTTTGCCTCGTTTGTGCTGCCGCTGTTGCTTCATGTGCCCGGATATTCTGAAGTGCTGCAAAAGCTGAATGCATTGGTCAATACAAGAATAAATGTGGCAAGCAATTACCTTGTGCCGGAGTGTATGAGTCTGTTCGGTGTGAGAATGTCGTATTTGTCGCAGATTCAGTCGTATCTGTCCATAGACAGCTCGTATATATGGGCATTTATCCATTACGGCATTGTTCCCTTCGCGCTGTTCATGCTGGCATATTTTATCTTGATTGCCGATTATACCGGGAAGCAGAAGACAAGAGAGCTTGTGATGATTATCTGTTTTTTGGCAGCAGGCATTACCGAACCGCTGTTGTTTAATACTTCTTTTAAGAATGTGACCCTGTTGTTTTTGGGAGAACTACTATTCAGACAGAAAGATGGCGAGAGAGAATATTACTTGATCCCTGTCCTGACGCAGAAAACGGATGAACTGTATTCGGCAATGTTTACCAAAGTAAGAAAATGGATTCAGCTTGTGGAAAACCTCCCCTCATTGTTTGGGGCAGTTTGGACGTCCCATCGCAGACGGGTTATGGCGGGCATCGCTGTGGGAGCTTTACTTGGCGTCATATTGTGCGGTATCTGTTATACGCAGCCGAAAGGATATATTGTGCCGCGGAGAAATACGGATTGGAGAGAGAAGATATCTGTTTATTTGACGAGTGCGGAGGATCCTGTATACGAGGGTTATCGCATTATGAATTACCGGGATGCCGAGACACCGATGCAGATTGTGGAGGGCAATGCGGTTGTGTTAGAAACTGTCAGATATTATGTGGGCAGTATTCTGATTGGCGGACTGGCAGGATATTTAACCGGTGTTGTGACGATAATGTTGATTTATAACAGAGGTAGCCATGAAGAGTGAATTGCAATATTGTACCATTTTGAAAACAAATATCAATGTGACCGATATGGACAGGACAATCTCCTATATCACAGAGAATCTGGAAGGATTAAAAGGTAATTATATCTGTGTCTCCAATGTCCACACTACTGTGATGTCATTTCGGGATGAAGAGTACCGCAAGATACAGAACAGCGCTGCCATGGCGCTGCCTGACGGGCAGCCTTTGTCGATTGTCAGCCGCAGGAGAGGATATGCGGATGCGCGGCGCGTTCCGGGTCCCGATCTTATGCCGGCGATTCTCGATCTATCGCAGGACAAGGGATATACACATTACTTTTACGGCAGTACCAAGAGCACGCTGGCACAGCTTAAGAAAGAGATACTCGGCAGATATCCGAGACTGCGCATTGCAGGTATGTATGCGCCGCCCTTTCGGGAACTGACCGAAGATGAAGATGAGAAGATTGTTCATAGGATCAACGAAAGCGGTGCTGATTTTGTCTGGGTGGCATTGGGTGCGCCGAAACAGGAGAGATGGATGTATGAGCACCGGAATAAAGTAAACGGTCTTATGATCGGTGTGGGGGCGGCATTCGACTTTATTGCGGGCACAACAAAAAGGGCGCCCATGTGGATGCAGAAACTCTGTCTGGAATGGGTATTTCGCATCATGCAGAATCCAAGGAAGATGATTCCGCGCTATTTGAACACTAACTTTTCATTTCTCTATTATGTGCATAAGGAAAATAAACAGTTCAAAAACCGACTGCGCATTGCGATGATCGGACACAAGCGGATACCGTCCAGAGAGGGCGGCATCGAGATTGTGGTGGAGGAACTGGCAGTGCGTATGGCGGCATTGGGACATCGCGTAGATGTCTACAACCGTTACGGGCATCATGTATCCGGCAAAAAGTATGATCAGGAGTACGGCTGGAAAGGCAGAAAATACTACAAAGGTGTCAGGGTATATATTATACCCACGTTCAGGACGAGCAGTTTAAATGCCATCGTATACAGTTTTCTTGCGACAATCAGGGCATTGTTTGGCAGATATGATGTGCTGCATTACCATGCGGAAGGACCGTGCGCCATGTTATGGCTTCCGAAATTATTCCGCAGAAAAATTGTCGTGACAATTCACGGACTTGACTGGCAGCGTGCAAAGTGGGGTAATTTCGCGTCCTTCGTCATCAAGTTCGGTGAGAAGATGGCGGCCAAATATGCCGATGAAGTGATCGTGCTGTCCGAGAATGTGCAGAAGTATTTTGCAGATACTTACAGCAGGCAGGTCACCTATATCCCTAACGGCATCAGCAGACCGGAGAAGCGGGATACACAGTTGATCGCGGAGAAATACGGTCTCGTCAAAGACGGTTACCTGTTATTCCTCGGCAGGATCGTGCCTGAAAAAGGGCTGCATTACCTGATTGAAGCCTTTGCCAAAATCGATACGGATATGAGACTGGTCATAGCCGGGGGCAACAGCCAGGCAGTGGAGTATATGGAGCGTATTCACCGGATGGCAGCCGGGGATGAGCGTATCATCATGACGGATTTTGTACAGGGACAGATGCTTGAAGAATTGTACTCCAATGCCTATGCCTTCGTGCTGCCCAGTGATGTGGAGGGAATGGCGTTGAGCCTGCTCGAAGCGATGAGTTACGGCAATTGCTGCCTCGTCAGCGACATCTGTGAGAATACTGAAGTCGTGGAAGATAAAGCGCTCGTCTTTTGCAAGAGCGATGTGAAAGATCTGAGAAACAAATTGCAATATATTCTGGAACATCCAGAGGTAGTCCGGTCCTATGCAGAACAGAGCGCAGATTTTGTCTGTGGTAAATATAATTGGGACCAAATTGTGGATGAGACTGTCCGCCTTTATCGAGAAAGCGGTTCTCGCAGAGATTGACGGTCGTGTGGTAGGTAAGGCGTATATTCTTTTGAACGGAGACAAGAATGAAAGTATTAATTGTAAATAAGTTTCTATACCCCAATGGCGGGTCGGAGACTTATATTTTCAAGTTAGGCGAACAATTAGTGAAGATGGGGCACGAAGTGCAGTATTTCGGCATGGAACACGAGGGAAGGAGCGTGGGAAACCATGCAGAGGTATACACGTCGGATATGGATTTTCACGGCGGCGGATTAGGGAAGTTACTCTATCCGTTCCGCATTATATATTCCACGGAGGCTAAGAGAAAAATGCGCCTTGTGCTGGAAGATTTCAAGCCGGATGTGGTGCACTTGAACAATATCAATTTCCAGTTGACTCCGTCTGTCATCTATGCGGTCCGTAATTATGGGAAAAAGACCGGAAGACATATACGTATTGTGTACACGGCGCATGATTACCAGTGGGTATGTCCGGATCATCTTATGCGAATACCTTCAACCGGAGCGGTATGTTTTGCCTGCCGGGGCGGAGATTATATACAGTGTACCAAAAACCGTTGTATTCACAATTCAATGATAAAGAGTCTGCTCGGAACGTTAGAGGCAAAGTACTATGCAAGGCGGAAAACTTACGGCATGGTGGATGTGATTGTGTGTCCCAGCGCATTTATGAAAAGACAGCTCGACACGGATCCGCTCTTGGCGGACAAGACAGTCGTGATGCACAATTTTATTGGGACGAATACCTCGAAGCAAACGGAAGCAACAGATGGGATGAATGTTGGGCAGGCTACTCCGGCAAATGATAATGACGGCCGCAGACGGAAAGATTATGTCATATATTTCGGGCGCTTTTCGGAGGAAAAAGGTACGAAGACTTTATTGGAAACCTGCAGGGCACTGCCTGATATCCCTTTTGTCTTCGCGGGGACGGGTCCTTTGGAGGAACAGGTGAATGCGCTGCCAAATGTAGAGAACCATGGTTTTGTGATGGGAGAAAAACTGCAGGAACTGGTTACGGGTGCGCGCTTTAGCGTACATCCCTCCGAATGTTACGATAACTGTCCCTTTGCCGTGATGGAATCACAGGTGTACGGTACGCCCGTGCTGGTTTCGGATTTGGGCGGTGCACCGGAACTGGTGCAGACAGGTAAGACGGGTGAACTGTTCCGAGGCGGAGATGTGCGGGAGCTGACGGAGCACATCAGGGCACTCTGGGACAATCCCGAATTATGCCAACGGTACAGTGAGAATTGCCGGGATATAAATTTCGACACAGCAGAAGAATATTGTGATAAAATAGTGAGGAAAGTATATTCATAAATTGTGCTTGCACGAAAACAGAGCATCTGATTTTATGGGAGAGGAGCCCAAATAGATGGCAAGAAGAACTTTATACGGGACGGTTATCGTAACTTACAGATGTAACGCCCGATGCAATATGTGCGATTGTTTTAAGGATCCTACCCGGCCGGACGAGGAGATTACGCTGGAGGATATTAAGAAACTGCCGGAGATGGCGTTTACCAATATCACCGGCGGGGAGCCTTTCATCAGGCAGGATATTCCCGATATCGTGCGGGAACTGTACAAGAAATCCGACAGAATTGTCATTTCTACGAACGGATACTTTACGGACAGGATCATCGCTCTGTGTAAGGAGTTCCCGAAAGTGGGAATCCGTATCAGTATTGAAGGATTACAAGCGACAAACGATGCGATCAGGGGAATACCGGACGGTTTTAACAGGGGCTATGAGACATTAAAGACGCTGGTTGAGATGGGACATCCCGACGTGGGATTCGGTATGACGGTACAGGATATGAACTGCGAGGATCTGGTACCACTGTATAACATTGCCAACGACATGGGTATGGAGTTTGCGACGGCCACGCTGCACAACTCTTTCTATTTCAGAAAGACGGATAACAAGATTGACGACAAGTACAAGGTCGCGCAGAATTTTGAGAAACTGATCAATGAGCTGCTTAAGAGTAAATCACCCAAGAAATGGTTCCGTGCGTATTTCAATCATGGGCTGATTAACTATATCTACGGTAATAAGCGGCTTCTGCCCTGTGATATGTCGAAAGATGCATTCTTTATCGATCCGTTCTGCGATGTGATTCCCTGCAACGGCATGGAGAAGAAGGCTGTGATGGGTAATCTGAGGGAACAGTCGTGGGACGAGCTGTGGAACTCGAGACAGGCGCAGGAGGTCCGGGAATGTACGAAGAAGTGTGACAGGAACTGCTGGATGATCGGGTCTGCATCACCGGCGATGCACAAATATATCTGGGTGCCCGGATGGTGGGTAGTAAAGCATAAATTCCTGAAAGGTGGAAAATACAGTCTGAAGGAGAATAAATATATTGAAAGATTTAGTTAGGGTACAGGAGGTGCAGGGGAGTAAAAGGCGCACAATGCCTTATTATTTCATGTATTCGATTCTGTTTATTGTTTTAGCCGGCTTGATCTACTCTGTTTTTGCGAAAAACAATAAGTCCTTTGTGTATACCCTCTACGGGGATGGGCATATTTGCTTTAACTCTTTCGTCTATTACGGGAGATGGCTGCGGCATATAGGAATGACGCTGCTGCAGGAACACAGGCTTGCCATTCCCATGTGGGATATGAGTGTTGGCTACGGATCCGATATTGTGACTACATTTAACTGGATGACCATCGGTGATCCTTTAAATATACTGTCTGCTTTCGTGTCGGCGGACAGTGCGGAATATTTGTACGATTTTCTTGCAATCTTCAGAATCTATCTGGCCGGTCTTACTTTTTCCGTTTTCGGTCTGTACCAGAGAAGAGACAGGACAGCTGTGCTGTGCGGAAGTCTGATTTATGCTTTTTGCGGATTTTCTCTGTTTGCCGGTGTTCGCGACGTCTATTTCATGAGCCCCATGGTCTATCTGCCTCTTCTTCTATTAGGTGTCGATAAGGTTTTTAAGAAAGAAAAGCCTTATGTGCTGGTGGTGACTGCCGCGCTGGCAGGCATTACCAACTTCTATTTTTTCTACATGTTGTCGGTATGGGTTTTCATCTATGGCATATACAGATATTTTATGTTGTTCGGCAAAGATGGATTAAATTTCAGACAGATCGCCGGCTGGTTGTTAAAATGCATTTGCTATTATCTCATTGGGGTTGCTGTTGCGGCGTTTATGCTGTTTCCGCTTATCATGAAACTGTTTGATTCGGAGCGGTTTGCGCATCAGGATTATATTCCGATTCTCTATTCCTTTGACTATTACAGGAAGATTTTTATAAGATTTATTACGACGGAATCTACGGATTACTGGACACATTTGGGGTACACGCCGCTTGGTCTGATTGCCGTGTTTGTTTTGTGGATCAGAAAGGACAGAAAATATCTTCCGTATAAAATCGCTTTTGTCATGTGTGTTCTGTTTATGATGATTCCGGCAGTGGGTTCACTGATGAATGCCGGATCATATGTGACGAACAGGTGGATATGGGCATTTTCCATGCTTGTCGCATATATTTTTGTCGTGATTTATCCGGAGTTGTTTCAGCTTAGCGTCAAGGAAAAGTTGTATTTGATCTTATTGTGCTGCGGATACAGTTTATTGTGCCTGATCGGTGCAGAAACCAAGACGTTCCAGATGGCGGTCATGAACGCCATTCTGCTCATGGGATTGCTGCTTTTGTTGGCAGGAGATTACATGGAGAGTCATCCGGGAGTGTGGAAATCTCTCGTATTGTTCAGCGTATTTGCGGGTATTGCAGCAAACGGAATTCTGCGGTATGCAGCGTTTGGAAGCAATTATGCCAACGGATTTGTTGACAATGGTACGGCATGGAAATACATTCATGATGACCTGCCCAGCCGGTCAATAGAGAATATGGCGGATGCCGATATCGTACGCTATGATTCACTGGGGACACTTGAGCCCATGTACAATACGGCGATGAATCATAATTTAAACGGAACGGACTTCTATTTTAGTCTGGCGGATGGCAATATCACGCGGTTTTTCGATGAGCTGTATGTCAATGTGGAGATGGAACACCGCTATAAAGGGGTGGACGAGAGAACCATATTGGAACGTCTGGCAGGGGTAAAATATTGTATCGTGGGTGAAAAGAGCGTTGATTTTGTCCCGTATGGCTATGATGAAGCGGTCGTATCTACCGATCAATATACGGTTTATGAGAATAAGGATGCGCCCGGGATAAGCTATACCTATGACTCGTATCTGCCTCAGGAAGAATATGATGAGCTGCCGGCTGTCCGTAAGCAGCAGGCACTGTTGCAGTGTGCCGCTGTGGAATCTTCCGCCTTGCGTAAGGCGGTTCCCACTTTTAATGAGCGTGAACTGCCCTATCGGATTGAGGGCGGTGAGGGTATCGAAGTGCAGCAGGACAGGATCGTGGTTTCGGATGTCAATGCGCATGTCACTGTTTCGACAGAGGCTGTGGCGGACAGCGAAATATATCTGGTGTGGGACGATATTCTCTATGAGAGACGCGCCGCTACGGACTGGGAAGAGAGCCTGATCAGCTATACGAGGAACCAAAGTACCAAGACACAGTTGTTGTATTCGAGTAAACACCCGTTTTATCATAATCGCGACGACTATATCATTAACATGGGATATACCGATGAGGACGGACCGATACAAATCGCAATACAGTTTGCACAACCGGGTACTTATTATTATAATAGTCTTACGGTGACAGCCCAGCCGATGGAGCTTGTTGACGACCGGACCAAGAGACTTTCGAACGATCATCTTGACAATCTTGTGATAGAAGATAACAAGATAAGCGGCACCCTGAATCTTGGGGAGAATAAGCTGCTGTGTATGGCTGTGCCGTACAGTTTGGGGTGGAGCGCATATATAGACGGTGAACCGGTGGAGACTATGAGAGTAAATAATGTGTATCTCGGCATCGAAGTGGGGCCGGGAGAGCATCGGATCGTATTTCGGTATGTAACGCCGGGATTCTATGTGGGACTGGTTACCAGTTTACTGGGAGTGATTGGTTTGGTCGGGATTGTAATCTTTGCAGAGGTAACGAAACGGAGGAAAATGAGATGAGAGTGATGTATGTTGCTCCTCGTTTTCATACCAATCAATGTGCGGTGGTTAAAGGATGGATTGAGAGGGGAGACAAGGTATCCTTTATCAGCCACTATAAGGCCATTATAGAAGATTATTCTTATATAGAGCCGATTGTACTCGGATATTCTCCGATTTATCGGTTGATAGATTTTCTCTATGTGAATGTAGTACACAGAAAGAATCCTGAGGCTATCGTATATAAGATACAGCATGGATTTCCGCCGATTCTAAAACTTCGTAAAATGATCAAATCTTTTCGACCGGATGCGGTCATTGTGCGTGAGAAGTCCATGTATTCTATGGTGACCTATTGGCTTTGTAAAAGACAGGGTTTTCCATGCATTTTGTATAATCAGAATCCGCTTTGGTCGGAACCGGACAAAACCGATCTGCTGCATCGGCTGGTGAATAAACTGTCCCCCGAGATGCGCATGACACCGGTACTTGGCGTGCAGAAACCCGGGACGACTGTGAAGGAGAATGATTTTTTCGTCCCCTTTGTGGCAGAGTCACAGGCGGCACCTGAGGAGAGAACCTATTTTGCCGATGCAAGAATCAATATCCTGTGCATTGGCAAATATGAGATCAGAAAGCACCACCTGATGTTGCTGGAAGTTGTAGAGGAGTTACAGAAACAATATCCGATCAATCTTACCCTGATTGGCGAAGCTACCACTCGTTTTCAGAAAGAATATCATGAAAAGGTGGAAACATATGTAAAAGAGCACCATATGGAGCAGTTTGTGACGGTGAAAACCAATGTGCCCAGAAAGGATATGGATGGCGAGTATAGAAATGCTGATATTTATGTGATTCCCAGCACAAGAGAAACGGCCTCGGTCTCCCAGCTTGAGGCGATGAGTTTTTCGCTTCCCGTCATCTGCAGTGATACAAACGGTACTGCAAGTTATGTTGAAGACAGCGTCACAGGATATCGATTTAAAGATTGTGACAAGGAAGATCTTAAGAAGAAATTGGAACTGCTTGTGTCGGATAGGGAGCAGATCCGCCGTATGGGAGCGGCGGGGTACAGGGCGGTAGAAGAGAAATATCATTTTCAGAGATACTATGACGGTGTTACGGAAATCTTGAAGCATATTAACTAACCATGCAAAACCGGGTTTTGTCGCAAAAGAGATTGGACTGATTGTTCGATTTGCGGTATAATAAATAGATTGTTTACGTAATAGGATATCGGAAGCGGAGAGCCTATGATAGATAGCAGAGAAACATTAAAACGGTATTTGGAACAGGACAGGCTGGCCCTTGGCAGAAAACAGGACAAAAGGCCAAGACTGTACGGTGATGAGATTTGGAAATTTGAAATTCTGCTCAGGAAAGTAGAATATTATATTAATTGCAGATCGGGAATTTTTGCGTCTGTGCTGACTGCATATTATAAATTCCGTTTTCACAGAATCAGCGTCAAACTTGGATTCAGCATCCCGCCCAATGTCTTTGCAGAGGGATTGGCGATTCCGCACTACGGCAATATTGTTGTGCATGCCAACACAAGGGCCGGTAAGAACTGCAGGCTGCAGGAAGGTGTAAATATCGGAGCTACGAACGGCAGCCATGAAGCAGCAGTGATCGGAGACAATTGCTTCTTCGGAAGCGGTGTCAAGGTCATAGGTCCGGTAAAAATTGCGGATGATGTGGCAGTGGGAGCAGGAGCCGTGGTGACCAGAGATATCACCGAGGCGGGAACAACCTGGGCCGGCGTACCTGCAGCAAAAATCAGTGATAATGATTCCCATAGCAATCTGTGCCGGGATTTGTTTGATAACCAATAACGAAGAAAGGGCAAGGCAGTATACATGATTAAAGGAAAAGCTGCCGGCTTATTGACAAAGCTGGGTTATATATTCAGTAAAAAAGATAAAAGAAAAATAGGACTGCTCTTATTTGCCATTGTTATCGGAAGTTTTATGGAATTGATAGGTGTCACTGTCTTTATGCCCTATATCACCATTATTTCAGATCCGGCAAGTATTGAGAAAACATGGTATTTGAAATTTATTTACGATTTTTTTCATTTCCGAAGCGCGACGGATTTTCTGGCTGTGATTTCCATCGGCATCATATTGGTCTTCATAATTAAAAATTTCTATCTGGTTATACTGCGTGACCGGATTTTCAAGTTTACCTATAATACGCAGATGCGTCTGTCCAACAAGCTGCTTGTCACATATATGAAAGAACCATATATGTTTCATTTAAATAAAAATATTGCAGAGATGCAAAGAAGCCTTCAGGATGACACCAGTTATTTCCTGCAGGTGATTTTGTATGGCTTGGAACTGATTACTGAGTTGACGGTGTGCGCCGTGTTGGGCATATATCTTTTGACCGTCAGTAAGTCCATTATCATTATAGTCCTTGCACTGCTGTTTATTTGCGTGGGAGGATTTCTGTTTATAACGAGGAAGTATACAAGAAAAATCGGACAGCAAAATCAGATCTACAGAGGGCGGATATTTCAATGGATGAATCAGGCGCTCGGCGGTATCAAGGAGATTAAGATTCTTGGCAGAGAGCAGTATTTCAGCGAGGAATACCAAAAGTATTATGCGAAATATGCAAGAGGTCTCAGAATCAGCAGAACAATCTCAATTCTTCCAAAACACGTTGTGGAAGCGGTCTGTATGTCCGGGCTTCTTCTGGCTATTATCGTGAAAATGTATTTTGGATATGCAGATTTTACGGTTTATATTCCACAGCTCGGTGTGTTTGCCGTAGCGGCATTTCGTTTGATGCCGAGTGTCGGTAAGATCAATGAATACACGACAAATATGCTGTATGCGCTGCCTTCCGTGGACTTGGTCTATCATGATTTGAAAGAAATAGAAACTTATGTGGAGAAACAGGATGCGGAAGTGAAAGAAGAGTGGCAGCTTACCCGGGAAATCCGAGTGGAAGATGTCACCTATTATTACCCCAATGTGAAGGAAGCCGTTATCAAGGAGGCAAGTCTATGCATCCCGAAAGGCAAGACAGTGGCCTTTATCGGGCCGTCCGGTGCCGGTAAGACGACGATGGTAGATATTATTCTCGGGCTGCTTACACCTCAGTCCGGCAGGGTGATGGCGGATCAGATGAATGTGCATGATAAACCTAAGACATGGCATTCGCAGATCGGTTACATTCCACAGGTCATTTACCTCTCGGATGACACGATCCGCAACAATATTGCTTTTGGTGTAAGAGAAGCAGAAATCAGTGAAGAGGCAGTGATGGAGGCGGCAAGAAAAGCACAGTTGATGGATTTTATCAATGAATTACCGGAAGGGTTGAACACTCTTGTAGGTGATAGGGGCGTCAGATTGTCAGGCGGCCAAAGGCAGAGGATAGGTATCGCCAGGGCTTTATATCATGATCCGGAAATTCTGGTGCTGGACGAAGCGACTTCTGCACTGGACAGCGACACGGAAGCAGCCGTCATGGAAGCGATTGAGAAGTTACAGGGAATGAAGACCATGATTATTATTGCGCATAGGCTGACTACTATCAAAAATGCCGATGTGATTTATGCGGTAGAGGACGGAAAAGTAGAGAAAAAGGATAAGAAGGAAGTATTGGAGAGAGCATGAAACAATTGAGTAAACGTGCATGGATCATTATAGCCATTCAGACGGCGGTTATTCTTGTGCCGGTTCTGTTCGCCGTGTTTGCCAAAACCGAAGCGCATGAAGAAATCGTATCCCAAACAGACAGTGTCGTCATTATGACAGGAGAAGAAAATACCCTGACTCAGGCATGGCAGGCAGAGAGTAAGAGTATTGACGGTTTCGAATTGCATACAGATATGAATCAGAGCAGGAACCTGAGCGGCAGTATCAGACTCTCGCTGAAAGAGGAAAGAGAGAGCACAGAATTTCTGTGCAGCGCGGAAGTAGGATTAGAGACCGCAGCGGGCGACGGTTCATACATGTTTGAGCTGCCCCGGACAAGTCTGGAGTTGGGAAGACGATATTTTTTTGAATTGGAATTAACGTCTCAGCCGGATACCGAACTGGCCATCTTATCAAACAGCAATTACGGCGGATTGGTAATGCAGGGTGAAGAAGTACGGGGGGCTGTTGCGGGGAGTGTGTTGTATAAAACTCCGCGGACTGCTGCCTGGCTTGTACGTATTTGCTTAATGTTTACCGCAATTTCCGTCATAGTCGCACTCTTTTATAATAGACGCTTTGAAGAAGTGTTGGGCATGACCTTCGGAATAGTATTCCTCTACGTGTATATTTTCGGCTGTTTCGAACAGTTGAAATTCGGGGTACAGTCCCTGTTTACAATCAGTATGATAGCTGCGATTTCCTGCCCGCTGCTTATCCGGATTAAAGGCAGGAAAATGAAGGACATCATCACACCTGGAATGATCGCATTCTGGGGATTGTTCATACTGTATTTTATTCTTGACCGCAATGTAGTGGCGGGAAAGGTAGATGATTTAAATCACTGGCAATTGTGTGTCCGGGATATGTGGTATTTTGATTCCTATGCGTTTCATCCGGGAACTACAGTGCAATTTGGCCGGTATACACCGGGATTTGCCACCATAGAGTACCTTTTCCTCTATCTGTATGGGACATACAGGGAGGGAATTCTCATGCTGGCATGCCATACCATAGGATTTGCCATGCTGAGTATTCTGTATTCCGGAGTCAGATGGAGACAGTGTCATAAGGTAATTCCGTTGACCTGGCTGATTGCGGCACTTCCCATCTTGATTTATCAGAGCCATTACGGAATCATGTATGTAGATGCCTATCTGGGAATCGTGGGGGCATATCTGCTGATCAGTTACTTCACGGAAGAACACAGCAGATTTAATCTTGTACGGATTACCATTGGGTCGGTCTTTCTGATTATGATCAAAGAGATGGGACTGATCATTGCCGGTACGGTTTATGTGATAATACTGTTGGATATTTTATATCATCACAAGAAGATTAAGCCTTTTATCAAGGATCGATATACTCTGAAATATGTTATCTCCGGATGTATTTCTCTGGTTTCTTTCGCATCATGGCATGTGTACATCAATGTTGTGGGAACCAAATACGGACTTGTTCAAAATGCGTATGCTTTATTTAGTTTTCTTACCGGTTCGGCAAAGGACAATATATGGCAAAACAGTGCTTTGGTTGCTTCCGCATCGAATTCCGTGGCGTTTCATGCGTCATCATCCACGCAGCTTGCTCAGACAGAGCAGATAGTCGTGAATGCTACTGCCATGGAAACTATCAGGGAAATGGTTCGTTGGCTGTTGCGCGAAAAGGCCTTTATAGGCGGTTCATATGCGGAATTGACGCTCCTTGTGATATTGCTTTGTGCCGCAATCGGGATGGGCGGTCTGTATCAAAAACTCCGGCTTCCCATGCAGCGGATCATAGGATATTTGCTGATAGGAACCGCAATGTACACAGCCGCTTTGGTGGTATGTTATATTTTCCTGTTCCGTGAAGCATCAGCTATACCTGCGGCAAGGCGGTATATGGGATCTTACCTTCTGGTATTTCTGATTACCGTAGCCGGCACAATGATCGTCAAGATTAATATGTGGGAAGAGAGTGAAAAACCGGGATGGAAGCATCCCTTGGTCTGGATTATTTGTGCTTTCATCATTTTAAATGTTCCGGGCGGCCATGAGTATTATTCTACCGCGGAGAATTTTGGGGATTATTTTACCACATGGCAATATCATCAGACGATCGGAGAGGTGTTCAGAAGCTTTGCGGACAAGGACGAAAAAGTATTCTATGTGGAATATTCGGACAGTAACCTGGTTCCGGAATATAATCGGTTGACATTCATGAATGCTGTCGTTCCTAACCGGACTCAGAGTTTGACTGCAGGAAGGAAGCTTGTTGTATCGGGTGAACACCCTTTTATCAACTCTGTTGCAAAATACAGTCGGGAAGAATGGGAAAAGCTATTGAGAGAGCAATATTCCTACGTATATCTCAGAACCGTGGATGATTATTTTGTGATAAATTACGGAGGCCTGTTTGAAGATTGTGATCAGATCGTGAACGGGGGGATTTATTTTGTTGATGTCACAGGAGACGGCGGAATTCTACTGAGACAAATTGCTTTTAAGGATTTAAATTGACATGGGTACTATTTCTTAGATTGCATGAGAAAAGGAGTCTATCATGATAAAAATCAAAGGGAAATGGACGTGGAAAGCTGAATATATCAAATACTTAATTGGGACAGCGGTCTTCATGGTTTGGGTACTTCCTTATTTAATCGTGGTGTGGTATGTGGTGCCGGTAGCAGATGATTTTTCGTTTGGAGCGGATATTGTCACCGCCGGAGGTCATGGCTTGACAGGTGTATTTAATCTGGTGAAGACCAACTACTTCAAATGGCAGGGAACTTTTCTGGCAACGGCATTGGAAGGCGGCATAGATCCTCTTAACAGAGTCGGGTTTGTCGGAATCAATATTGTCTTATTTATTGTTGTGCTGGGCCTGATTGTTACTTTCAAAATTTTGTTGAGCAAATTGTGCATTAGCAGATTTGACAAAAACATCGCGGATATATTAGTAGTTCTGGCAATCTTGGGGATGTTTGTAACGAGACTCGTGCAAGAGTCGCTTCTTTGGTATGTCGGAGCATGTGCATATACAATTCCTTTCATAGTCGGATGCTTTGGCATTGTCTGTGAGCTTAAGATATCTGAACAAGACAATAAAAAAATAAGATATGTAGTTGCTGCCTCCATACTGGGAATGTTGGCAGGCGGTGGAACCTTGCAAAATGCAGGATATTTTTGCTGGATCTATTTGCTGTTTTTAGGCTGCGACTTTTTTGACAAGAAACCGATTAAATACCATTTGATTTCTTTCCTTTCTGCTTTTTGCGGAGCGCTTATCAATGTGGCGGCGCCCGGAAACTATGTCAGAAAGGCAGGGCGTTATGAGAGCGTTTCCCTGTTTGTCGCAGCGAAATACACACTGATAGCGGTATGGCAGGAGCTATCGTATCTCTTGTCGCAGACATATGTTCCGATTATATTGCTGGTGATAGCTATCCTGGCTGTCATCTATATACATCCTGTGGAGAAGGGGATTTGGAATCCGATAGTGGTATCAGCCGCCATGGCTGCCGGATGGATTATCTCCACATTTCCTGTTTGTTATGGCTATGCTTCCAGCGTTTTGACGGAACGGAGTGTAACCACACTGGACTGGTTTATAGTAGCAGGCCTCTTTATGATTGTCCTCAGTATTGCCAATTGGTGTAGACGAAAAGCTGTCACTATATCGCGGGGAACCATCTATGTAACGGTGTTGCTGGTCATTATGCATATTGGGTATATCCAGAACCTCGTGCCGATTGCACAGACGCCGGGACTCATGTGCTGGAGAGAAATCCTTTCGGGGGAAGCGGCGCAGTATCATGATGAGTGGATAGCGGTCTTTAATGCGATAGAAGTCAGTGATAAAGCAGTAGTTGAGGTGCGGATCAGTAATGAGGCGGCACGCAGGGACAAGGTAGTAAAGCATCCGGACATGTCGGAGAATTATGATAATTGGGTCAATCAGGCGGTAGCCAGATATTACGGCAAGGAAAATGTGCGCGTATTAACAGAGGAAATGGTTGAGTAGGTATGAAAGAGCAGGCGAAATGTCTTATCATTATTCCCGCATACAATGAGGCGGGTAATCTTGAAAAGGTAATTGATAATTTGACAGCGAATTATCCGCAGTATGACTATGTTATTGTCAACGACGGCTCCGTGGATGCGACGAAGAAGATCTGCAGAGAACATCGTTATCAGGTGCTCCATCTGCCCGTAAATATGGGAATTGGCGGCGCGGTACAGACAGGATACCGATATGCGTTGGAGAATGAGTATGACATGGCAGTGCAGATCGACGGCGACGGGCAGCATGACATTGCCTTTTTAGAGGGTATGATTCAATATATGGAGGAAGAGGAAGCGGATTGTGTCATTGGTTCCCGGTTCGTCAAGAAGGAGGGATTCCAGTCTTCCGGACTTCGAAGAACCGGTATTCAGTTCTTAAGCATACTGGGTTTTATTTTGACCGGAGTGCGGGTACGTGATATCACCAGCGGTTATCGGCTCGTCAACAGAAGATTTATCAAGAGTTTTGCCCAGGATTATCCGACGGACTATCCGGAACCGGAGGCCATGGTGATTGTAGCGGTACAGCGCGGCAAGATCAGGGAATATCCGGTTGTTATGAAGGAAAGGGAAAACGGGAAAAGCTCCATTACCTTGAAGAAATCCGTTTACTATATGGTTAAAGTGACGCTTGCAATGCTGATCCGAAGATTAAGCTTCGGGGTAAGGAGGTAGAGATGATACCGCGTACGCTGCAGATTACTCTTTCCGTTGCAGTGATTTGCTATTTTATAATTATTCTGTATTATTTGAAACGGAAGATGTTGGAACTAAAATATACCCTGGTCTGGCTGATAACCGGCTTGATTATGGGGACTATGATATACTTTCCGCAAATCTTGGTGCGGTTTGTCAGATTTTTAGGTATAGAGAGCAATATGAACGGACTCTATATCCTGTGCATTGCTTTTATCATTGTAATTCTGATGACACTTACGTCTATTGTATCCAGACAGCAGCTCAAGATCAGGACACTGATTCAGGAAATCAGTATGTTGGAGAAGCGAGTGCGGGAGTTGGAAGATGAAACGGAAAATGTTGCTGCCGAAATGAGATGCGGGGATGAGTAGTGCATATGAACCATTATGATAAATCAGATTATGTATTTGTTATATGTGCATATGGGGAAAGTCAGTACCTAGAAGAGTGTATTCTTTCTTTACTGAATCAGAGCATGCCAACCGGAATCATCATAGCGACTTCCACGCCGAATGAACATATTACAGCATTGGCAGCCAAATATCATCTGCAGGTTTATGTGAATGACGGTCCCAAAGGGATTGCGGAGGACTGGAACTTCGGTTATCAGAAAGCAAATGGTAAAATTATAACAATAGCGCATCAGGATGATATCTACGAGCCCCGTTTTGCACAAACAAATCTGGAGAAAATCAATCGTGCCAAACATCCGCTGATTTCCTTTTCCGATTACGGAGAAATCAGAGACGGAAAACGAGTAGTGAGAAACCGTCTCTTAAACATCAAACGAATCATGCTTTTTCCGCTGCGGTTCACCTCCCTGCAAAGGGTGCGTTTTGTCAGAAGACGGATTCTTTCGTTCGGTTCGGCGATATGCTGCCCTTCTGTGACTTACGTGAAGGAAAACCTCCCCGGTATTATTTTTGAACCCGGTTATAAAGGCAATATAGATTGGCAGGCATGGGAGAAATTATCAAGACTGAAAGGATCCTTTGTCTTCTGCAACGATATCTTAATGTTTCACAGGATACATTCGGAATCTGCAACAACAGTAAATATTGCAGGAAATGACAGGACGAAAGAAGATTATGAAATGTTCTGTAAATTCTGGCCGAAGAAAATAGCGGGACTGATAGAGTTCTTCTATCGCAGCGGAGAGAAGTCGAACGAGATATAAAGGGTGGCGGAGGAATCTTTATTTATGGTTTTTTCATCTTTAATTTTTCTCTGGATATTTTTGCCCATAGTTTTTATAGGGTACTTTCTGGTTCCGGATAAATTGAAGAATGTTTTTTTATTACTTGGCAGTCTGTTATTTTATGCATGGGGCGAGCCTAAATATATTCTATTGATGATCTGTTCAATCGTGATAAATTATGTGATTGGACTATTAATGGACATGTATGCAAATCGGAAAAAAGTATTATTGATTTGTGACATTATTATCAATCTTGTAATTCTGGGATATTTCAAATATTTTAATTTTATACTCCGAATCATTAGTCTTGGCACCGGAAAGGAACTCTCCTCTGCCGACATCGCATTGCCGATAGGTATATCGTTTTTTACATTTCAAATTTTATCATATATAATTGATCTATATCGTGGGAAATTTAAAGCGCAAAAAAACTTGATAAATCTTGCGTTATATATATCATTTTTCCCACAGCTTATTGCCGGTCCGATTGTCAGATATGAGGATATCGAGGTTCAGCTAAAGCATAGGAAGCGAACGACTGAACAAATTGCTTCGGGAATTAGGAGATTTATTTACGGTTTTGGCAAAAAAATAATATTATCCAATACAATAGCACAGTGTGTAGATTTAATTTTTGCGTTAAATTATGCGGAACTGACCGGCATACTTGCGTGGGCGGGGGCGCTTCTTTATGCCTTGCAGATTTACTATGATTTCTCCGGATATTCAGACATGGCTATCGGACTTGGCAAAATGTTTGGCTTTGAGTTTCCGGAGAACTTTAATTATCCGTATATGTCTTCTTCCATAAGGGAATTTTGGCAGAGGTGGCATATATCTCTCGGTACGTGGTTCAGAGAGTATTTATACATACCACTGGGAGGAAATAGGAAAGGGAAAACAAGGACATATGTGAATTTGACAATTGTTTTTTTTCTGACAGGATTATGGCATGGGGCAAGCTTTAACTTCATTTTATGGGGACTATATCATGGATTATTTCAAATCCTTGAAAGATTAATGCTTCGGGTATTTCTTGAAAAGCATAAGATACTCGCCCATGTATATACCACTATCGTCTTTGTCTTCGGCTGGGTTATATTTAGGAGTGATGATCTGATTCAGGCAGGTGTCATGGTGCGAAGAATGCTTATGCCGTGGGAATATACGCAAAGCAATCTGATTATGAGAAGAGTATTTGATAATAAAACTATATTAATTATTTTGGCAGGTGTTTTGGGAAGCGGATTAATGCAGCGACTCTTGTATAAAACAAAAAATTATCGAAAGTGGAAAGATTCATATCTGGAAATGGCGTATTGTGGTGCGATTTTATTTTTATGTATTGCAGCGTTAGCGAGCAACACATATAATCCGTTTATATATTTTAGATTCTGAGCAGGCAGGGGAGAATATGAAGTCAAATAAATCCGTGATATGGATTATCTCTTTTATATTTATGATGGTTTTTCCGACATTTATCTATTCTTTTCTTGGGAAATATGTGGATTCGGACAATCATGAGAATAGAAATATCGAATCAAAACCGACCTTAACAGTGGAAAATTATAATACGTTTTCAAAAGATTACGAAGCCTATTACAATGACAATCTTCCGTTTAGGAACCAATTGATTGGCATCAATAATTCAATTGATTATTATATATTTAGAAAATCAACTAATGAGAATGTGTGTATTGGCAAAGATGGCTGGCTGTTTTACTGTAATAATTCCGATGGCAATCCGGTAGAACAATCTCTGGGTTTTTGGAGTTTTACCGATAGTGAACTTGAGATCATTGCAGATAATTTATTATCAACGAAAAGTGTTTTAGAGAGTCGGGGAATAGAGTTCATCCTTTTTATAGCACCTAATAAGGAAACTATATATCTTGAAGAATTGCCGGATTACTATACAATTAAAAATCAATATACGGCTACGGACTGTTTGGTTGACTACTTGAGGGAGAATACGGATATCAGGGTTATATATCCCAAGGACGAGTTGTTGACATACAAAAGTAGAAAAGATGATCTATTCTTGTATCATAAGCTGGATACACATTGGAATTATGCCGGAGCATATATTGGGGCGTGGTGTCTTGCAAAAGAGCTGGGAATTGAGATGCCGTCACTTGATGAAATTTCTGTGACACCAATGTTGTCTTCCAGAGGTGATCTGACCGATATGTTGAATATTACAATCTCGAATGGAGATGTAGATTACAAGAATAATGGGATTAATGAGTCAGGTACAGAGACTGTAAAGCGGGATTTCAGCACGGAGTTTATCTATTACACGCCGGGAGCTGACCGCCGGAAATTAATTGTATGCAGGGATTCGTTTTCAACAGCGATGGCTCCGATTATGGCGACGCAGTTTGAGAACAGCCTCTGGGTTCATACAAATCAATTTGATCAAGAGCAAATATTTGACTACGATGCAGATGTTTTTGTTTTGGAAGTGGCTGAGCGCTATGAGAGGACATTGACCGGATTTAGGATATCGAACCGGAATGAATGATTCAAATCTTGAAATAGATAGTTAAATATCTTACAATATAAATAAATTGGCGGCGACAGACGCAAGTTTAGATAAGGGATATCATGATGACCGGTAAACTAGTATCAATTATCATACCCGTATACAATTGTGAGAAATATATTGGGAAATGCCTGGAATCCGTTTTGGGACAAACTTATAAGAACGTTGAGATTATTGTCATTGACGATGGCAGCACAGATCAATCGCTTGAGGTTATTAACCGTACAGTGCAGGGAAATCCCAATGTTAAGGTTATTCATCAGGAAAATCAGGGTCTGTCGGCGACCAGAAATAAAGGGTTGGAAAATGCCACCGGCGATTACATCGCATTTTTAGACGGAGACGATTATCTGGGAGAGTCCTATATAGAGAGACTGATCGCTGCCGCCGAACATAATAATTCCGATCTGGCGATCTGCGGATATCAGAAAGTGGATGCACAAGGGGTGCTTCTCTCTAAAACCGTGCCGGGACAATACATTCCTTTTGAACATGAGGAATGGGCTTATCGTATCATAATATCATGTGCCAGATTATATAAGAAAGAGATATGGAACAAATATCATATGACATTTGAAATCGGTGCGCATGGGGAGGACGTCCCGCTTTCCTTGTTTTTCAATAAAGTATGTAAGAATATCGTGACAGTTCCTGCTGCAGAATATTACTATGTTCAGCATTCGGAATCGATAACGCATAATTTCAGGGGATTGCGTAATCGACAGCTGCCTTATCGTTCGATCGAAAAAATACTTGAGCAAGCAGAACAGATTCCGGAGGGAAATAGTCAGGATTTTCTAGAGCTGGGTATGATGCGGTTTCTGACACAATGTGTTTTTGATTTGGGAAGAGGAGCCTCTAAAGACCAATTACACGAATTGTGTGATTTTACGTATAAAATTATGGAAAGATATTTTCCGAATTATTGGAAGAATAAGAAGAGTTCCATGTGGTCGAATCTTGATATACCGTTTATCAATAAAGTGGAAGTGAAGATTTTTATGGTGCTGCTGAAATTGCATTTGCTGTATCCGGCAGCGAGAATTTTATAAAGATAATGAAAGCAGGTAAGATGAAAAAGGGATTTTATTTTTCTCAGGTTGAAACAACCAATCTTGGGCCGAGAAGAAAAATATTAGGACATATTAAAGCATTCAATGAATCAGGTATAGATCTGGAATTGGTAGAGAATCCGTTCTGTTTAAGCGGTCCGATCAGGGGCAATTTCCTGTTGAGACAGTTAGTATGCAGACTGCCGTTTACCTATGTGTATTCCAAGCATCAATATGAAGAGCGCTTTACGGGAGCAGATGTATTCTATGTTCGCTTTTTGGCCGGAGACCGTGCTTTTATTCGATTTCTAAAACAGCTAAGGGAGAATAATCCTCAAGCGAAAATATTGTTGGAACTTCCGGATTATCCTACCACATGGTATATGACAACTTCTTGGTTGTATACTTTGCTTTATATTCCTATTATTATTAAAGATTGGAATGCAGGTAGAAAATATAAGAGATATGTAGATAGAATTGTCATACCACATAGAGTAGACAGTGCATTCGGTATTCAGGTCCTGCGAATCGAGAATGGGATTAGTATAAGCGATACCAGGTGCAGAGAACCAGAGGAAACCGATGTTATTAGAATGATTGCTGTGGCTGGAATGAATATTAGCCACGGATACGACCGCCTGATAGAAGGAATGAAGGAATACTATGAAAAAGGTGGAAAACGTGAAATAGAATTTCATATGATAGGGGGTAAGGCGGAGCCGGGAAATGAATTGCCTCGATATATAGATTTATGTAAGAAATATCATTTAGAAAAAAGAATTATATTTTATGGTGAAAAAAGGGGAGAAGAACTGGACAATATATATGACAAATGTAATCTGGCAGTGGGATCACTGGGTAAGTACAGGATTGGATATCAAACGTCAGGTGATCTTAAAATAAGGGAGTATCTAGCTAAAGGGTTGCCGGTTATTACGGGTAGTAAGACCGACGTTTTTGAGAAGGAAGATTTTTTATATTATTTGGAATTTGAAAATAACGGTACACCGATAGATGTGCATAAGATTATTGAGTTCTATGACAATGTATATACGCAAAAGGATAGTCGTACTGTGAATAAAGAAATCCGCGATTTTGCAATACGCAACTGCGATATGAAAAATAATTTGAAGAAAGTGATAGAATTTATATTTGGATAATTATGTCTAAATGCGGAGACGAGGAGAAGAATAAATGCGCATACTAATTATTACCGCATTATATCCTGATGATTCACCGATAGAGGTGACAAATGCAATACATGATCTGGTGCGCTTTTGGACAGATTCACATGAGGTGATATGTTTTAAGGAAGACTGGATCTATGCTCCCCATATTTTGAGGAGAGGAAAACTTATTGAACAAATAAAATTGTTGAAGGGCTATCAATATTGTGAAAGGGATAAAGTTCGAATTTATCGATTTACCGGTATTGCCAATCTGTTTGCCCGTTTTAATATACATTTTTTTGGCTTTTTTGAAAAAGTTATGGTCAATAAAATGAACAAAGTTTTAGGATGTATAGAGAAGCCGGATGTTGTAATTGCTCATATGCCGGTGCTTAATGTTGTTGATTATATTAAGTACTTAAAAATCGATTGCCCTAAAATTGCTGTCTTACACAGAAGCGATACTGATTGGCTTGACTCTGCCAGGTGGGGAAAGGGTGTTGTACGAAGGAAAATAAACTTGATTAATGATCAATTTGATGCAGTATTTTCGAGAAGCCATTCTATATACAGGCAGCTTCTTGAATTGGGTAAAATTGATTGTCTCAAGGAAGTGATTATCAGCTCCGGTGTCCCACAGTGTGAAGAGTATCATGAAAAAGATTGGAATGCTTGGAACGTAAGAAAAAAGAATATACTATATGTTGGAAAATTGATTAAGCAAAAGGGAGTAGATGTAATACTTGAAAGTTTAAACAACATTAGTAAAGAGTATGCATTCGAATTGACAATTATCGGCGAAGGTGAGGAGCTTGAAAATCTGCAATCTCTTATTAAGGAATTGCACCTTGAGGAACATGTTGCGATAGCCGGAAAACGATCTCGTGAAGAGGTTTATGAATATATGTCAAAGGCGGATGTTTTTGTCATGCCGGCTCGACATGAAACGTTAGGCTTAGTGTACCTAGAAGCTATGGCTAACGGCTGTATTACTATAGGGTCAAAAGAAGAAGGTATTGATGGAATAATCTTGAATGGCGAGAATGGCTTTTTGGTTAAGGCTTTGGATGTGAAGGAATTGACGGAATGCCTTGAAAGTATCATGAAAATGGATTCCTTAGATTTGCGGCAGATTTCTCAAAATGCAAAGGCAACAGCAGACAAGTATACTCCAAAAGATAGATCAGATATCTATTTGAAAAAGGTGATTGAAGTGAGAATGAAAGAGTAGAAAATGGAGGCTCAAAGGATTATGGGGCGAGAAACACTTGCAGTATTATTGACTTGTTATAACAGAAAGGATAAGACGGTCAACTGTATCAATAAATTGTTGCCGCAGTTGGAACGGCTGAATTTGGAATATAAAATATATATATGCGATGATAGGTCAACAGACGGCACTTATGAGTGCTTAAAAGAAATGTTGCCGACACATGCGGTGTTTCAAAGCTCCGGGAATTTATACTGGTGCAAAGGCATGCATAGGGTAATGAAGGATGCAGTCGCAGATGCTTGTGATTATTATCTGATGGTAAATGATGATGTGGATTTTTTTGATAATGCTTTACAGATTATGTTTCATAGCTATCAGGAAGCAGATGGGAGCTGCGGAATTGTGGGAACTACTAAAGCAATATCTTCTGAAAATTTCACATATGGGGGAAGAGATAGAAATAAAAATTTTGTTCTGCCGGAGGGAAAAGAAAAGGAGTGCTTTTGGGCAAATTGGAATTGTTTCTTGATAGATAAGAATGTTGTGGAGAACGTTGGAATTATTGATGGTAAATATCAACATGGAGGCGGAGATTATGACTATTCTTATAGAATGTGGAAGGCGGGTTATAAAATATATGTTGCCCGTGATTGTGTAGGACGATGTGATGTGAATTCTATAGAAGGAAGCTTTAGAGATAAGAACGTCAAAAGAACAGTCAGGTTAAAAAAGATGTTTAGTCCAAAAGGGCTGCCGTTTTATTCGTTCATGAGATATCATATGAGAATCGGAGGAAAAAGGCATATCCTTTTGTATTTGTATGGTTATCTTTCTAACATTGGATATATTCTGCTTAGGAAGGATATTAAATAATACGATGTCTCAAACATAGGATTAACAAATTCTTAATTAATATGGTTTATAATATGTGTTCCTGTATAAATTCTGTGTATATTACTTATCAAAAGCAACAATTCTTGTTAAATGTGATAAAAAGAAAAATATATTATGTGAAACGAAAAGAGAAAAACAGTATTTCAAATAAAATACATTGACGGAAATTGGCAGCTATTATATATTATAATAGTATTTTATGTGAATAAAATATAAATAGTCCAATTATTTGCGATACAGATACTTCTTTATATAAAAATATTTTTCAAATTGTGGAGTAGCAGATGGAAGGAAATAAAAGCAAGGTTTTAAACGCAATATGATTTTGTTTATACATACAACCTGGAGATGTCTTATTTAAGAAAAGGTATGGTTCATGTTGAAAAGCACTTATCTCAATAAGTAGATTGAATAACCATAAGTGTATAAAGGGGTATAGGATGAACGTTATATTTACTATAGTTGCAAAAAATTATTTAGCATCTGCCATTACATTGGGAAAATCTGTACGGAAATATAATGCGGATTGTGATTTTATAATTTTTTTATCAGATAAATCTGAAGGGATTGTATTGGATCGAGTAGGTTTTCCTGTTTATGAAGTTGAAAAGTTTAGTATACCAAACCTAGAACAACAGATTTTTATGTATGATGTCGTAGAATTTTCAACAGCAGTAAAGCCTTTTTTTATGCTTTATTTAATGAATGAAAAGAAATACGACAAAGTAATATATTTAGATCCGGACATATGGGTAATGGATTCTTTGGATTTTGTTTTCGAACAATTGGATAAATGGGATTTTGTATTAACGCCACATATTGTTGATATGAATAGTGCTCCCAATGAAAAAGAAACGCATATTTTGGATAGAGGGGTTTTTAACTTGGGGTTTTTGGCTGCAAGAAATTCAAATGACAGCCAAAACTTTTTGCATTGGTGGAAAAAACGGTTAGAGATTTATTGTTTTCGTGATAACAGGCTGTTTGTAGATCAAAAATGGGTTGGATATCTTCCAATATTTTCTGATAATTATTATGTGATGAGAAGTAAAGCGTATAATATAGCAGACTGGAATTATCATGAACGTGATGTTATATGGGAAGATGAAAGATATTTTATTAAGGATGGGAAAGAGAAGGAAAGTTTGAAATTATTTCATTTTTCCGGAATAAAATTAGAGACTCCAGCAGTTTTTTTTAGAAAACATGGAATAAAAATATCGGATGACAAATGTCGCGTCTTATCTAAAATAATATTAGAATATCAGAAAGAATTAGTGGAAAATGGATATGAAATATATTCCAAGTTACCCTATGCATATGGCAGTTTTTCTAATGGTGATACAATCAATCTATTTCATAGAAGAATATATAAAAAATATAAAGATTATTTAAGTAATCCGTTTTCAGTAACTGATGGAAACTTCTATAAGATATTAAAAAAGGAAAAGTTGATATCAAAGAGAAAGGAAAAAAAGAAGATTCATTCAGAAAATGTAATAGACACTGCTGACGTAAGGGAAAATGTGGGACAGACATTTATCGGACGTGTGTTTATTATATTTATGAAGTTATTAATACGAATTATAGGAATAGATGGATATATTAATGTGTTAAAACAATTGCAGGTAGGCGTTGATATAAATGAACAGTCATTTTTGATTAGTAAGCACTTAAGTGGAAAGAAGGATTGTGTAGGTCGATAAAATGATTACTTTAAAAAAGTGGATGGATATCATATATACTTTAGTAAAAGCACCAATAACGAAACCGACCGAAATGGGAGCTGATAAAAAACTTCTTATTTTGGCAAATGGACCAAGCGCGAACGAGTTCTGGAAAAATGAAAAGCAGGCGGAGAAATTTTCTTCTTATGACCTTATGTGTATGAATCATGCTATCTACACAAACAAAGAGGATATTTTCAGATTCAAGCCGTCTTTTTTTATCTTAGTTGACCCTGTTTTTTGGGGGAAAATTCCAGAAGGAGAAGGCAACAGGAAGGAGTATTATGATAGAATTAAGAACAATGTTAATAAAGTATTAGAAAAGATTGATTGGAAGGCATTTATCATAACAAACTATCATGGAAATATAACATTTAAAAATAAAAACCTTACTGTTATTAGATTAAACAGAAACAAAATTTTGCCGGAAAAAGAGAGATATTATAAGTTATACAAGAAAAACCTGGCAAATCCCGGCATGGATACTGTTTTGGAATCTGCAATTTTTTGGGGAATTACTTTTGGATACAAGGAAATTGCATTATTGGGTACGGAATTTAGTATGTTTAAAGATCTGATAGTAGATCAAAATAATATAGTTTATAATTGTAGTAAACATTTTTATGAAGAAAAATTAGAGGATCTATCAGTAAAGGCAGTAACGAAAGGCAAGTTTGGATTTGAAGGGAGTGCGGTTGCTTATTATTTACATAGAATAAGCAATTGCTTTTCCATGTTTTTTGAATTGAGAAAGTATGCAGATTTTTATAGGTGTAAGATTTATAATTACACCCCCGATAGTATGATCGATGTATTTGAACGAAGAATAATTTAGTTGTGACGGAAAGTACGGAGTACATTTATGAAATACGTTAAAAAGTTGATATATAAAATAGATAATTGAGAACGTTGAACCCCAGCTATGAATAGGAACACTAAAACCCAGGTACCTGTCGAACTGATGGTTGGTGATTTGGGATTATATGATTTTATAGAGTGGCAAATAGGAGGATCTGGAAAATAGTGAGGAA